>JAXDGY010000166.1:0-26974 GCA_034664785.1 Solirubrobacteraceae bacterium
GACGGCGTCGGGCACGGAGGCGACCTGCAGGTGCACGTGGCCCATCCGCGTGCCGTCGGGCAGCCCTTCGAAGCCCGGCTCGTCGACGGCGCCGAGCAGGTCCTCGAGGTCGAGGGGAAAGGTCGTCAGGAGCAGGTCGCCGTCGGCCCCGCGCCAGCGGTCGCGCGGACGGTCGGCGTAGATCTCGATCCCGTGGTGGTCCGGGTCGCGGAGATAGAGCGCCTCGCTGACCTCGTGGTCGGAGGCGCCGGTCAGGGCGATCTCCCCGTGCAGGGCGTGCGCGAGCCAGCGACCCAGCGCGGCGCGCGTCGGCATCAGCAGGGCGAAGTGGAACAGGCCGGTGGCGCGCGGCGCGGCGCGGGCGCCGGCGAGCTCGTCGAGCTGCAGCAGCTGGACGTCCCCGGCGCCCAGGCGGGCCGTGCGACCGCCGCGCTCGAGCACCCGCAGGCCGACCCGCTCGTAGTAGGCGACGGAGCGGTCGAGGTCCGAGACGGTGAGATGGACGGGGCCGGGCTGCACGTCAGGCGGGGGTGATGGCGGACTGCAGACGGCGCATGCCCTTCAGCCACCGGTCGTAGTCGTCGGCCTTGCGCCGGGACCCGATCTGGGTCAGCAGCCCGGCGGCCGAGGCCGTGGAGAGGAACCAGCCGCTCCCGCGCTCGAGCCACCGGGGGACGAGGTGCCGCGCGGCCGGCACGTGCGCCCGCACGTTCACGTCGAAGGCGAGCTCCCAGTCCTCCAGCGGCGTCGTGAGGTCGGTCCCGATCGCCACGCCCGCGTTGGCGCACAAGAGGTCGATGGGGCCGAAGGCGTCCTCGGCCACGTCGCAGCTCACGCCGAGCCCGCGGGCGCCGATCTGGGCCGCCACGGCCGCAGCTCCGTCGGCGTCGAGGTCGGCGACGACCACGCCGCGCGCGCCCTCCTCGGCCGCCCGCAGCGCGAGCGCCCGGCCGATGCCCGACTCCCCGCCCGTGACGACCACCACCGCCTCCTCGAGCTCCATGCACTGAGCATCTCACGCGAGCCCATGGATAGGGTCGGGTGGGTGGCGCGCGCCGTCGGCATCCCACCAGCGACGCTCTGGCGCACACCACCGCGCGTGCTCGTCCGGCTGCTCGCGGGCCTCTGGGTGTTCGGCGCGGGCGAGGGCCTGGTCGTCGCGGCCGGCCTCGGCACCTCGCCATGGACGGTGCTCGCGCAGGGCGTCGAGCGTCAGACGCCGCTGTCGGTCGGCGAGGCGACGATCGTGCTCTCCTTCGCGCTGCTGGCGATCTGGATCCCGCTGCAGGTCCGGCCAGGGATCGGCACGCTGCTCAACGCCGTCCTCGTCGGCGTGTCGCTCGACGCGACGCTGTCGCTGCTCGGCCCCGCGCCCCTCGCCGTGCGGATCGGCGAGCTCGCGGCCGGCATCGCGCTGGTCGGCGTCGGCAGCGGCCTCTACCTCGGCGCGGCACGCGGACCCGGGCCGCGCGACGGGCTGATGCTGGGGCTGCACGCGCGGACTGGCCGGCCGCTGGCGCTCCTGCGCGGCGGCATCGAGCTGACCGCGCTGGCGGCTGGCGCCGCGCTCGGCGGGACGGTCGGCGTCGGCACGCTGGCCTTCGCGCTGCTCGTCGGGCCGGCGGTGGCGACAGGGCTGCGGGTCATCGGGCCTGCCCGCGAGCCCTTGCCTCGGGGCCCGGCGGCGTAGTGCGCCGGGCCCCGGGGGTGCTCTCAGGCGGCTCGGGCGGTGAGGACGCCACCACAGTGCGGGCAGCTCGCCCGTTGTGTGACGCGCTCAGCGGCCCAGAGTCGCAGGCAGCCTCGGCATAGGAAGCGCATGGGCGCTCCTCCTTTCCCCGGCTCGGCTTCGATGCCTGCACCGGGCTGGAGCCGGCGGCGCCCTCGTGGCGCGCCTGGCTCGTCCTACGCACCGCAGTCTAGCTCACTGGCCCGGCGCCCCCGTGCCACGAGGCCGCACACCAGGTAGTCCACCCCCGCGGCGAACGGCCAGCGCCAGAGCTCGGTGGCCAGCAGCTCGGCGCCCGCGCGCCGCAGGGCGGCGTGCGGGTCGCAGCCGTAGGGCGGCCGGCCGCGGCGCACGAGCGCGAGCGCCGCATCCGGTCCGTGCCCGGCCGCGGCGAGCACGTCGCCGAGGGCGAACGGCTGCGGGTGCCCCTCCCACCAGCCCAGCGCGTCGTGGACCAGGACGACGACGCCACCCGGCGCCGTCGACGCGAGCAGCCGGGCCACCACCGCGTCGGTCAGCGCCTGCCCGTCGCGGAGCAGGACGTCGTCGATCGCCGCCCCCGGCAGCCCCGTGTCGAGCAGCGCGGGGTAGAGCAGCTGTGTCAGCACCGCGTCGGCCACGACCACGTCGTAGGGCCCGTCCCCGACGGGCACGGGCGCCGGGAGCCGGGGGGGCGCCGCGGCCCCGAGGGCACGGGCGACCACGGCGTCGGCGGCCCCGAGCGTGACGTCCTCACCGAGGACGCGCACGCGGCGGCGCCCGGCCACGAGCCGCCGGCGCGCGCGGCGCGCGGCGGCGGCGTCGAGGTCGACGAGGTCGACGCGCGCTGCGCGCCGGGCGAGCGCGCCGAGCGGCAGGTCGTCGCCGTTGCCCGCGCCGACCACCGCCACCCGCGCGCCGTCGCGCACGTGCGCGTCGAGCAGGCGCCACAGCGACGCGCGCGCCGGCCGCCAGCGGCGCCGTCGCCGCCGTCGCCCGCCGGCGTTGCGACGCCGGTTGGCCGCCGCCGCGGCCGAGGGCGTCAGGTCAGGTCGCGCGCGAGACGTAGTGGAGCTCGACGGAGTCCTCCCCGGTCTCGCCCGCGGCGACGCGGTGGCCCTCGAGGTCGAGGCACTCCACCAGCGCGTAGCGGTGCTCGGAGAGCTGCTGCGCCTGGGCATCGCGCCCGACGTAGTAGTGCAGGAGCTGGAAGTCGTGGGCGTCGTCGTTGATCACGGCGTAGCCGGGCTCGCAGCGCTCGAGCGGCACGAGCCGGCGGTGGTTGCGCTGGCGGCGCGGGAAGCGCAGGAGCTTGACCGCCATCCCGCCCGGCGTGCGGGCCAGCACCCAGCGCGGCTTGCGCAGCCGCGGCGCGAAGGCCCGGTTGTGCGAGGACATCACGAACATCCCGCCCGGGACGAGGATGCGGTGCACGTCGTCGAGCACGCGCCGGCGCTCGGGGTCGTCGAGCACGTCGAGCACGCTGAACGGCGCGACCACCGCGTCGAACGCGGCGTCGGCGATGCCCGAGAGGTCGCGCAGGTCCCCGACGCTGCAGGCCACCGACGGGTAGGACCGCCGCACATGCGCCACCATCGCCGGCGAGACGTCGATGGCCTGGACCGCCGTGGCGAGCTCGGCGAGGTAGCCCGTCAGGCGCCCGGCCCCGCAGCCCAGCTCCAGCACCCGGCCCGAGAGGCCGTCGTGGTGGCGTGCGAGGACGACGACCTCCACGGGACGCAGCGTGCGGTTGGCGTACTCGCGGACGAAGTTCCCGCGCGACCAGCGCCTCGCGTTGAGCTGAGCCTGCGGATCGTCGATCGCTGATGTCCCAGGCTGCACGTTCACGCGGCGCGATGCTACCGGGCGCCGCGGCGCTCCAAGCCGGTCTCCGGCCCGCCGCTGCGCCGCCCGATCTGCGACAACCCAGCGACATGCGCGCCTTCTCCTGCCCGACGTGCCGCCGCCTCGTGCCCTTCGAGGCGACCCGCTGCCTGCACTGCGGCACCGAGCTCGGGCTGGACTGGGACCGGCGGGAGATCGTCGCCCTCACCGGCCGCCACCGGTGCGCGAACCGCGAGCTCGCGGCCTGCAACGGGCTCGTGGACGAACGCGGGGCGCTGTGCGCGTCGTGCAGTCGGACGCGCACGCGCCCGGCCGACGGCGACACCGCCGGCCTCGCCGGCTTCCCGGTGGCGGAGGCCGCCAAGCGGCGCCTGCTGTTCGAGCTCGGGGAGCTTCGTCTGCCGGTCACGGGAGCGGGCACCGCCGTCGGCGGCCTGAGGTTCGACCTCCTCTCGAGCGCCGGTGGGGCGGGGGGCGGCGTGGTCACCGGGCACGCGGACGGGTTGATCACGCTCGATCTCGCGGAGACCGACCCCGCCCACCGCGAGAGCATGCGGCAGCAGCTGCACGAGCCCTACCGCACGGTCCTGGGGCACCTGCGCCACGAGGTGGGCCACTACTACGAGGCGGTCCTCGTCCCGGACGGCTCGCCCGAGCAGGAGCGCACCCGCGCCGTCTTCGGCGACGAGCGCGCGGACTACCAGCAGGCCATGGACCGCCACTACGCCCAGGGCGCCCCGCCCGACTGGCCGGAGCGCTTCGTGAGCGCCTACGCGACCATGCACCCGTGGGAGGACTGGGCGGAGACCTTCGCCCACTACCTGCACATCCGCGACGCGCTGCAGACGGCGGCCGCCTACGGGGTGCGGGTCGACGGGCCCGCGGTCCCGACGACCGACAGCGCGCCGCTGCGCACCGGACCGGTGAGCGCGGCGCCGCCCGCGGACGTCAACGAGATGCTCGACGCCTGGCTGCCGCTGACCTACGCGCTCAACGCGCTGAACCGCAGCATGGGCGCGGGCGACCTGTACCCGTTCGTGCTCGCGCCGGCGGTCGTGGACAAGCTCGCCCACGTGGACGAGCTCGTCCGTGCCGCGGCGTCCGAGCGCCTCGGCACGGCCTGACCACGGCGGGAGCTCAGGGCTGCGTGCGCGCGCGGCTGGCCTGCACGAGCCTGCGGAAGACCATGTTCATGGACTGCTCGGCGGGCTCCGGCTCGGGCGGCACCACGGCACGGGGCGCGGGCTCCGGCGCGGGCCGCGGGGCCTCACGCGCCGCGTCGCGCGCGCTCGTGACGGCGGCCGCCGACGCCAGCCCGCGCGCCGACTCCGCCGCCCGCTCGGCAGCGAGCGGCGACGTGAACGAGCCGGCAGATCGCCCCACCTCCTCGCCGTCCTCGTCCACGAGGCGCCACAGCCACGTGCCTGGTTGATCCTCGACGACGACGAACTTCGAGCGCATCGACCTAACTTTCGTTTCGAGCTACGGGACCCCTACTCCGGCTGTTCGACGCCCGGCGGTCGAGCCCTCCCGGGCATCGGCTAGCCGGCCTCAGGCGTAGTAGGGCGCGTCGTCCGGCACGGTGCTCCCGTCCTCACCGGCCACCACCGCGTCGCACGACGGGCAGTACCAGCGGGCCTCCAGCGCGGTGCCGCAGAGCTCGTGGCGGGGGCCGGCGCCGGCCACCTCGCCGCCGTGCCGGCTCCCCCAGTCCGCGAGCATCCGCAGCGGCCCCGCGAGCTCCTGCCCGAGCGCCGTGAGCGCGTACTCGAAGCGCGGCGGGCGCCGGTGATACGGCTCGGCGATCAGGACGCCGAGCCCCTCGAGGGCGCGCAGCCGGGCGCTCAGCGTGTTCGGCGCGATGCCGGGCACGCGCTCCTGCAGCTCCCCGAAGCGCCCCGGCCCGTCGAGCAGCGCGGCGACCACGAGCAGCGACCAGCGGTCGCCGAGCGCGGCCAGCGCCCGGTCGAGCGGCGCGAGGTCGCCGGGGCGGCCGGGCGGTGCGGGCGGGGTGGCCATGCCCGCATCGTAGCTCCGCCTGGTAGGGTCACTTGCAAGTTGCAAGTGACTATGGAGGACGATATGCAGGACGGAACGGTGCAGCGGGTGGCGACGCAGGTCGGCCCGGCGGTCGTAGGGCTCGGGCGGGGCGCACGGGGTGGCTCGGGCGTGGTGGTCGGTCCCGACCGCGTGGCGACGCTCGCGCGCACGGTGCATGCCGCGGAGGTCGAGGTCCGCTTCGGCGGCGGGCGCCGCGCCACCGGCCAGGTGCTGGGGACCGACTGGGACGTCGACCTCGTCCTGCTCGACGTCGCGACCGAGGGCGTGGCGCCGGTCGCGTGGGCGACGGGCGGCGACGCGCTGGGCATCGGCGCCCCCGTCGTCGCCCTCGGCGACCCGGCCGGTCAGGGGCTGCGCGTCACCGCGGGCGCCGTGGCCTGCGCGCCGCGCGCGGTCCGCGGCCCGCGCGGGCGGCTGATCGAGGGCGCCATCGAGCACACCGCCCCGCTGCCCCGTGGCGCGGGCGGCGGGCCGCTCGTCGACCCCGAGGGGCGCCTGCTCGGCCTCAACGCCGTTCGCCAGCGCGGAGGCCTGCTGCTGGCCTGGCCGGCCGCGGCGCTCGCCGCCCGCGCCGACGCCCTGGCGCGCGGGCAGGCCGCCGCGCCGCCGCGCCTGGGCGTCGCCCTGGCGCCGCCGCGACTCGCCCGCCGCCTGCGCGCCGCCGTCGGGCTGCCGGAGCAGGAGGGGCTGCTCGTCCAGGGCGTCGCGGACGGGAGCCCCGCGGCCGCCGCGGGGCTGCGCCGCGGCGACCTCATCGTGCAGGCCGCCGGCCGGGCGACGCCCGGGGTCGACGACCTCTACGCGGTCCTCGACGCGGCGGGCCCTGGTCCCCTCGCCCTCGCGGTCGTGCGCGGCACCGAGGCCCGCGAGCTCGACGTCGTCCTCGGGGAGGCAGCGTGATGCCGGACACCCTTGACGGCCAGTCCCCCACGAGCGAGCTCGAGGCGGCCGAGGCGCGCCGCCGCAGCGCGGAGGCGCTCGACGCCTACTCGCGCACGGTCGTCGGGGTCGCGGAGGCGCTCGCGCCGTCCGTGGCCAACCTGCGCGTGCTGCGCCGCGTGCGCGGCGGCGGCGAGGTCCCGGCCGGCGCCGGCAGCGCCGTCGTCCTGAGCCCGGACGGGCTCCTGCTGACCTCCGCGCACGTCGTCGCCGGGCGCAGCGCCGGCGGGCGCAGCGGCCGTGCGTCGTTCGTCGACGGGCGCGAGATCCCGTTCGCCGTGGTGGGCAGCGACCGGCTGACCGACCTGGCCGTCCTGCGGACGGAGGCCGGCGACCTGGATGCCGCGCGCCTCGGGGACGCCGGCGACCTGCGCGTCGGCCAGCTCGTGGTGGCGATCGGCAACCCGAACGGCTTCGCGGGATCGGTCACTGCGGGGGTCGTGTCGGCCCTCGGCCGCTCGCTGCCCGCCCGCGCGGGCACGGCGGTGCGGACCATCGACGACGTCATCCAGACCGACGCCGCCCTGAACCCGGGCAACTCCGGCGGCGCGCTGGTGGACGCGAGCGGCCGTGTCGTCGGCATCAACACCGCGGTGGCGGGGGTCGGCCTCGGCCTGGCCGTGCCGATCAACGCCGTCACGCGGCGGGTCATCAGCGCGCTTGTCGGGGAGGGCCGCGTGCGCCGCGGCTCGCTCGGCATCGCCGGGGCGCCCCGGCCACTGCCGCCCGCGATGCGCGCGGCCTGGGGCGACGCGCCGTGCGTGGAGGTCGTCGAGGTCATGGCCGAGAGCCCCGCCGCGCGAGCCGGGCTCCGGGCCGGCGACCTCCTGCTGGAGGCGGACGGCCGGCGCCTGGCCGGGGTGCAGGACGTCCAGCGCCTGATGGAGGAGGAGGTCATCGGCACCCAGGTCCGCCTGGTGCTGCTGCGCGACGGCCTCGAGCGCCGGCTCACCGTGGTGCCGCGGGAGCTCGAGGGCTGACTCAACCGGGCCGCAGGCCGCGCAGCGTGGCGACGAGGACCTGGGTGATCTGGTCGACGAGGTCGCCCACGGGCACCGCCGCCCCCGTCAGCGACCACTCGACCACGGCCTCGTGGCACGCCCCCACGAGCATGGTCTCCGCGGTGCCGCGCAGCCCCGCGGGGAGCTCGAGCAGCGCGGGCTCCAGGTCGGCCGCCACGGTCCGCAGCACCCCGGCGAAGAGCGCCATCGCCGCGCGGCGGCGCGCCTCGACGGCGTTCGACACGCCGACCACCTCGAAGAGCTGGATGCGCGCCAGGCGCGCGTCGCCGGCGAGCGTGCCCGCGAACGCGGCGACGCCGGCGTGGATGCGCCTCGCCGGATCGCGCTCGTCCGGCTCCAGGGCCGTCAGGACCGCGCGGGCGACCCGGCCGATGACCTCGTCGTAGACCGCGAGCAGCAGCGCCTCGCGGTCGCCGAAGGACTCGTAGAAGTAGCGCTCGGTCAGGCCGGCCTCGCGGCACACGTCCCGCACCGTCGTGGCCGCGTAGCCCCGGGTCCCGATGGTCTGCACGCCGGCGGCGACGAGCCGCGCGCGCCGCGAGGCGCGGCGCTCCTCGGCGCTGCGGCCGCCGTAGCGCCCGCGGACGGTGTGTCGTGCGGTCGACGGGGACACAGCGCCAAGTCTGGCATACGGCGTTGTCAGTTCCGTATCGGACATGTAGCGTTGTCAGACATGGGGAGCGCCCGGGTCCGGTCCACCCTCGTCGCGCTGGCGCTCGTCGTCGCGGGCGCCGCCGCGCCGGCGGCGGGGGCCGCGACGCAGGACCGGGCCGCGACGGTGGAGACCGCGCAGGGGCGCGTCGTGGTCAGCCGCTCGCCGTTCCGGCTGACCTTCACCGACCGGGCCGGTCGCCAGGTCCTCACCGAGCACCTCTCCGAGCAGTCGTCCGCACGGCGCAGCCTGCGCGTCGCGCCGCCACCGCCGCCGCTTGCCGCGAGCTACGGCCCGCCGCTGCAGGAGACGCTGTACGCGCCGCTCGCGTTCACGGTCGGCACGGAGACGACGACGACCCAGGAGCGCGGGACGTGGGCGGGCAACCTGCTGACGAGCGTGCGCACGGGCACCGTCTACCGGGCACGCGCGGTGCGCTCGACCCGCCGCACGCCCGACGGCGGCGTCCGCCTCGTGGTGTCGACCACGGATCCCTCCGGCCGTCTGCTCGTCGTCACCGTCGGCCCGGACCGCGGCGGCGCGCTGCACGTCCGTGTGCGCCCGTCCCCGAGCACGGGGGTCGTCGGGATGTCCGACTCCTTCGAGGCGCCCGCCCGCGAGGCGTTCCACGGCTTCGGCGGCGTCCACTCCGGGATCGACCAGCGCGGCGCGTCGTTCTACGGCTGGGCCGCGGAGGAGAGCGTGGACGCCGCCCCGTTCGACGTGCCCGGATCGGAGTCCGGGACGCTGCTCTACCCCAACGGCCCGCAGGCCGCCTACTACCCGCAGAGCTCGTTCGTCTCCTCGGAGGGCTACGGCTTCCTGCTCGACCGCCCCGAGCTCGCCCGCTGGCGCCTGGCCGCCCCCGACGAGCCGCGCGCGTGGCAGGCCGACGTGGCGGCCCGGCAGCTGGACTACGTCGTCACACCCGGGCCGGCGCCCCGGGCCATCCGGACGCTCACCGCGATCACCGGGCGCCAGCCGGTCCCGCCGGCCTGGGCGGTGGGCCCGACGCTCGACCGCGCGACGGCGCTCGGCGAGACCGCGGCGTCCTACGAGGCCAAGGTCCGCCAGGACCTGCGGGACATCGACCGCTACCACCTCCCGCTGCGGGCCTACCGGATCGAGGGCTGGGGCATCCTGCCCGCCGCGACCGTCCGCGAGCTCATCGGCGAGCTGCACCGGCGGGGGATCCGCGCGCTCGTCTACTTCCGCGCCTTCGTCTCCGACGACGTCGCGGGCACCGAGACGGCGGGCCTCTACGACGTGGCGATCAAGCGCGGCCTGGTCGCGCGTACCGCCGCCGGAGAGCCGTACACGTTCGGCAACTCGTTCGGCGGCACGTCGGTCCTGCTCGACTTCACCAACCCCGCGACGCGGGCGTGGTGGGCACGGCGCCTGCAGAGCGCGCTCGACCTCGGCGCCGACGGCTTCATGCAGGACTTCGGCGAGGAGGTCATGCCCGCCATGCGCTTCCACGACGGCCGGCGCGGCCTGGCGATGCACAACCGGTACGCGACGATCTACGACCGCACGACCCGCCACGTGCTGGACGCCTACGAGCGCGCCCACCCGGGCCGGCGGATCTTCTTCTTCACCCGCGCCGGCGGGCTCGGCCGGCCCGGGAGCGCGGCCTACGAGGGCGGCAACTTCCCCGGGGACGAGACGACGGACTGGACGCGCTCCTCCGGGATCGCCTCCGTGATCCCGGACATGCTCAACCGCGCGGTGGGCGGCGCGTTCGGCTTCTCGACCGACATCGGCGGCTACCTCGACCTGAACTCGCCGGCCACCACCAAGGAGCTCTTCCTGCGCTGGGCGGAGCTCACGGCGCTGACGCCCTTCTTCCGTCTGCACGGCTCGCTGCTCGCCGGCACCCACACGCCGTGGCGCTACGACACCGAGACCGTCCGGATCTACAAGCGGCTGACGCGCCTGCACCAGCGGGCCGAGCGCCTCATCCTGCGCCTGTGGCACACCGGGACGCGGACGGGGATGCCGCCGACGCGGCCCCTGTGGCTCGCGGCGCCCGGCGACGCGCGGGCCGCGCGCGAGGACCAGGCGTGGATGCTCGGGAACGACCTGCTCGTCGCCCCCGTCGTCCAGCAGGGCGCGACGTCCCGGCGCGTGGTCCTCCCCCGCGGCTGCTGGCGGCGGGCGGGGACCGGTGCGGCGCTGCGCGGTCCCGCCGTCCGCACCGTGTCCGCGACGCTGGGCGTCCTGCCGTGGTTCACGCGCTGCGGCACGCGGCCGCTGGCGAGCTCGTGAAGCTGCGTCAGCGGCCGGCCACGCGCGCGGCCAGCCGGCCCAGCGCGGACGCGCGGCCGGTGCGGGCCTCGCGGCGGTCCGCGGCGGCCATGAGCGCGTGGACGCCGCGGACGCCGGCGAAGCGCAGCGGCTCGGGCTCCCAGGCCCGGCCCGGCGGCTCGACCCAGGGCAGCGCGGTCAGCTCGGTGCGGCGCCCGAGCAGCAAGTCGCGCAGCGTGCGCCCGGCGAGGTTGGCCGCGGCGACACCCTCCCCCACGTAGCCGCCGGCCGAGGCGATGCCCGTCGCCGGGTCGAGCCACACCCGCGGCGACCAGTCGCGCGGCACCCCGAGGATGCCGTGCCACGCGTCGGCGACCGCGACGTCCCCAAGGCCGGCGAAGAGCCGGCCGAGGCGGCGGCGCAGAGCGTCGACCGTCGCCGCGGGCACGACGCCCTCGCGCTCCGTGGCCGAGCCCCAGCGGTAGGGGACGCCGCGCCCGCCGATCGCGATCCGGCCGTCCGCGGTGCGCTGCAGGTAGGCGTAGAGGCTCTGCCCGTCCAGCAGCGTCTCTGCCCCCGCCCACCCCAGCCGCGCCCAGGTCGCCTCGTCCAGCGGCTCGGTGACGAGCATCGAGCTGCCGAGCGGGAGGACCTCGCGGCGCGCGCCGGGCAGGTCGGCGGTGTAGCCCTCCGTGGCCCGGACCACGAGCGGGGCGCGGACGTCGCCGTGCTCGGTGCGCACGACGCCGGGCTCGATCGACGTGACCCGCGTCGCCTCGTGGACCACGGCCCCCGCGCGCTCGGCGGCGGCGGCCAGGCCGCGGACGAGCGCCGCGGGCTGGACCCGCGCGCAGTGCGGGGTGAAGTGGGCGCCGGCGACGCCGGCGACGGCGACGCGCGCCGCGGCCTCGCGTGCGTCGAGGAGCCTGCTGTCGTGCTCCGAGAGCCCCCAGGCGCGGTCGTCGGCGACGACCGCGCGCAGGCGCTCGAGCTGCAGCGGGGTCTGCGCGACGTGCAGCGAGCCGCCCTTGTGGAACGCGCACTCGATGCCCTCGCGCGCGACGACCGCGCCGACCTCGTCGACGGCCTCGCGGATCGCGCGGTCCAGCGCCTGCACGGCGTCGCGCGAGGACCGCGCCGCCCACCGCGCGCGCGACCCGGCGAGCTCGCCCGACACCCAGCCGCCGTTGCGCCCCGACGCGCCGAAGCCGGCGACCTCGGCCTCCAGCACGACGACGTCGGCGGACGGATCGGCCCGCCGCAGCTCGTAGGCCGTCCACAGCCCGGTGAGCCCCGCGCCGACGATGCAGACATCGGCCGTGCGGGGCCCGGGCAGCGGAGGGCGCGGCGCCGGCACGCCGCCCAGCTCGGTGAACCAGAACGAGACGAGCTGAGCCCGGCTCAGGAGGCGGCGCCGCCTCCGTTGCCCGAGGCGGTCAGCGTGAGGCCGCCCTGCGCGTCGCGCTCGGCGGCGCCGGCGCGCACGAGCTTGGAGATCGCCGTCGCCGTCGACGCGCGCTTCAGCCCGCCCCGCTCGGCGACCTGCGCGGCGGTGAGGCCGGGATGCTCGCCGATGATCTGCCGGATCGCCTCCGAGACGCCCGGGGTGCGTGAGCCGCGGCCCTTCGCGGCGGTGCGTGACGCGGTGCGCGAACGCCGTGCCGTGGTGCGCGCCGAGGACGCCGCAGGACGCCGACCTCCGCCCGCCCGGCGGCCCGCCCTCGGGGCCGGACCGCCGTCGCTCGGTGAGGCGTCGCGCACGAGGGCGATCGCCTGCTCGAGGCGGTCACGCTCGCTGGTGAGATCGGTGATGAGCTTGTTGAGCTCGGTGACGCGCGACTGCATCGCGTCGCGGTAGTCCAGTGTGGCCATGGTTGCTCCTTGCGGGCGAGTACGGAGTTGAACGATACGCCGGACGCGAGCGGCGTGCAGTGACACTCCACAAGTGCGACCGGCCGTCTTTCTTTGTGGTGAAGCGAGGTGAGTCCTGACCCGGAGCTGTTGACGCGCTGGTGAAGTGAACGTGGCGCGTCGCCGCCACGGTGTCAGGGCGTGCCGACATCCGGCACGCGGGGTTCAGAATCCACCTCAGCCGGTAGAACATCTTCGATGGGCCGCCCCGAGCACTTTCAGCGCCTGCGCCAGCTTCCCGTGGTGGGCCGGGCCGCGGACTGGGGCATGGGGCCCGCGGCGGTGTCCCGTAGGACAAAGCGCGCCGGCGCGCGGATCTCCGGCCTGGAGGCGACGGAGTCGGTCTGCCCCTACTGCGCGGTGGGCTGCGGCCAGGTCGTCTACACGCGGGGCGGCGAGCTCGTCGACATCGAGGGCAACCCGCGCTCGCCGATCAACCAGGGGACGCTGTGCCCCAAGGGCTCGGCCTCGCGGCAGCTCGTCCAGCAGCCCGGCCGCCTCACCAAGGTGCGCTACCGCCCGCCGGGCGGCACGGAATGGCAGGACCTCGACCTCGAGACGGCGATGGACATGATCGCCGAGCGCGTCATCGCCGCGCGCGAGGACGGCTGGCAGGTCGTCGACGACGACGGCCACCGCGTGGACCGCACGCTCGGCTTCGCCCACCTCGGCGGCGCGACCCTGGACAACGAGGAGAATTACCTCATCAAGAAGTCCTTCACGGCGATGGGCGCCGTGCAGATCGAGAACCAGGCCCGCATATGACACTCGAGCACGGTCCCCGGTCTGGGGACCTCGTTCGGGCGCGGCGGCGCCACCTCGTTCCAGCAGGACCTCGCCAACGCCGACTGCATCCTCATCCAGGGCTCCAACCTGGCCGAGGCGCACCCGGTCGGGTTCCGGTGGGCGATGAAGGCGCGCGAGCGGGGCGCCAAGCTGATCCACGTCGACCCGCGCTTCGGGCGCACCAGCGCGGTGAGCGACCTGCACGTCCCGATCCGCGCCGGGACGGACATCGCGTTCCTCGGCGGGATCATCAACCACGTCCTGGAGACGGAGTCCTACTTCCGCGAGTACGTCGTCAGCTACACGAACGCCTCGACGATCATCGACGAGCGCTTCCAGGACACGGAGGACCTCGCGGGCGTCTTCTCCGGCTTCGACCCCGACACCGGGACCTACGACCGCTCGAGCTGGGGCTATGAGGGCGGCGAGATGGCCTCGGCCGCCGGCATGCGCGAGCACGCCAGCCAGGCCTTCGAGGAGCACACGGGCGCCGGCATGCTCGAGGGCGCCATCGAGCGCGACGAGACCCTGCAGGACCCGCGGTGCGTGTTCCAGATCCTGCGCCGTCACTTCTCCCGGTACACGCCCGCGATGGTGCAGGAGGTCTGCGGCATCACCCCCGAGGCCTTCCGCGAGGTCGCCGACGCGCTGATCGCCAACTCGGGGCGCGAGCGCACCACGGCGCTGTGCTACGCGGTCGGCTGGACGCAGCACTCGCTCGGCGTGCAGATCATCCGCACCGGCGCGATCCTCCAGCTGCTGCTGGGCAACATCGGGCGCCCCGGCGGGGGCATCATGGCCATGCGCGGCCACGCCTCCATCCAAGGCTCGAGCGACATCCCCACGCTCTACGACCTCCTGCCGGGCTATCTGCACATGCCGCGCGCCCGCGAGGCGGAGCTGACGCTCGACGCGTACATCAAGTCCGGGGGCGCGGACCGGGGGTGGTGGTCGCACTTCGACCAGTACATCGTCTCGCTGCTGAAGGCCTGGTTCGGTCCCGCCGCCACGCCCGAGAACGACTACGGCTTCGGTCACCTGCCGAAGATCACGGGCAACCACGCCCACTTCCCGACGATGATGCGCGCCGTCGACGGCGGCCTGGACGGCCTGTTCGTGATGGGGCAGAACCCGGCGATCGGCTCGCAGAACGGCGGCCTCATGCGCCGTGCGCTGCGGAACATGCGATGGCTGGTCGTCCGCGACCTCGCGGAGATCGAGACCGCCTCGTTCTGGAAGGACGCACCCGAGGTGGCCTCCGGGGAGGTGCGCCCCGAGGACATCGAGACCGAGGTCTTCCTCATGCCCGCCGCCTCGCACATCGAGAAGGAGGGGACCTTCACCAACACCCAGCGGCTCGTGCAGTGGCGCGACAAGGCGCTCGATGCCCCGGGTGACGCGCGCAGCGAGCTGTGGTTCATGCACCACCTCACCAAGCGCGTGAAGGCCCACTACGCGGACTCCACCGAGGACAAGGACTGGCCGATCCGCAACCTGCACTGGGACTACGCCGAGCACGGCCCGGAGCGCGAGCCGCACTCCGAGGACGTCCTGCGGGAGATCAACGGCTACGACGTCGCCACCGGCGCGCCGCTGCCGGGCTTCGCGCAGCTGAAGGCGGACGGCAGCACCGCCTGCGGGTGCTGGATCTACTCCGGGATCTTCGCCGAGGGGGTCAACCAGGCCCGCCGCCGTGAGCCGGGTGACGTGACCGACCCGGCCGGCGGCTGGGTCTCACCCGAGTGGGCCTGGGCATGGCCCGCCAACCGCCGCATCCTCTACAACCGCGCGTCTGCCGACCCGCAGGGCAAGCCGTGGTCCGATCGCAAGCGGTACGTGTGGTGGGACGAGGAGCAGAGCAGGTGGACGGGCTACGACGTGCCCGACTTCCCGGTGGACAAGCGTCCGGACTACCGCGCGCCAGAGGACGGCGGCAGGGGGATGGACGCCATCTCGGGCGACGACCCGTTCATCATGATGGGCGACGGCCGGGCCTGGCTGTACTCGCCGAGCGGCCTGCTCGACGGGCCGATGCCCGCTCACTACGAGCCCGTCGAGTCGCCCGTCCCCAACGCGCTCTACCCCGAGCGCGGCGCCAATCCGGTGGCCGTCCGGTGGGAGCGCCCGGACAACCCGGTCAACGCCACCGGTGACCCGCGCTGGCCGTGCGTCGCGACCACCTTCCGCCTCACCGAGCACCACACCGCGGGCGCGATGAGCCGCAACCTCCCGTGGCTGGCCGAGCTGCAGCCCGAGATGTTCGTCGAGCTCGACCCCGTCCTGGCCGCCGAGCGCGGCATCGACGACGGCGGCTGGCTGTGCGTGATGACCGAGCGCGGGGAGATCGAGGCCCGCGCGAAGGTGACCGAGCGGATGCGGCCGTTGCGCGTCGCCGGACGGACGCTGCACCAGATCGCGATCCCGTGGCACTGGGGCTACGGCGGCGGCGCGACCGGGGACAGCGCCAACGACGTGCTCCACCTCTCGGGCGACCCGAACACGAACATCGAGACCACCAAGGCCTTCACCTGCGACGTGCGGGCCGGCCGGCGCACGAGCCCGGAGACCTCGCGTGTCGGGAAGGCGCCGCGGGGCGAGTCCGCGCCGGACCACAACCACCCCGCTGAGCAGCCGAAGCTCGGGAAGTCGACCACCGCATGAGCACGCACGCCGCGCCGGGTGAGATCTCCGTCCGCCGGCCCGGCCCGGGCCGCATGGGGTTCTTCACCGACACGACGGTCTGCATCGGCTGCAAGGCGTGCGAGGTGGCCTGCAAGCAGTGGAACGACCTGCCCGCCGACGGCTCGGAGTTCCGCCGCGGCGGCTCCTACGACCACACGGCGTCGCTCGGCGCGGCGACCTGGCGCCACGTGCGCTTCGTCGAGCTGCTCGCGCCGTCGGACATCCAGAAGCAGGAGGCGGCCGCGGCGCTGGCGCGCGGCGCCGGCGGGCAGCTCCCGCACATCCCGGCCGCCGCGCTGGCCGACGCCGGCGGGGGCGTGACCGAGGAGGAGATCCCCGACCTGGTCGACCTGGCCGCGTCCGACGGTGGGGAGACCGGACCCCACCCGCCCCAGGTGGACGTCGCTGCGGCCGTCGCCGACATGGACCGCTGGGTCTTCATGTCCGACGTCTGCAAGCACTGCACGAACGCGGGCTGCATGGATGCCTGCCCCACCGGCGCGCTCATCCGCACGGAGTTCGAGACGGTGGTGCTGCAGCCCGACGTCTGCAACGGCTGCGGCTACTGCGTGCCCTCCTGCCCGTTCGGCGTCGTGGACCGCGACCACGTCGACGGCCGCGCCGCGAAGTGCACCCTGTGCTACGACCGGCTCGAGGACGGGCTCGAGCCGGCGTGCGCGAAGGCCTGCCCGACCGACTCGATCCAGTTCGGCCCCTACGACGAGCTCGTCGACGTGGCCCGCCGCCGCGTCGCCGCCCTGCACGACAAGGGCCTCGAGGGGGCCTATCTGTACGGCGCCGGCGACCGCGAGGGCGAGCAGCTCGCCGGCGGGCTCGGCGCCTTCTTCCTGCTCACCGAGCCGCCCGAGCGCTTCGGCCTGCCCGCGCAGGCCGACTCCCCGATCCAGGAGAACGTCGTGCCGGCGACGGTCGCCGCGCTGGGCGCCGGCGTCCTCGCCGCGGTGGGCGTCGCGGCGGCCTTCCTCGCGCCCAAGGGGCGCGACCGCGGCGTGGCCGTCGCCGCGGTCGCCGGGCTGTCGATCGTGCCCGACGCGGTCCGGACGCTGCGGCGCCGGAGGGCGCGGTGAGCGCCGCCGGGCCGGGCGACCCGGCGCCGCCGCGCGGCGGGAAGGCGGCGGCCCGCGCCCGTGCGCTGGCCTCGCGCGTGGCCGAGGCACGCCGCGGTGACCGCGCCCGCGAGGGCGGTCGGGACGCCACGCCGGCCGTGGGCCACCCCGGCGGCCCGGCCTCCTGGCGGCGCGCGGACGGCGAGGGCGTCGCGCTGCACCAGCGCGGCTGGGGCGACAGCCGCTGGTCCTACCTCTTCAAGGGCGACTCCCGCTACGCGCGCGCCGAGGCGCCGCCCGACGGCTTCGTGGAGGCCGCCAACGAGCGCGGTCGCGGCGGCGACGTCCCGCCCATCGTCCAGGGGCCGATGATGAAGGCTCCCGTCTGGACCTGGGAGGTGCCGCTCTACTTCTTCTTCGGCGGCATGGCCGCGGGCGCGTCGTTCGTCGCGCTGGCGTGCGACCTCGCCGGCGACGAGCGCTCGGCGCGCGTGGCGCGCAAGGTCGCCCTCGGCGCGCTGGTCCCCTCCCCGCCCCTGCTCATCATGGACCTGGGGCGCCCCGAGCGCTTCTACAACATGCTGCGCATCTTCAAGCCGCGGTCGCCGATGTCGGCCGGGGCGTGGTGCCTGACGCTGTTCGGCAACCTGTCGGCCGCGTCCGTCGCCGCCGACGTCCTCGGGCGGCCCCGGGCGGCCAAGGCCATCGGCGGCGCCAACGCGCTCGTCGGCGGCTACCTGGGCTCCTACACCGGCGTCCTGCTCGCGGCGACGGCGGTGCCGGTGTGGGCGCGCAGCCGCCTGCTCCTCGGCCCGATCTTCGTCGCCACCGCGACGCTGGCCGGCGCATCGGCGACGCGCCTCGTGCTCGTCGCCGGCGGGATGCCCGAGGGCCACCCCACGCGCGAGGCGCTCGGCCGCGTGGAGCGGAGCGCGATGTGCGCCGAGCTCGTGCTGTCAGCCGTCAACGAGCACCGCCTCGGGCGCCTGGGCGACGTGCTGGAGGAGGGCCGCCCGGGCCGCATCTACCGCACCGCCAAATGGCTGGCCCGCGCCGGGCTCATCCTGCGGCTCGCCCGCCGGCGCGGTGGCCCGTGGACGCACCACCTCGCGAGCGGCTGCTACCTGGGCGCCGCGCTGTGCTTCCGCTTCGCGTGGGTCGGCGCCGGCCCGGCCTCGGCGCGCGACGACGAGGCCGTCGCGCGCATGGCCCGCGGCCGGGGGACGGTTGGGGAGCCGGATCCGGGTACCCCCGTCGTCGTTGTGCAGCACCGCTGAGCACGTCTACGTCGTCTGGAGGTCGCAATGTCGTACAAGACACCACCCGAGATCACCGCCGCGGGGGTCGACTCCGGCGTGACCAAGGCGTACACCTCGCCGGACCGATTGCTGGTCGCGGGCTTCCTGGCCGGTGCATACATCGCGTTCGCCGGCCTGCTCGCGGTGGTCGCCTCGGCCGGCATGGATCCGAAGCTGTGGGGCGGGGTGCAGACGCTCGTGACCGGCGGCGTGTTCACGCTCGGCCTGGTCCTCGTCGTCATCGCCGGCTCGGAGCTGTTGACGGGCAACATGGCGCTCCTGCCCCTCGCCCTGCTCGAGCGCAGGATCGGCCTCGGCCGGCTCACCCTGAACTGGGCCGTCGTCCTGGTCGGGAACCTGCTCGGGTCCCTGTTCGTCGCCTACTTCCTGGCCAAGGAGACCGGGGTGATCACTGCGCCACTGCCGCTGGCCCGCCTGGCGTCGATCGCCACCGCCAAGTCGGTCACCGAGACCGACTGGCAGATCTTCCTGCGCGCGGTCGGCTGCAACTGGCTCGTCTGCCTCGCCGTCTGGATGGCCCTTGCCGCCGACGACATCGCCGGGAAGGTCCTCGCGATCTTCTTCCCCATCATGGCCTTCGTGGCGATGGGCTTCGACCACGTGGTCGCCAACATGTTCTTCCTGCCCGCCGCGATCTTCTCGCACGTCCCTGGGATCACGTGGGGCCACACGCTGGAGAACTGGGCGTTCGCCTTCCTCGGCAACGCGGTGGGCGCCGGCGTCTTCGTCGCCACGATGTACTGGTACATCTACGGCCGTCCCACGCCGGGAGAGGCCGCCCGAGGCGCGCCGGGCGACCAGCCGACCTCGCTGAGCGACCGGGAGACCGCCGCCCTCCAGTAGCCGGCGCGGGATGGGCGGGGCAGGGCCGTGGGTATGGTGCCCTGCACCGGCCCATGCCACCCTTCTCCGCCCTCGCCGCCCAGCCCGCTGCCGCGGTCCCGCTGACCTCGCTGGCCTCCGGGGCCGGCTGCGGGTGCAAGCTCGCGGCCGCCGACGTGCTCCCCGTCGTGCGCGCCCTGCCGGCCCAGGACGACCCCCGGCTGATCGTCGGCTCGGCCACCGGCGACGACGCCGCGGTCGTCCGCCTCTCCGACGACGTCGCGCTGGTCCAGACCATCGACTTCTTCACGCCGCTCGTCGACGATCCCTACGACTTCGGGCGCATCGCGGCGGCCAACGCGCTCTCGGACGTCTACGCGATGGGCGGCACGCCGGTCTCGGCGCTCAACGTCGTCGCGTTCCCGCTCGAGCAGCTCGGGCCGGAGGTGCTCGGCGCGATCCTGCGCGGCGGGCTCGACGTGGTCCGCGAGGCGGGCGCGATGCTCGTCGGCGGGCACTCGATCAAGGACGACGAGCCGAAGTACGGGATGGCCGTGACCGGGACGGTCCACCCGGACCGGATCCTCACCAACGCGGGCGGCCGCGAGGGCGACGTGCTCGTCCTCACCAAGCCGCTCGGCGTCGGGGCGATCGTCACGGCCCGCAAGCGCGGGGCGGGCGACGACGCGCTGCTCGCCCGCGCCGTGGCCACGATGGTGGAGCTGAACGCCGTCGCATCGGAGGCCGCGCTGGCCGCCGGGGCCCACGCGATGACCGACGTGACGGGCTTCGGGCTGCTCGGCCACCTGCACAACGTGGGCCGCGAGAGCGGCCTGGCCGCGGAGGTCGACGCCGCGGCCGTCCCGGCGATCGACGGGGTGCGCGAGCTGCTCGCCGACGACGCCGGCGTCTCCGGCGGCAGCCGCCGCAACGCGGAGTGGGCGGACGGCTTCACGACCTTCGCCGCCGAGGTGCCGGCCTGGCGCCGGCGCCTGATCACGGACGCCACGACCTCGGGCGGCCTGCTGGTCGCCCTGCCCGCCGAGGCCGCCGGGGCGCTGCCCGGGCCGGTCGTGGGCCGGCTCGTCGCCGGCCGGGCGGGCACGATCCACGTGCGCTGAGATGGCGCGCAGCGCCGGGCGCACGCCCGAGGAGCGGCCCGGGGCCGGTGCCCCGAACGGCCTTCAAAGCCGTCGGCGGCGCGCTTGCCGCGCCGGGGAGGTTCGACTCCTTCGCCGCTCCGTCGCGTCCCCCGCCCCGCCGGAGCCCGCATGAGCCCGGGCCCGGCGGAGCGGCCGGCCCCGGGTCCGCTCACGCTCGGCACCGCCGGTCACGTCGACCACGGCAAGACCGCGCTGGTCGGCGCGCTCACGGGCGTGGACACCGACCGCCTGCCCGAGGAGCGCGAGCGCGGGCTGACCATCGTGCTCGGCTACGCGCCGCTGGAGCTGCCATCCGGGCGCCGCTGGTCGGTGGTCGACGTGCCGGGCCACGAGCGCTTCGTGCGCACGATGGTCGCCGGGGCGACGGGCGTCGACGGCTTCCTGATGGTCGTGGCGGCGGACGACGGCGTGATGCCGCAGACCGTCGAGCACGCCGAAGTCCTGCGGGGGCTCGGCGTGCGCGAGGGCGTCATCGCGATCACCAAGGCCGACGCGGCCGACCCTGCGCGCGCCGCGGCGGCGGCCGCCGAGCTGCTGCCGGGGCATGAGGTGATCGCCTGCTCGGCGCGCACGGGCGCCGGCCTCGCCGAGCTGCGGGCCGCGCTCGACCGGCTCGCGGCGCGGCTGCCGAGCCGCGCCGCGGCGCCCGGCCGCCCGCGCCTGCACGTCGACCGCGCGTTCACCGTCGAGGGGCGCGGCACCGTCGTGACCGGGACGCTGTGGTCCGGCGCGCTGTGCGGCGGCGACGCCCTCGAGCTCCTGCCCGCCGGCACGCCCGTGCGCGTGCGCGGCCTGCAGGTCCACGACGCCCCGGTCCAGCGTGCGGAGGCCGGCCAGCGCGTGGCGGTGAACCTCGCCGGGGTCAAGGCGCGCGACGTCGCGCGCGGCGACGCCCTGGCGGCCCCCGGTGCCCTGGCGCCCACGACCGTCCTGGACTGCGCGCTGGCCCTGCACGACGCGCGGCACGGCGAGGAGGTCCACGTCCACCACGGCACCCGCGAGTCGCCGGGGCGCCTGGTCGCGCTCGAGGCCGACCTGTGGCAGCTCCGCCTCGCCCGCCCGGTGCTGGCCGCCGACGGCGATCGCGTCGTCGTCCGCCGCTCCTCGCCGCCGGCGACCCTCGGCGGCGGCGTGGTGCTCGACGCCGCGGCGCGGCGGCACGGCAGGCGACCCGACGTGCTGGCCGCCCTGCGGCGCCGGCGCGACGGCGAGCCGGAGCCCGGGGCGGGGCCGGCGGAGCGCGCCACGCCGGCGCCCGCCGCCCCGGCCGGCGGCGCGCCGGATCCCGCGGCCTCCCCGGCGGTCCGCGCGCTGGAGGACCGCCTGCGGGAGGTGGGCCCCGCGATGCTCTCGGAGGCCGAGCTGGCCGGCGACGACGACGCGCTGCGGGCGCTGCGCGCGGCCGGGCGGGCCGTCAGGGTGTCCGGGCGCCTGTACGCGCACGCCGACGCCGTCGCGCGGGTCCGCGACACGGTGCTCGCCGCCATCGAGCGCGACGGCGCGATCACGCTGGGCGGGCTGCGCGACGAGCTCGGCGCGTCGCGCAAGGTGGCCCAGGCGTTCCTCGAGCACTTCGACGCCGAGCGCGTCACGCGGCGGCTGCCCGACGACTCGCGCGTGCGCTCGCGCCGCCGGACCGGGACGGCGGCATGATCGCCCCGGACGCCGTGCGCGAGCGGCTGCGCGCGTTGCCCGCCGTCGACCGGCTGGCCGCGGAGGTCGCCGCCGCGACCACGGCCGGCGAGCGCGCTCCCACCTCGGCGGAGGCGACCGCGGCGGCCCGCGCCGTCCTGGCCGCCCGCCGCGCCGAGCTGCTCGACGGCGCCCGCGACGAGCCCGACCTCGTCGCCCGCGCGCTGGCGCACCTGCGCCCCTCGCTGCGCCGTGTCCTCAACGGGACCGGCGTCGTCATCCACACCAACCTCGGCCGCGCGCCGCTGGCCCCGGCGGCCGCGGACGCCGCCCGCGACGCCGCGCGCGGCTACGTCAACCTCGAGCTCGACCTGGCCACCGGCCGGCGCGGCGCCCGCGACGCCCACGTGCGCGGGCTGCTCACCGAGCTGACCGGCGCCGAGGACGCGCTGGTCGTCAACAACGGCGCGGCGGCCACCCTCCTGGCCGCCGCCGCGCTGGCCGGCCCGGGCGGAGCCATCGTCGTCTCGCGCGGGCAGCTCGTGGAGATCGGCGGCGGCTTCCGGGTGCCCGACGTCGTCGCCCAGGCCGGCGCGCGGCTGCTCGAGGTCGGCACGACGAACCGCACGCGCCTGGACGACTACCGGCAGGCGCTGCGCGAGGCGCCCGACGCCGTGGTGCTCCGGGTCCACCCCTCGAACTTCCGGACGGTCGGCTTCGTCGAGGAGGTCGGGATCGAGGCGCTCTGCGGCCTCGGCGTCCCCGTCGTCGACGACGTCGGCTCGGGCGTGCTGGCCGAGGGCCTGGAGGCGCTCGCCGGCGAGCCTCCCGTCCGCCGCTCGATCGCCGCGGGCGCGGCCCTCGTGTGCTGCAGCGCGGACAAGCTGCTCGGCGGGCCCCAGGCGGGGCTGCTCGTCGGTCGCGGCGAGGCGGTGGCCGCGTGCCGGCGCCATCCGCTCGCCCGCGCCCTGCGGGTCGGTCGCCTGCCGATGGCGGCGCTGGCGGCGACGCTCGCGCTGCACCGCGACCCGGCCCGCGCGCTGCGCGAGATCCCCGTCCTGGCGATGCTCGCCGCCGAGCCCGAGGTCCTCCGCGCCCGCGCGCAGCGCCTCGCCGCCGCGACGGGCGGCGAGCTCGTCGAGGCGGTCGCCCGCGTGGGCGGCGGGGCCCTTCCGCTCCTCGAGCTGCCCGGTCCGGCCGTGGCCGTGGGCGGCCCACGGTCGGACCCGCAGGCGCTGGCCGCCGCGCTTCGCGCCGGCGAGCCCGCCCTGCTCGCGCGGATCGCCGACGGGCGGGTGCTCGTGGATCCGCGGACGCTGGCCGAGGACGAGGTGGACCTGGCCGTCGCGGTGATCCGCGGCGTCCTCGGCGCCGGCGGCTAGAAGACCGTCCGGCGCGCCGGCTCGACCGGCATCCCCGCCGCCCGCCACGCCTGGAAGCCGCCGTCGACGTCGGTGGCCCGCGGGAGGCCGAGCTCCTGCAGCGTCGCCGCGGCCAGGCTCGACTGGTAGCCGCCGTCGCACAGGAGGATCACCTGGCGGGCCGGGTCGGAGATCGCCTCGTGGCGCCAGCGCGAGGCCGGGTCGCAGCGCCACTCGAGCACGTTGCGCGCCACCCGCACCTCGCCGGGGACGACCCCGTCGGCGGCGCGCTGGGCGTCGGAGCGGATGTCGACCAGGACTGCGCCGGCGGCCAGGGCGGCAGGGACGTCGGCGGGCTGGACGCGGTCCAGCCTGCGCCGTGCGCGGGCCAGCAGCTCATCCACCGTCACGGTCATCGCAAGGCATCCTTCCCGGATGCGCCCGCGGGCGATCATGTGCCCGTGCCCCTCGGCCCCGACCTCCGCCGCCGCGCCGCGTCGTGGGGCACCCGTCCCGCCGAGGAGACGGTGGCGCTGCCGTGCGACGCGCTGCTGCCCGGAGCGGGGCTCGTGCTGCACCGCGCCGTCGGCGTCGCCGCGCCGGCGCCGCTGGTCTTCCGCTGGCTCTGCCGGCTGCGCGCCGCGCCCTACAGCTACGACCTGCTGGACAACGGCGGCCGGCGCAGCCCGCAGGAGCTGACCCCCGGACGGCCCCGCCCGCCTGCGACGCGGCGGCGCCCTGATGCCAACTACACCGATCGTAGATGAGCTACTATCGGTGTCGTAATGAGCCTCCTCGCGCAGCAGGGAGCGCGGACCGACGAGGCGCCGATCGAGGCGCGGGCACTGGTCAAGCGGTACCGGGACCTGCCCGCCGTCGACGGCGTCGACCTCACGGTCCGCGCCGGTGACGTCTACGGGTTCCTGGGGCCCAACGGCGCGGGGAAGACCACGACGCTGCGGATGCTGCTGGGGCTCGTGCGCCCGGACGCGGGCTCGATCCGCGTGTTCGGCCGCGACACGGCGGAGGACCCGATCGCGGCCTTGCAGGGCGTGGCCGGGTTCATCGAGGAGCCGCGCCTGTACCCGTACCTGAGCGGGCGCGAGAACCTGGAGCTGCTGGCCGCGTTCGACCGCAGTGGTCAGGGCCGGGCCGCGGTCGACGAGGTGCTCGAGATGGTCGAGCTGCGCGACCGCGGCGGTGACCGGGTCAGCGAGTACTCCCAGGGGATGCGTCAGCGCCTCGGGATCGCGTCCTGCCTCGTCCGCCGCCCGAGGCTGCTGCTGCTCGACGAGCCCGCCAACGGCGTCGACCCCGCGGGGCTCAGGTACATGCGTGAGCTGCTGGGCCGCCTCTCGGCCGAGGGCATCACGATCCTGCTGTCCAGCCACCTGCTCGCCGAGGTCCAGCAGGTCTGCACGCGCGTGGCGATGATCTCGAACGGGCGCATCGTCTACGAGGGCGGCATGGACGAGCTCACGCGGGCGACGGGTCGCCGCTACCGCCTCGAGCCGACGGACTTCGACCGCGCGGCGGCGGTGTGCGGATCGCTCACGGCCGTGGACGACGTGCGCGCCGCCGACGGCGAGCTCTCCTTCCGGGTCGACGACGACGCCGGGCTGGTGGCGCTCGTGGCCGGGCTGGCGGAGGCGGAGGTGGGCATCCGGGCCCTGGTGCCGGAGAGCGACAGCCTCGAGCGGGTGTTCTTCGAGCTCACCGACGAGCCCGTCGCGGTGACGGCATGATCGCCGGCTCGCTGATCGCCTACCGCTGGGAGCTGCGCAAGCTGACGGCGCAGCGGCGCAACTGGCTCGGCATCGCGGCCGCCGCCCTGGTCCCGGTGATCTTCCTGGTCTCAATCCAGATCTCCAAGGTCACGATCCATCCCCCGGATGGTCCCTACGACACGCCGCTGGGGCTCAACCTGCGCCAGACCGGCCTCGCGCTGGACCTCGTCGTGCTCAAGCTCATGGGGGTGATCGGCCCGACGCTGATCGCGGCGCTCGTCGCCGGCGACATCGTCGCCGGGGAGGACATGGGCGGGACGCTGAAGACGATCCTCGTACGGTCGCTGCGCCGTGGGGAGGTCCTGGCCGGCAAGGCGCTGGCGCTGCTGACCTACCTCGTCGCCGCGCTCGCCGTCTACGCGGTGGCCGGCGCGCTCACCGGCGTCATCGCCTGGGGCTTTCATCCGCTGGTCAACCTCTCGGGCCGTCACCTGTCCGCGCTGCACGCCCTGGCCCTCACGGTGGCGGCGCTCGCGCTCTACGCGCTGCCGGTGCTCGCCATCGCGAGCTTCGGCCTCTTCCTGTCGGTGGTCACCCGCCACAGCGTCGCCGCCATCGCGGGGACGCTCCTCTACGCCCTCGCCCTGCAGGGCCTCGGCGCGCTGTCGGCGATCGCGTCCCTCCACCCGTACCTGCTCGTCAACCAGTTCACCGCCTGGCACGACCTCTTCCAGACCCCGACGGCCGGCACGGCGATCGTCCGTTGCCTGTGGGTCTCCGTGGCCTTCGCCCTGCCCCCGCTGCTGGGCGCCTGGGCGGTCTTCGCGCGGCGCGACGTCACCACCTAGCGGGCCCCGCGGCATCCGCGCCTCGCGCAGGGCCGGCCGGAGCCTCCGTGCGGTGCAACGCGAGCCAGATCAGGACCGGCACGACCGGCAGCATCATCCGCGGCTCGGCCGACGGCAGCAGGTGCACCGCGAGCCCGATGGCGGCGAACGCGGCCAGCGCCCGCGCCGCCGGATCGGCGTGTCGCGCTGCGCGCCGGGCCCGCCGGAGGCGCACCGCCCGCCGGGCTGCGCGCCCGAGGCCCGCCAGCAGAGCGAGATTGGACGCCCACAGACCGGCCAGGATCGCCGGCGCCAGCCGGAAGCTGAACGGCATCCCGGCCCACATGCGCCCGACGTTCGCGCCCAGGTTCATGGCGAACTTGACCGGTTGCCCGGTGGCCTGCACCCAGGCGAGATGCTGCAGGGCGAGATCCTTGTGCAGCGGATCCAGCGGCGTCAGTCGCTGGAACAGCGGGCGGTAGGCGGCGAGGCTCGCCTGCGTCAACGTCGAGCGCCAGCTGTGCCACTGGCCGAGCTGGTCGGCCGCCGGCGACGACATCCAGAACAGCGAGAGCCCGCCGGCGTCGCCCCAGTAGAGGACGCGGCCGGTCAGGTCGTAGGTGTAGACGAGCCACGGCAGGCAGCCGAGCGCCGCCACCACGCAGACTGCGGCCAGGCGCCCGTAGCCCGCCGCCGGGCGCACGACCGCGGCCACTGCGGCCGCGGCGAGGAGCGCCAGGATGACCCAGCCGAACTCCAGTCGCGTCATGGCGAGGCCGGTCAGGGCCAGTCCGCCGATCGCGAGGCTGCCTGCCCGGCGGTGCTGCACGTAGCTCAGCGTCCCGCCCATGGCCACGACCACGAGCAGCATCGCCAGAGGCTCCTTGTGCGCGCTCCCGAGCACCGACCAGGCCGGGGCGTACAGGCCGAGGGCCCACGCACCGAGCAGCGCCCGGCGCGGCGAGCACCGCAGGCTCAGAACGCGGTGGAACCCGAGGACCGCCGCGAAGAGCAGCGCCGGCCCGAGCATCCGGATGACGCCGAGGCTCGCGTGGATCGCCAGGAGCGGCGCGATGAGGGCGGGAAGGCCGGGACCGTGCCAGAGGAACCGCGTCGGATCGTGGGTCGCCGGCAGGGCGTAGCCCCCGTCGAGGATCCGCGCCGCGTAGCGCAGGAACGGGCCCTCGTCGCCCACCGGCCGCG
>JAXDGY010000167.1:0-13537 GCA_034664785.1 Solirubrobacteraceae bacterium
CCTGACTGATCAGGTCGGCCGCGACGAGCTCCGGATCGGCGGTGTCGTCGGCGATGACGAGGATTTCCGTCGGCCCGGCGAGCAGGTCGATCCCGACGTCGCCGTAGAGCTGCCGCTTCGCCTCGGCCACGTAGGCGTTGCCCGGCCCGACCAGCAGGTCGACCGCCCCGATCGACGTCGTGCCCAGCGCCATCGCCGCCACCGCTTGGACGCCGCCAAGGACGTAGATCTCGTCCGCGCCGGCGAGATGCATCGCCGCGACGGTGGCGGTGGGACGGCGGCCCTCGAGCGGCGGCGTGCAGCCGATCACCCGCTCGACGCCGGCCGCGCGCGCGGTGACGATGCTCATGTGCGCGGATGCGACCATCGGGTACCGCCCGCCTGGCACGTACGCCCCGACGTTGGCCACGGGGATGATCCGCTGCCCGAGCCGCACGCCGGAGCGTGTCTCCACCTCGATGTCCTGCAGCGCCCCGCGCTGGGCCTCCGCGAAGCGCCGGACCTGCTCCTGCGCGAATCGGATGTCCTCAAGGTCCTCCTCGGCCACCGCGGCGATCGCCTCCTGGACCTGCGCATCGGACAGCCGGAAGTCCTCTGGCGCCCAGCCGTCCAGCCGCGCGGAGCACTCACGCACGGCGTCGTCGCCGCGCTCCCGGACCGCGGCGATGATCTCGGCGACGACCCCGCTGACCGGATCCGCCGCGCTCATCGCTCGAGGATGCGGTCGAGCAGCCGCTCCGCGTTGCCGTGCAGGTAGGCCTCCTGGGACGCATCGCGCAGCCCCAGCCGCTCGAGCTCCTCTCGGGCGCGGTCGTAGCGCAGCATCGGCCAGTCGGTCCCGAACAGCACCCGGTCGCGGAGCACGGTGTCCATGAAATGCGCGACGTCGCCCCAGCCACCGCCCGCCCCGGGGGCTTGGTAGCGCGGTGAGATCGCGCCGAACTCGAGGTAGACGTTCTTGTGCTTCCAGGCGACGGCGATCGCCTCGTGCGGCCACGGCCAGCCGCCGTGGTGGCAGATCAGCACGAGCTCCGGGAAGTCGCACGCGACCCGGTCGACCAGCAAGGGCCTGCCGTTGTCGATGGGCCCGTGCGAGGAGAAGTTGATCCCGGTGTGCAGGCCGACCGGGATGCCGAGCTCCACACATTTGGCGTAGACGGGGTAGCACCGGGCGTCGGTGGGCGGGAGGTTCAGGAACCCGGGCTCGAAAACCACGCCGCGGAGGCCCAGCTCGTGGTAGGCCCGGTCGATCTCCCGGATCGCCCTCATCCCGTCCCGCGGGTCGACGCTGGCGAACCCGCAGGCGAAGTGCTCGGGATGGGTTCGCACGATGCCGGCCACCCGCTCGTTCCACCAGTGGTAGTCCCCCCACTCATGCTCGGCCTGCAACACGCTCGGCCCGACCCCGTTGGCGTCCATCTCGGCGATGAGCTCGGGGACCGGCATGTCGAGCAGCTCCCGGAACCCGTAGACGTCCTCGTAGCGCAGGTAATCGGCCGGGATGTCCACGGGCGGGTCGTCCCGCGTGTCGCGGGCCGGTGGCTTGATCCGGATGTCGACGATCGGCGTGGCCATGCGTCAGGTCTGCCCGTTGCGCCGGTAGCCCGGCTCGCGCTTCTCGGCGAACGCCCTGGTGCCCTCGAGCTGCTCGGCGCTCTGCTCGAGCAGCGCGAAGTAGGACTTGTAGAGCCGCATTCCCTGCTCGAACGTGGCGTCGCGCCCCCGCAGCGCGAGCTCCTTGGTCATGCGGACGGCCTCTTCGGCGTTGCCGGCGATGCGTTGCGCCATCGCCAGCGCCGCGGGCATCAGCTCGGCGGGTTCGTAGAGGCGGCTGACGAGCCCGATGCGGAGGGCCTCGTCGGCGTCGATGAAGTCGCCGGTCAGCAGCATCCACATGGCGTTGGATGAACCGACGGCATCCGGGAGCCGGAGGGCCCCGAGGCCGTGCAGCAGGTTCCACTTGACCTCGGGCGCGCCGAACTGCGAGCCGTGCGTGGCGAGGCGGATGTCGCACGCCAGGGCGAGCTCCAGACCGCCGGCGAGCGCGTAGCCGTCGATCGCCGCGATCAGGGGCTTCGAGCAGCCCATGCCGAAGTCCCAGCGGTCGGCTCGCCACGGGCCCCAGCCCTCATGCTCGGCGTCCTCACCGTGCATGAGCTTGAGGTCCGCCCCGGCCGAGAACGCCCGTCCGCCGCTGCCGGTGATGATCCCCACCCTCAGGTGGGGATCCCGGTCGAGCTCGACGAGCGCCTCGTTGATGGCCGCGTAGGCGGCCGAGTCCATCGCGTTGAGGACCTCGGGACGGTCGAGTGTGATGATCGCCGTCGTTCCTTGCTCTTCGACCGTGATCGCCATGCTCAGACCGTCCGTGCCGGTGCCGGCAGATCGACGCCTGTCAGCGCGACGTGCTCGGCCTCGGTGGTCTCGGCCGCGAACAGCTGGCCGGCCTCGCGGACGAGGGCCGGATCGCGGCGCTCCAGCAGGATCGCCACAACGCTTGCCAGGGCGATCGCGACCAGCGTCGTCCAGATGAAGTACCGCAGGGGAGACGGCGGCAACGGATGGACGTTGCCGTAGGTCACGACGCCGATGCCGAGCAGGCCGATCACCGGCACCACGACGTGCCGCAGCGGGCTGAAGTCGGCGCGGTGCTGCTGCCAGTAGTACTTCACGATGCCCACGTTCAGCAGGGCGTAGGCGGCGATGAAGAACAGCGTGGCCAGGAACGCCGCCCACGAGGCGAGGTCGGTCGGCTTCCAGATCGAGCCGAGGACGATCGGGACGCCGATGCCCCAGACGCCGACGGCGAAGGCCGCCCGCGAGGGCGCGTGGCGGTGGTTGACCTTGTCGAACCACCGGGGCAGCATGCCGTCGCGGCCCATGGCGTAGATCATCCGCGCACCGGCGTTGACGGTGACGATGTTCAGCGCGACGAAGCTGGTGATCGTCGCGACGGTGACCAGCGTGCTCATCGGTCCTCCGATGAAGTCGTTGGCCAGCGTGTTGAACGGGATCGCGTTCGTCTGCAGGGCGGTGATGCCCTTGGCATCGACCCCGAAGCCGATCACCTCGGCGAACGTGACGAGCACGAAGAAGCCGCCGATGATCAGCGTGGACAGGAACACCGCCCGCGGGATGGTGCGGCGGCTGTCGCGCGCCTCCTCGCCGAGCGTCGACGAGGACTCGAAGCCGACGACGGCGAAGATCGTGAACACCGCCCCCAGCACCACCCCGGAGAACCCCGTGGCGCTGTTGCCGGGATTGAAGGGTGCCGCGGTGATGCCGTGGGCGCCGCCCTTCAGCAGGATGACCACGGCGAGCACCGTGAAGACGACGACCTCGAAGGCCAGGCCGATCAGTCCGGCCACCAGCGACGGCGCCACGCCGGCGACCGCCAGCCCGGTGCTCAGCAGGATGAGGGCCAGCGCGAAGATCCACCACGCGATGCTGACGTCGTAGGTCGCCAGGTAGTCGTGGGTGAAGGACCCCATGAAGGCGAGCTGGAACGGAAGCAGCAGGATGTATGCCCCGAAGAGCATGACCCCGGTCACGAAGCCGACCTTGGGACCGAACGCCTTGGTGAGATACGTGTAGAAGGAGCCGGCGCTCGGAAGCTGGCGCGCGTAGTCGCCGATGACGACCGCGATGCTGAGGCAGACGACCATGCCGAGGATGAACTCGAACGGCGCGGCCTCGCCGCTCTTGCCGGCGATGAAGATGTTGCCGGCCGTGACGCCGGCCGCCGGTCCGATCAGCGCCGCCGACTGGGCGACGGCGCCGGGCAGGCCGACCGATTTGGGCTTCAGCGCGCTGTTTCGCACGCGTGTCGGCGGGGGTGCTGCGGTCGTGTCCATCGTCTCCCTCTCCTCGTGTCCATGACGACATCGCCACGCCCCCCAGCGCGGTCCTTCCCCGGCTCACCAGCCCAGCGTCTGCTCCCGGTCCCACGCGCCGGCGCGAAGGTCGGTGGTCTCCTGCAGCAGCTCGCTCTTCTTCACCCGCATGGACGGCGTGCGCGGGAGCTCTTGGCGGTACTGCAGGAAGCGCGGGACCTTGTACCTCGCGAGGCGATCGGCGCAGAAGCGCACGATCTCCTCTGGCGGCAGGTCGGCCTGCCGGGCGCCGTCGATGAGGGCGACGTAGGCCTTGACCTCCTCGCCGCGCAGGTCGTCCGGCACCGCGACCACCGCCGCCTCCAGCACGCTCGGGTGCGAGCGCAGCAGCTGCTCGACCTCAGCGGCGGCGACGTTCTCGCCCGAGCGCCGGATGATGTCCTTCTTGCGCCCGAGGAAGTAGAGGAAGCCGCGGGCGTCGCGCCGCGCGAGGTCGCCTGTGTGGAGCCAGCCGTGGCGCAGCGTGTCCGCCGTCGCGTCGGGCCGATTCAGGTAGCCGCGCATGAGGCCGGGCGCGCGGATGAGCAGCTCCCCCGGCTCGCCGTCGGCGACATCCACGAGCTCGTCGTCGACGACGCGGGCGTCCACCCCCGGGCACGGCAGCCCGATCGAGCCCGAGCCGGTCATCTCGTCGGCGTGCTCGAGCGGCATGCCCACCACCAGCCCGGTCTCCGTGAGCCCGTAGCCCTCGACCCAGGGAAAGCCCCAGCGCGCGACGAGCTCAGCGTGCAGGTTGGTCGGGACGCCGATCTGGAGCGCGAAGTCGACCGCGTGGTCGCGGTCCCGGTCGCCCGGCGGCGCCTTGAGCAACAGGCTAGGGATCGACGCCAGCCCGAAGACGCGCGTGACCGCGTGGCGGTCGACCACGTCCCAGAAGCGCGAGACGCTGAAGCGGCGCATCACGACGAGCGTCGAGCCCGCGTGCAGCGAGGCCAGCAGCTGCCACGGCGGGTCTCCGTAGAAGAAGTGCAGGCAGCAGAGCAGACGGTCCTCCGGCGCGAGGCCGTAGAGGCGCAGGTACAGGTCGGCGAACCGGAGCCAGTAGTCGTGGGCCAGCATGCAGCCCTTGGGCGGGCCGGTCGTGCCGGACGTGTAGTAGACGTTGGTGATCGCGGCCGGGTCGATGTCGGCGGTCGCGAGGTCCAGGCGCTGCGCCGGATCCCCATAGACGGCGAGGCCGCGCGGCTCGGGGCCGCGGACCACAATCACGTCAGCGAGGTCTGGACAGACGGAAGCCAGGCTGGCGAACAACGCCTCGACTCCCTCGCCGATGATGGCCACGCGGGCCTCGGAGTCGCGCAGCACGTGGGTGGCGTCGTACTCACCCGCGGTCACGTTCATCGAGACGAGCATTCCGCCGGCCGCGGCGACGGCAAGCCAGGCGATCATGAACTCGGTGCGGTTGTCGAGCATGATCGCCACTCGGTCGCCAGGCTCGATCCGCGTCCGCAGCCAGCCCGCGAACTGCTCGATCCGAGCCAGGAACTCGGCGCGGGTCACCGACACCCCGTCCTCGAAGACGAGGATCGGGACGTCCGGGTGTCGCGCGCACGCGTCCGCGGTGAGCCGGACGATGTCGGGTGCGCCGATCGCGCTCGTCGCGAGGGCGGGCGTCCACTGTGGAGCGGCGGCGGTCACTCGTACCACTGCGCCGGGCCGACCCTCGTCTTGCCCTGCCACTCGAGGTCGTGGGTGAAGATGAGCTCGGCCTGGTGGCGGTCGCGGAGCTCCTCGATGCGCCGCCAGCTGTCGACCATGGCGTCCGGGCTCCAGACGATCGCGGGGAGCACATGGAGCTCCATGTTGCGCGGCACGTAGGCGGCGTCGGCGACCAGGATCTTCGTCCCGCCGTCGAGCTTGACGAGCATCGACTGGTGGCCCGCGGTATGGCCCGGCGTCGGGAAGAGCACCACCTTCCCGTCGCCGAAGACGTCGTGCTCGCCGACGAGCTCCTTCCATTGAACCGCATGGTCGAAGTCCGCGCGGATGTAGATCTCGCGCTGGTAGACCGGTGGCCAGTGGGCGAACTCGAGCTCGCGGCGCTGGACGTAGAACGTCGCGTCGGGGAAGAACTCGATCCCGCCGGCGTGGTCGTAGTGCAGGTGCGAGTGGGCGACGTGCCCGATGTCCGAGGGCCGCAGCCCGACCTCGGCGAGCTTGGAGACGACGTCGTCGCCGTCGTCCATCAGGATCTCGAAGGCGTCCGCCGCCGCGCCGAGCCGCGCGCGGGGATCGTGGACAAGCGAGGGATGCCCGCCCGTGTCGAAGAGGACGTTGCCGTCGGAGTGCTGGACGAGGTAGAAGAAGTACGGGATCTCGACCGAGGTGCCGACGTCCGGGTGGAACGGGTCGAAGATCGACATATCCGCCTTCTCGGCGCCGCCGTGGAATGCGTACAGCTTCATGCGCTCGCTCCTCCCGGGGTGGTCGCGTCGGCGTCGAAGGCCCGTGGACTCCCTGCCATCGCGAGAGCGAGGACGGCGAACTTCTCGGCGATCGCCGGCAGCGAGAGCTCGCCCGCGGCCTGGTACCAGTAGGCGACGCCCGTGCACATCTGCATGAGGCCGAGGCGGAAGAGCTTCTGGTCGTCGATGCGGAAGTCGCCCTCGCTGACGCCGGCGGCGATCGTCTCGGCCCAAAGGGCCTCATAGCGATCGCGGATCTTGATGACGCTCTTGAGGCTGGGCGCGTCGAGCGAGCGCAACTCGTTGTCGCTGACGAGCGCCACCATCTGCTTGCGGCCGTGGTAGGTGACGTGGGCGCGGACGAGCCGATCGAGCCGATCGACGGGCTCGTCAACGTCTCCAAGCGCCTCGACCGCGCCGGCGGTGAGCTCGTGCAGGCCACCGCGGATGATCTCGAGTAGCAGGTCCTGCTTGCTGCCCATGTAGTGGTAGAGCGCCGCAGTCGACACGCCGGCGTCGCGCGCGACATCACGGATCCCGGTGGCCTCAAAGCCGCGTGCGGCGAAGAGCCTCAACGCTGCCTCGCGAACCCTTTGCGGTGTGTCGCCCGGCTTGTCCATGCATTCGTCCCAGTCGAAGGTCAGGATCGACCGACCTTGGGGGCGATCGATCGATCGATCGCAGGTTACCGATCGATCGAACGGCGAGTCAAGGGCGGTTCGTGGATCGCCTGTGGTCAAGTCAGGAGAGTCCCGCGCCGGAGCGCCCACCTCGACTACGATCCAGGCGTCTTCGCACGCATGGAGGGAGCAGCGTGAGGCGTCCGAACACAGCACACGAGTCCGGTCCGTGGCGGATCAGCGGCATCGAGCCGGACCTCAAGCTCGAGGCCGTCTGGGCCCTCCCCGCGCACGGCGGCGCAGGAGACTTCCAGGCGCTGCTCGACCAGACGAACGCGCGTGGAAGGCACGCGTTCCTCGGCCGGCGCGTCCCGAGCAGCGCACCTGACACGTGACCGGCCGTGGACAGAGACGCCGCCATCGCCCTCCTCGCCCGGCTCCACGAGGCGCAGAACGCGTTCTACGCCGGCGGCTCCGCTGCGGCGCTGCGCCGGCTGCTCGCTCCGGACATCACCTGGACCGTCCCCGGCGACAACCGCATCGCCGGGACGTACCGCGGGCCGGATCAGGTCTTCGACTACTTCCGGCGACGGCGCGACCTTGCCGATCACACCTTCAGGATGGAGCGGCACGACGTCCTCGTGGGCGACGGAGACCGCCTCGCTGCGCTCACCGACGGCACCGCCACCATCCGCGGTGTCGAGCACCGCTGGTCCACCGTCGGCCTGTATGACGTCATCGACGACCAGATCGCCGCCTGCTGGCTGCTCCCGCTCGACCCGCGCGCGTTCGACGCGATCTGGTCCGCCTGAGCGTCGCGAACGGCTGGGAGCTAGTCCGCGTACCGCGCCACGGTGAACCCGATGAGCATCGGGACGTGCACGGCGTAGACGACCAGCGACAGCGAGAGGACGACCAGCGGGCCGCCCCGCAGGTCGTTGTGCACGAAGGAGAACTCGATGAGCCCGGCGGTGATCGCGTAGGCCAGCAGCGCCCACTTCCCGACCTCGAGGAACCGCCCCCAGGCGAAGCCGTCGACGCGTGAGAGCGCGACGAGGTTGCCGACGAGCAGCGCCGCGGAGAGGACGAGCAGCACGATCGCCGGCGTGAGCGGCACGTGCTTGGGCAGGTGGGCCGAGAGGTAGATGCCGCCGGCCACGATGAGCGCCAGGGACAGCATCCCGATCTCGGTGACCGGCGGCAGGCGGCGCTCGGTCATCCCGAGGCGATCTTGGTCATGATCACGAAGGTCGCCACCTGCAGGACCCCGAGGACGCCCGCGGTGTACATGAAGCGCTTCATCAGGCGCTCGATCACCATCGGGTTCGGCTGCGGCTTCTTCAGCTCGACGAGCACCCCGACGTTCGCGGGCTCGAGCAGGCCCAGCGCGATGATCGCCATGCAGCCGACGACGATGTAGCTGGCCACGATCCAGTCGTGGTTGTAGTACGAGCTGTCGACGGTCCCGAGGGTCAGGCCCAGCTGCCAGCCGGCGGCGAGCGTGATCGTCACGACGGTCGGCATGATCAGCAGCATCTTCGGCATGAGCTTCGTCGTGAAGTCGATCCGCGACGAGATCGCCATGCGGCCCATGATCGGCCCGAGCACGAGCCCGAGGAACAGGTCGATGATCGTCCACGCCGAGCCGAAGACGACGTGGAGGAACTCGAGCGGCCAGAGCTTGTCGCTGAGGATGCCGGCGATCAGCAACAAGAAGGCGGCCGCGACGATCGGCAGCCCCTTGCGGGGGACGATCTCGAAGTCGGGAACCACCGGCGCCCCGGGCGGAGCGAGCGCGTCAGCGGCCGGTGCGTGGGCGATGGTGTCCGCCATGGCGCGACTCTACGGTGCATCGCGCCGCTCAGGCAAGCACCGCGTGTTACGCGACGACGATCGTCGTTGACCCGCCACGGCGGAGGTGCCAGCTTGCGGTCAGCGCCGGCGGCGTGACCTGCCGGTGGATGAAGCGACGATCCGGGGGCCTGCGATGCGATCCAAGCTGCTCATCCTGCTCGTGCTCGGCGCGGCGCTCGCCGTCGCGGCGGTCACGGGAGCGACCGCGGGACCACGGGGTGACGCGCGCGACGGGAACGGCCAGGGTCACGAGCTCAACCTCCCGGATCGGCTGGACCTCCCCGACGGCTGGCAGCCGGAGGGCATCACCGCGGGGCGCGGCTTCGACCTCTACGTCGGCTCCATCCCGACCGGCGCCGTGCTGCGCCTCGACGCGCGCACGGGCGCGACCGACACGGTCGTCAAGCCGCGCGACGGCCGCGCGGCGGTCGGCCTGAAGCGCGACGGGCGCGGGCGCCTCTTCGTCGCCGGCGGCCCGACCGGCAAGGCGTTCGTGTACGACGCGCGGTCGGGGGACGACCTGGGCGAGTTCCAACTCGCGGCGGCCGGCACCACCGACACGTTCGTCAACGACGTCGCGCTCACGCGGCATGCGGCCTACTTCACCGACTCGCAGCGAAGCCAGCTCTACGCCGTCGACACGGACCTCGGCTCGTCGCGGACCATCCCGCTGCCCGACATCCCGGACGAGGCGGGCTTCAACCTCAACGGCATCGTCGCCACGCCCAAGCAGGACGCGCTGCTGGCCATCCAGACGAACACGGGCCGGCTGTGGAGGATCGATCCGGCGACGGGCACCTCGGTCCCCGTCGACCTCGGCGGCGAGCTGCTCGAGAACGGCGACGGGCTCTTCCTCGCCGGGCGCACCCTGTACGTCGTGCAGAACACGACCAACCAGATCGCGGTGGTCCGGCTCGACGAGCGCTACGGCTCGGGCGCCGTGGTGACGCGGATCACGAGCACGGGGTTCGACGTCCCGAGCACGATCACGTTCCTGCGCGGGGAGCTCTACGCGGTCAACGCGCGCTTCGGCACGACTGATCCGGAACCCGCGAAGTACTGGGTCACGCTGGTCCGGCGCTGAGCCGGAGGAGGCCCGGCTAGTCGTCGCCGCCGCGACCGCGGCCGCGACCTCGGCCCTTGCCGCCGGAGTCGTCGCTCGAGCCGGAGCCGCTCCCGCTCGAATCGGTCTGGGTCTGGGTGGGCGGCGGCGCGACGGGCGCGGGCGCCACGGCCGGCGGGGCGGTGGACGTCGAGGTGGTCGGCGTGCGCTTGCGCGCGGCACGACGGCGCGCGAGGCGGCGGCGGGCGGCGGCGCGCTCCGCCGCCGTGGGCTTGCGCGGCGTGGTGGACGCCGGTGCAGGCGTGGTGCCGGTGGCGGGGGCCAGCGCGTTGCCGGCCTGGGTCGGCTCGGCGGAGAGCCCCACGGCCTGGGTCGACAGGCGGCTCGCCGCCAGGGTCACGCCCGCGACCAGGACGACGCCCGCGATCGCGGCGACGCTCCACAGCAGGACGGGGCGGGACATGGGCGGACCGTAGCGACGGCCTGGTTAAGGGGCGGGAAAGTCGATGGTCGCGACCGCCCCGCCGCCCGCACGGTTCGCGATGCGCACGTCGCCGCCCCAGCGCCGCGCCAGCTCGCGGGCGATCGGGAGTCCGAGTCCCGTGCCCGGCGGCCCCCCGCGTCCGGCGCGACCGCGATGGAAGCGCTCGAAGACCGCCTCCTGCTCGTCCTCGGCGAGGCCCGGCCCGTCGTCGCCGACCTCGACCGTCCCGGCCCTGACGGTGAGCTGGACGCCGGTCCGGCCGTAGCGCACCGCGTTCTCGATCAGGGCGTCGAGGACCCGGTCGAGGTCCTGGGCGGCACACCGGACCAGCGGCAGCCGGGCGTCCTGCGGCGGCTCCAGCCCCCAGCGCTCGGCGGCCCGGCGGACGGCGTCGACCAGGTCGACCTCCTGGGCCGGCGCATCCGCCTCCCCCGCCTGGGAGAGGACGAGCAGCTCCGTGACGATCGCCGAGAGCCGGTCGACCTCGGCCAGGCCGGCATCGATCTCCTCCCTCGCGTCGGGCTCCCGCGTCGCCGCGCGGGCCTCCTCCAGACGGAGGCGAAGGCCGCTGAGCGGGGTGCGCAGCTGATGGGACGCGTCGGCGACGAAGTCCCGCTGGGCCGAGACCAGGCGCTCGAGCCGCGCGGTCATCACGTTGAACGTCTCGGCCAGGCGCCGCTGCTCCGCACTGCCCTCGACGCGGGCCCGGGCACCGAGATCGCCGCTCGAGATGCGGCGCGCCGCGGCGTCCAGCCTCCCCAGCGGGCCGGCGATCTGGCCGGCGATCAGCACGCCCGCCGCCAGCCCGAGGCCGAGCACCAGCACCCCGATGGCGACCAGGCCCAGGGTCGCCCTGCGGGTGGCGCGGCCGACCGCATCCACGCTCTGGGTGATCCGCACCGCGCCCTCCGTGACGCCGCGCGTGGCCACGGGCACCGCGGTGGCGAGGATCGTCTCGCCCAGCGTGGCCGACGCCCGCTGCTCCTGCGCGACCTTCCCGCCCAGCGCCGTGACGATCTCCGGACGGTCGCCGTAGTCGGTCCCGACGCGCTCGGTGCCGGCGGAGTCGGCCAGGACGACGCCGCGGCCGTCGACCAGGATCACCCGCCCGCGGGCGTTGTCGGCGGCGCTGCGCGCCAGGGCGGCCAGCGTGCCGGGGCCGTCGCGTGCCAGTCGCCCGGCGACCGTTGCGGCGACGAGCTCGGCCTGCCCCCGGGCCTGGGAGCGGACCTCCGCGTCGACGCGGTCGCGGAGGCTGAGCGCGAGCGGGACCTCCAGCGCGACGATCGCCAGCACCAGCACGTAGGCCAGCGCCAGCAACAGGCGGACCCGCAGGCTTACGGCCGCCACTCCTCCGGCGCGGTGAAGCGGAAGCCGACCCCGCGCACCGTCGCGATGTACCGCGGCTCGGACGGGTCGTCGCCCAGCTTCTGGCGCAGCCACCGGACGTGGACGTCGAGCGTCCGCGTCGAGCCGAACCAGTTCTCGTCCCACACCCGCGCCATGAGGTCCTCGCGCGAGACGACGCGGCCGGCGTGGCGCACGAGGTCGGCGAGCAGGTCGAACTCCTTGCGCGCGAGCGTGACCTCCTCACCGCGCAGCAGCACCCGCCGGGCGCCCGGATCGACTTCCAGCTCGCCGATGCGGACGGGCTCCGCCGCGGAGCCGGTCGTCTCCGCGGTCGCGGACCGGCGCAGGATCGCCCGCATGCGGGCGATGACCTCCGCGCCGCTGAACGGCTTGACGACGTAGTCGTCGGCGCCCAGCTCGAGGCCGACGATCCGGTCGGTCTCCGTCCCCCGGGCGGTCAGCATCAGGATCGGCACCGAGGAGCGCGCACGGAGCGCACGCGCGATGTCGCGTCCGTCCCCGTCGGGCAGGGTGAGGTCGAGCAGCACGAAGTCGAAGTCCTCGCCGGCCGCGAGCTCGAGCGCCCGGGCGGCGGTCGCCGCGACGACCGGATCGAAGCCCTCGCGCGCCAGCGCCTTGGAGAAGGGCCCGGAGATGCCCGGCTCGTCCTCGACGAACAGGACCCGCCGACGACCGGCAGCGGCGTTCGTCATGGCTGGAATCTATCCGCGACCCCCGGCCTCCGCAGAAGCTTGGCCAAGGCTTAACGGAGGCCTTGGGAGCGCTTGTGGGGCTGCTCGCGACAGTGCGCCCATGTCGAACCCCTCGAAGAAGGAGCATCCGATGCAGATCCATCGCACCGCCATCGCAGCCGCCCTCAGCGTCCTCGTCCTCGGCGCCCTCGCCGCCGTCGCGCTCGCCGCGGGCTCGCCGTCGACTGCCACCACGCAGGCGCCCGCCGGGGCCACTGCCGCAACGACGACCGGCACGACGACGTCGACGCCGACCAGGACCACGACCACGACGACGACCAGCCCGGCATCCGGCAACGACGACGGCACGGCCGACCAGGGCCGCGGCGACGCGCCCCGCACCGCCGGCTCGACCGCGGACCGCCGGCGTGGCGCCAAGCACGCTCGCGGTCGCGGCAACGACCGCCGCCGCTCGAGCAGCTCGAGCAGCGCAGGCACCACGGGCAGCACGAGCACCACGGGCAGCACGAGCAGCGCGAACGACGACGGCACCGCCGACCAGGGCCGCGGCGACGCGCCGGGCACCGCCGGCTCCCACGACGCGACCGACGACCACGGCGGCGACGACAGCGGCCACCACGGCGGCCGGGGCCGCGGTCGTGGGCGCGGCGGCGACGACGACTGAACCGAGCCCGCCGACGCGGCGCCGAGCCCGCTCGGCGCCGCGTTAGGGTGAGCGGCGTGCCGACCTGGGACGACGTCCGTCGCATGGCGCTCGCGTTGCCCGAGACCAGCGAGCGGCTCTCGCGCGACCTGCGCCACTGGCAGGTGAAGGACAAGGGGTTCGTCTGGGAGCGCCCGCTGCGCCGGAGCGACCTCGAAGCCCTTGGCGAGCACGCGCCGGACGGACCGATCCTCGGCGCTCGCGTCGAGCACCTCGGGGCCAAGGAGGCGCTGCTGGCCGACGACCCCGCCGTCTTCTTCACCACGCCCCACTTCGACGGGTACCCGGCGGTCCTGGCGCGCCTGGAGCGGATCACCCTCGAGGACCTCTCCGAGCTGATCATCGAGGCGTGGCTCGCGCGCGCCCCCAAGCGGCTCGCCAAGGCCTACGTCGACACGCAGCTGTAGCTGTCGGCGCTGCGACGTGGCGCGACGACGCCGCGTCTGAGCCCG
>JAXDGY010000168.1:0-18509 GCA_034664785.1 Solirubrobacteraceae bacterium
CGGTCGAGGACGGTTTCGCGCCGTGTGCGGTGTGCCAGCCCGAGGGCGAGCCCGAGGCCATGACTGAAACCGGGCCGACGGCACCGCCGCCTGCGCCTGCGCCGGAGCCCGAGCCGGAGCCGGAGCCCGAACCGGAACCCGAGCCGGAACCGGAGCCGGAGCCGGAGCCGGAGCCCGAGCCCGAGCCGGAGCCGGAGCCGGAGCCCGAGTTCGACGAGGAGCCCGGTGCCGTGCCGGTGACGGCGGCGACCGCGGCCGTGGCGGCGCCCGTCGTGCCGGACACGCTCCCCGGCGGGTTCACCGCGCCGAAGGCGTCCACGCCGCGCGCGCCGGCGTCGCCGTGGCGCCTGGTCCCCGCGCCCGTCCGCACCGTCCGGCAGCTCCGCCTCGTGCTGGCGACGCCCGCGGGCGAGGAGGGCGGCGTGCTGCGCAACGTCCTCGACCTGGCGGACGGCGCCAGCGAGCGCGGACACCACGTCATCGTCGCGACGCCCGGCCAGGCCGCCGACGTCCGCGCGGTCATCGAGGCCCGCGGCCTGTCCTGGGTCGACCTGCGCCGCTCCACCCGCGTGCGCGCCGACGTCTGGCACCTGCACGTCAACAACAGCCTGGATACGAAGCTCCTCGCGCTCCTCGCGCGCCGGCGGTGGGCGTCGGGCGCCCGGGTGCTGACGGAGCACCTCCCCCGCACCTGGCGCACCGATCCCTCCCTCGGGATCGATCCCACCCTGGAGCACGGCCGCCGCAAGCCGGGCGCGGAGCGGGGCAAGACGGCGATCAAGCGGCTCGAGTTCTCCCTGGTCGACCAGGTCATCACACCGGGCACCGCGTCCGCCGACTTCCTCGCCGAGCGCTACAACCTCCCCCGCGCCGCGGTCCAGACCATCCACAACGGGGTGCCCGTGCCCGACGTGGCGCCCCCTCCGCCGCCGGGCGACGTCATGGAGGTCGCGGTGGTCGGGATGCTCGCCCATCGCAAGGGGCACGACGTGCTGCTGGAGGCCTGCCGCCTGGCGCAGCGCCCGTGGAACGTGACGTGCGTCGGCGAGGGCCCGCTGCGCGAGTCGCTCGAGCAGGCGGCGGCCGGGCTCGACGGGCGGACGGTCCGGTTCGTCGGCTGGCGCGACGACGCGGCCGAGGCCCCCCTCGCCGCCCACGTCGCCTGCATCCCGTCCCGCATGGAGTCCTTCCCGTACGTGGCGCTGGAGGCCATGGCGTGCGCCCGCCCGGTCGTCGCCTCGGACGTCGACGGCCTGAGCGAGGTCGTGGAGCACGGCCGCACCGGCCTGCTCGTGCCCCCCGAGGACGGCGCGGCGCTCGCCGCCGCCCTGGACGAGCTCGCGGCGGACCCGGCGCTGCGGCGGCGCATGGGCGAGGCGTCGCACGCGCGCGTGCGCTCGACCTTTCGGGCCGACGAGATGGTCGAGCGGACCATCGAGGTCTACGCCGCGCTCGTCGAGCGCCGCTCCTGAGCGCTCAGGCGGCCCGCGCCCGGCCGGCCAGCCCCTTGGCCGCGCCCGCGCCCGCGACGATCGCCCGGTAGGCCAGCGCCGCCGCGAGTCCGCGGTGGCGGCGATACCAGCGCAGGCGGCCGGCGCGCATGAGCTCGCGCTTGCGCTCGGACGTGCTGCTGCGCCCACCCAGGTGGACGACCTCCGCCTCGGGGACGTAGACCACGCGGCGCCCGGCGGCGCGCAGGCGGCTGCAGAGGTCGAGGTCCTCGTCGTAGAGCGGGAAGCGCGGGTCGAAGAGGCCCGTGGCCTCGGCGTCGGCGCGCCGCAGCAGCCAGCACGTCGCCCACGCGAAGTCGGCGTCGTGGGGCGTGCGCGCCTCCACGAGGTCCAGGCGCCGGTGCTCGCGCAGGATCCCCTCCACGTCGAGGACCGGCCGCAGCAGCGGCTGGAGCTTCGTGCCCCGCAGCTCCCGCGCAAGCTCGAAGGCGAGGGTCGGGAAGCGCTCGCTGGAGGCCTGGACCGCGCCGTCGGGGGACACCAGCCGCGGGGCCGCGACGGCGATCGCGGGGTCGGCCTCCAGCGCGGCGAGCAGCGGCCCGACGAGCGGCCCCTGCACCCGCGTGTCGGGGTTGAGCAGCAGCAGGTGCGTCGCCGTGCTCGTCGCGGCGAGGCGGTCGTTGGCGATGCCGAAGCCGAGGTTCACCGGCGAGCGGATGAGCCGGACGACCGGGAACTCGCGGGCGACCATGTCCGCGCTGCCGTCCGCCGACCCGTTGTCGAGGACGCTGACGCGGACCTCCACGTCGCGGGTCGCGGCGCTCGCCGCCAGCACGGACCGCAGGCAGTCCCGCAGCTCGTCGCGCGTGCCGTAGGAGACGATGAGGGTGTCGACGCTGACCGGCGCCACGCGGGCTCAGCCGAGTTCCGCGACGACGAGCCAGCGGTAGTACGGCCCGCGGTGCAGGCGGCGCGCCGCGGCGCCGAAGGGTGCCCAGGTGAGGTGGTGGACCAGGTGTGCGCCGCGGGGCTGGGGATAGTCCGCCAGCGCCGCCCGGTGCATCACCCGCCACATCCGCAGGTTGAAGACGCCCTTGGCGGTGATCCGCCGCGTCCGCCCTTGGGCGAGCAGGCCGACGAGCTCGTCGACCGTCGGCAGCCCGCACTCGACGTGCTCGGTGAGCCAGACGACGGGTCCCTCCTCGGCGCCGCGCTCACGATGGCGCTCGAGCAGGTAGGCGTCCCCCGCGGCTGCCTCGGGGCCCGTGGGGCCCATCAGGACCACCCGGCCGCCCGGCGCGGTCACCCGCAGCATCTCGGCGACGACCGCGGGCCGCTCGGCCCGCGGGATGTGCTCCAGCGTGTCCACGGCGACGGCCGCCGACACGCTCGCGTCCGGCAGCGGGAGGTCGGCACCATGCCCCTCCAGGCGGCGGAGGTTCGGCGGCGCCAGCGCCGGCAGGCCCGCGTGGCGCTCGTCGTCGCCCGGGTCCACGCCGACCACCTCGCGGTCCGTCCACACGGCGATGCCCTGCGGGCCGCTGCCCACCTCGCAGACCGGGAGCGGCGAATCGGGCAGCGCCCGCACCACCGGGAGGTAGCGCAGCTCGGAGTCGAGGTCCCAGACGCGCCAGGGGCGCTCGAGATCGGAGCGCTCGGGGCGACGGCCGGTGACGAGCGTCGCGAAGGAGGTGAGGAGCAGGTCGACCGGCATGCAGGCGCGTCAGGCCGCCGACGTGGGCAGCCCGGGGACGCGGATGCGGAACTCCTTGGGCCAGCCGTGCAGGGCCGTGGTGGCGGCGACGAATGCTACCGCGCAGAGCGGCGCCGCCACGAGCTCCCAGCGGCTGAGCGCGAGGGCCACGCCGACCGCGAGCAGGATGGCGATCAGCGGGCGGCCGGTGACCGCCGCCGCGCGGCGGAAGCTCAGGCGGCGCGTCATGACGAGGAGCGCCCCGGCGCAGACGAGCAGCTCCGTGGCCGCCGTGAGCCAGGCCGAGGCGATGACGCCGTAGCGCGGCAGCAGCAGGATGTTGCCGCCGACGTTCAGCGTGATGGCGAGGGCGTTCTGGAGGAAGAGGCTGCGGGTCTGGTCCGTCGCCACCATCAGCGTCCCGAGGAAGTTGGCCACGACGCTGAGCATTCCGGCGAGCGCGAGGACGCGGAGCAGCGGGATCGCCCCGTCGTACTGCGGCCCGACGGCGATCTTGACCGCGAGCGGGGCGAAGAGGGCGAGGCCGACGAAGATCGGCAGGGCGGTCACCACGAGCCAGTGCCAGACGCGCGCGAGCAGGTCCTGGAGGTCCTCCCGGTCGTCACGCTGGGACGAGAACGCCGGCAGCGCGGCGCTGGTCACGAGCCCCGCCACGCCCGTCAGGATGGTCAGCATCCGCGACGCCGCGGCGTAGTCGCCGACGGAGGGACCCGTGATGTACCAGCCGACGATGACCAGGTCGATCATCAGATAGACCTGGGTCATGATCGACAGCAGCCCCAGCGGCGCGGCACGGCGGGCGAAGCGCCGCCGGCCATAGCTGCCGAGCGGCTGGTGCTTGAGGTGGCGGCGCGCCAGCAGGGCGATCAGGCACATGTTGAGTGCCGTCGTGGCGCTCACGACCGCGGCGAGCGCCGGGGCGCCGAGACCGGCCGCCGCGACCGTGATCATCGCGGCGGACTGCACGACGGCGACCCCGACGTCGATCAGCACCATCTCCCTGGTGCGGTAGAGCACCATGAAGATCGTCCGGCCGGGCAGCAGCCCGAACGCGATGACGCTGGGGGCCAGGACGAGCATCGACAGCCCGCGTGGCGAGCTCGGGTCGGCGGCGATGGCCAGCCCGGCCAGCAGCAGCGCCAGCGGCACCGACCACATCAGGCCCACGTGGTAGGCGGCCCGGATCATGGAGCGGTGCGAGCCCGTCTCGCGGGCCAGGTCGCGCGACAGCACGAGGCTGAAGCCGAAGTCGGCAGCCGCGCCGACGAGGGTCCACGTCGCGATCGCGGCGCCGTAGCTGCCGTACGTCGTCGGGCCGAGGATGCGGGTGATCGCCGCGGCCGTGAGGCCGGACAGCGCCATGAGCACGAAGCGGCGCCCGGCGAGGTTCGTCGCTGATCCCGCGACCCGCTTGGCGAGCGACGGCGGGGCCGGCGGCTCGCCGGAGGCGCTCGGAGCGTCGTGCGAGGGGGTGAGGTCGGTGGTCGTCATCCGCGGGTCCAGGCCGATCGCGCGGTGAGCCGTCAGCCCTCCTGGCCCGTGGCAGCGTACAGCGTCCCTGGCCCCCGCTCCGGGTCACTACGCTGCCGCGCCATGGACGGAGCCCCGTGCGGATCCTGCTGCTGACGCCCGTCTTCCCGCCCGCCCGCGGGGGGATCGAGGTGACGGCCGGCAAGCTCGCCGAGCACCTGCGCGGCAAGGTCCTCGTCGCGACCCTCGCCCCCGGGGCGGGGACGGTCACCGGCGAGCAGCCCCCCGCACGGCCCGGCTGCCGCGTGCTGCGGCTGCCCAACGAGCCGCGGGGCGGGCGCCGCGCGATCCTGGGGCTCAACGCGGCGTCGCTCGCGGCGGGACTCGCGTTCCGGCCCGACGTCGTGCTCGCGCTGCACGTCAAGGCGGCCCCCGCCGCTCGGGCGGTCAGCGCGCTGTCGCGGGCGCCGCTGGTGCAATGGGTCCACGCCAAGGAGATGCGCGAGGTGCCTGCGCTCGCGCGGTTCGCCGTCCAGCGCGCCTCGGCCGTCGTCGCCGTCAGCTCCTACAGCTCCGACCTCGCCCGCGAGGCCGGCGCGGACGCGGCGCGGATCGTCACCGTCCCACCCGGGGTCGACGTCCCGGCCGTGCGGCGCGCCGAGCGCGACGCGCGCCCGACGCTCGTCACGGTCTCGCGGCTGGAGGACCGCTACAAGGGCCATGACGTCGTCCTGCAGGCGCTGCCGGCCGTGCGGGAGGCCGTCCCCGACGTCCGGTGGGTCGTCGTCGGCGACGGCGGCCTGCGGCCCGAGCTCGAGCGCGCCGCCCGCGACGCCGGGCTGAGCGACGCGGTGCGCTTCGCCGGCGGCCTGGACGATGCCGCGCGCGACGTGTGGCTCGACCGCGCATCGGTGTTCGTCATGCCCTCCCGCGCCCCGGGCGGCGACCGCGCGGGCGAGGGCTTCGGGATCGTCTTCCTCGAGGCAGGCGCCCACGGGCTGCCGGTCGTCGCCGGCCGCGTCCCCGGCGTCGTCGACGCGGTGCGTGACGGGACCACCGGGCTGCTCGTCGACCCCACCGACCCGCAGGCGGTGGCGGCGGCCGTGACCCGGGTGCTGACCGATCCCGAGGCCGCCGCGCGGATGGGTGCGGCGGGCGCGGCCCGCGCGCAGGAGCAGGCCTGGCCGCAGGTGGTGGCGAGGGTGCAGGACATGCTCGAGGCGCAGGTCGCGGCCGGTCCGTCCCGTCCGGCGCGCCCGCCCCGCGACTGGCGCTGGGCGCGGGACCTCGTGGCCGCGCCGCCCGCGTCCTGAGAACCGTCAGCCCCCGAAGACGGCGGCCGACCAGGCCGCCCAGCGCTCGTCCCAGCGCTGGCGCTCCGCCCAGGCGCGGCGCTCGCGGCGCCGCTCGGCGGACTCGCCGGCCGCCTCGACCACGGCGGCGGCCGTCGCATCGGCCGTCCCGGCCAGCCGCACGCGCGGCCCCTCGCCGACGGGCAGGCCCGGGTCGAACGGGGTGGCGACGATCGGGCGGCCGCGGGCGGCGTAGTCGTAGAGCTTCATGGAGTCCTGCCCGAGCGACAGCGCCGGGCGGTTGGGCAGCAGGGCGACGTCGGCGCGGTCGATCGCCGCGGCCAGCTCGCGGCGGGGGACGACCCCGTGCCAGCGCACGCGCGGGCCGAGCGCGTCGAGCAGGGCGGACAGCTCGGGACCCGGCGCGTCGCCGCAGGCCGGGTACTGGCACTGGCCGTAGAGGTCCAGCGTCCAGTCGGGCAGCGCCTCGAGCACGCCGCGGGTGAGCTCCGCGTCGAAGCGCGGGGTCAGCGTCCCCGTGTAGACCATCCGGCGGGCCCCGGGCGCCGGCGTGACGGGCCCGAGCAGCTCGTCGGCCACCCCGTTGCGCACGACGACCGTCCGGTCGGCGGGGAAGCGCCCGGCGAGCGCGGGGTTGGCGACCACGACCGCGTCCGCCTCGCGCCCGATGCGGTCGTAGAGCGCGGCGACGCGCTCCCGGGCGTGCGGGACGAGCTCGCTCCAGTCGTCCACGCAGTCGAAGACCCGGCGCTCCGCGCCGACCGCCGCGATCGCCGGCCACTGCCACGGCACGTTGCCGACCACCGCGGCCTCCCTGCCGCGCGTCAGGCGCCGCAGCTGACGGCCCAGCGCGACGTTCTCGATCCACTCGGCGGCGCCGTGGCGGTGGCCCGGCACCAGGCTGGAGTGCGGGACGACCTCCACCCCGGGCGCGCCGGCGACCGCGACGGGGCGGCCGTGCAGCCCGCGCCACCACGCTGCCGCCGTCGCCCGGCCGCGCAGGGCGCGCACGTCGAGCGAGCGCTCCACGAAGAGCACCGGGTGGCCGTGGCGCGCGGCGGCGAGCGCGAAGGCGTGCTCGCGGCGGATTGCGGGCTCCCAGCGGCTCTTGGAGCACAGCACCAGGGCGGCGGAGCTCGTCACGCCCTCGCGGCCTCCTGCTCGAGCACGGCCACCATCGCCGCGGCGGACCGCGCCCAGCTGCACCCCGCGCCGCGCGCCGCCGCGCGCTGGGCGAAGGCCGCGCGCGTCGCGGGGTCCTCGAGACGGTCCAGGCACGCCGCCGCGGCAGCGGGCTCGCGGGGCACCGCCCACCCCGTGACGCCGGGGTCGATCGTCTCGGGGAGGCCGCCCTCGTCGGCCACGACCACCGGGCTCCCGCACGCCTGGGCCTCGAGCGAGGCCAGCCCGAAGGGCTCGTCCCGGGCGAGGTAGAGGGTGGCGAACGCCTGCTGGTAGGCCGTGCAGAGGTCGTCGTCGGAGATCTCGGTGCGGACGTCGAGGTCGACGCCGCGCTCCCGGGCCAGCGCGCGCAGCCGGCGCTCCTCGCCCGGGTCGGCGCGCGGGGCGACGACGAGTACGCGCCGGCGCGTGCCGGCCAGCGCGGCGGCCTCGACCACGAGGTCGTGGCCCTTGGTGGGGATGAGCGCGCCGACGCTGAGCACGTGGCCGCCGTCCTCGGGACGCGACGCCGGCGGCCCGAAGCGGTCCGGGACGCCGAGCGGCAGCGGCGTGGCCTCGCGCCCATAGGCGGCACGGATCCGCCCTGCGGTGAAGCGCGAGTTCGTCACGAGGCGGCCCGCCGCTCCGGTCGCCCGGCGGTCGACCGCCCGCTCGGCGCGGTGGAGCGGACCGTAGAGCCCCCGGGTGCGGGGGTTGCGGGTCAGCCGCGCGGTGGGATCGTGGTCGACGCGCCGCGGCTCGTGGCAGAAGTAGATCGTCGGCAGGCCGGTCCAGAGCAGGGCCGCCGGGGCCTGCAGGAACTGGCACGGGTGGGCGAGCACGACGTCGGCGCCCGAGGTCCGCAGGGCGGCGGCCACCCGCCGCCACGCCACCAGCAGCATCCCGAGGTCGGCGTAGCGCAGCGGCGGCCGCAGGACGGGGGCGACCCGCGGCGCCAGCGGCGCGCACGGGACCACGGTGGCGTCGGCTCCCACCGGGACGGCGGTCGCGAGGCAGAGCTCCACCGTCTCGCAGCCCAGCCGCACGGCGTGCTCGGCGAGGACCCGGCGCGCACCCCCGTGCGGCAGGTTGTGGACGAGGGCGACCTTCACGCAGCCGCCGCCCGGGACGGATGGGTCACGAGCGGTCCATGCTGAAGCCGGCGTCCGCGCCGCGGTGGGCGGCGAGGATCTCGCGGTCGCTCCGCGGGGTCGCGGCCAGGCGGCCCAGGAACCACGTGCCGGAGGCGCCGTCGAGGCCGGCGGGGTCGCGCAGCAGGAAGCGGTCGAGCTCCTTGAGCCACCACAGCGCCAGCGTGGTGGCGAGGTTGACGGCCGCGCGCGCCGCGGGACGGCTGCCCACGATCCCCAGCCCGAAGGCCCGGGCGCTCCAGCCGAGGGCCATCCCGGGCCCGGCGACGGCCCCCGAGCCGAGCTCGATGAAGTCGCGGAAGAGCCGCCGGTGGCCGGTGAGCGAGTAGCGGGTGAAGTCGTGGGCGCCCTCGTGGACCTGCTGCATGAACGGGATCTCCGAGTACACGAGGCCGGCGGGCCGCAGCACCCGGCGCACCTCGGCGACGACCCGCGGCGGATCGGCGACGTGCTCGAGGACGGCCTGGCAGACCACGGCGTCGAACGTCGCGTCCGCGAACGGGAGGTCGTGGGCATCGCAGACCAGGGCCGTCCGCGGGCCGAGCGCGACGTCGGTCTCGACGAGCTCCAGCCCCGGATCGGCGAGGAGCTCCTCGAAGCCCTCCCCCGCCACCGAGCCGCCGACCACGAGGATCCGCGGACGCCCGCCGGGGTGGGCGTGATGGAGCAGCTCGCGCAGGCGCTCGAAGTTGCCACGTGCGACGAGGTTGTGCGACAGCGAGGGCAGGACCCGGCGCGCGAGGGCCTTCAGGCGGGCGCCGGCTCCGCTGCCGCCGCGACCCTCCGGCACCGCGGCGTAGGCCGCGGCGGAGAACGGGCTGGCGCGCCCGAGCAGCAGGGGCACGCCGCCGGCGACCGGGAAGCGCTCCGCGCCGTCCTCGGTGACCAGCGCGCCGTCGTCGGCCGTCCGCAGCGGCCGCCCGGAGTCCGGCGAGCGTAGGACGCCGAGCAGCTCTCCCGTCAGGGGCGTCACGGGCGGGAACCATACGGCGTCACCTGCGTGCTCCCGCCCGCCCGAGCAGCTCGTGCGCGTGGCGCTCGTAGAGCTCGAGGTGGCGGTCCACGACCGCGTCCCAGCCGAGCTCCGGGTGCACGGCGGCGCGGGCGCCGCGGCTCAGCTCGGCCAGGCGCGCGGGGTCCTGGAGCAGCGCCACGACCGCATCGGCGATGGCCGCGGGCGTTGCGTCACGGGTCACCAGGCCCGGGTCCAGGCGGCGCAGGACCTCCGGCGTGGCCCCCGCGGGGGTGCCGACCACGGGCGTCCCGCACGCGAGCGCCTCTGCGGTCGCCAGCCCGAAGCCCTCGAGCTCCTGGGTGGGCAGGACGGCGAGGTCGGCGGCCCGGTACCACCCGACGAGGTCGCCGTCGGGCACCCAGCCCAGCAGCCGGACGCGGTCCTGGAGGCCGAGCTCGCGGATGCGCCCGTGAACCTGATCGGCCAGCGGCCCGCCGCCGGCGACCGCCACCCGGACGTCCGGGATCCTCGCAGCGATGCTCGCGCAGGCCTCCACCAGCTCCAGGACGCCCGTCCGCGGAACGAAGCGGCGCGCGGCCACGAGCAGCGGGCCGGGGCCCGTCGCCCACGGGTCGTCGATCGGCTCCCCGGGCCCGAAGGCGCGGGTGTCCACGCCGCCCGGGACGAGCTCCATCCGGTCCGGATCGGCCCCGAGGGCGACGGCCTCGCCGGCCATGAAGGCGCTCAGGGTCAGCAGCCGGGTCGCGCGGCGCACGAGCGCCCGCTCCGTGCGCCGGACGGCCGCGACCGCGGCGCCCTGCACCGGCCCGGGAAGCAGATAGGCCCCGCGCCGCTCCGGCAGGAGCTCGCGGAACACCGGGGCGTGGAAGGTGTGGACGAACGGGCGCCCGCCCAGCGCGAGCGGCAGCCCCTGCAGCGGGAAGTGCGCGTGCACGACCGCGTCGCCGTGCGCGGCGGCCGCGGCCCGGTGGGCGGCGCGCGCGGCGGCGAGCGGATATCCGAGGGCGTAGAGCGGGTTGGTGCGCGGCGGCGTCGGGAAGCGGGCGATCTCCACGCCGTCGGCCTCGACGCTGCGGCGCGGGTGGGCGGGGTCGACCTGCCGGGCGTGGATGGTGACCCGCGCCCCGGCGCGGGCCAGGCCGCCGCCCAGCTCGCGCACATAGCGCTCCAGGCCGCCCGTGCGGTCGGGGGTGATCGCGTTGGTGAGGAGGACGACGCGGCGCGCGGGCATGCCATGGGACAGCGAGGGCCCGGCGCGGGCCCGGGCGCCGGCCGGGAGCGCAACCCTACCCCTGTCCAGGTCCCGGTCCGCCGCTGGTACACTCGCGGTCGCCGGCGGAATGCCGCCGCGGCATGCACGCACGCACCCAACCGGCTGAGGTCTCTCACCTGTGTCTGCACAGCACGGAACCGCAACGCAGTTCAACACACCGCGCCCGGACCGCCCTGCGGCGGTACGGGAGCCCGCCACGCCCGCGCCGCAGATCAGCGGGCGCTCGAAGGTGCTCGTCATCCTCGGCGCCCTCGCCTTCCCGCTGATCGTCGCCGCGGTCGTCTACGTCGTCTCGAACTCGATCCCGGCGACCTACGAGTCCAGCGGAAGCTTCCGCGTCACGATCCCCAACCAGCAGGGGCTCAACGACACCGTCATCAGCGCGGCGAACGACCTCGCGACGCAGTACTCGCAGCTCGCCACCGCCAGCCCCGTCATCGGCGTGGCCGCGCGGCAGCTCAACGAGAAGCCGGACACCCTCATGAAGGAGATCACGGGCGGCACCGTCAACGCCCAGAACCTCGTGTCGGTCACGGCGACGGCGGACAGCGCGGGCCTCGCGGAACGGCGGGCCGGCGCGGTGGTCACCGCGCTGCGCGCGTACGTGGACCGCATCAACGCGCAGCAGAGCCGGACCTACTCGAACAACGTCTCCGAGGGCCTCGCGCCGGTCGAGAAGGAGATCACGAACTACCAGACCCAGCTCCGGCAGGCCAAGACGCTCATCCAGCGCCAGAACCTGAACCTGATCCTGGGCAGCCTCCTCGCCCAGCGCCAGCAGGTCCTCTCGTCGCTGGCCGAGAACACCGCCGCCGGGCGGCCGACGCTGCAGGGCATCTCGCAGGAGTCCTCCGCCAGCAAGGTCCGCCCGCGTCCGGGCCTCTACGCCCTGGCCGGCGGCATCGTCGCCGCGCTGATCGCCGCACGGGTCGCGCAGCTGATGTTGCGCCGCCGCCGTCCGGACGGCGCCCCGCCGCTCGCTGCGGCCTAGGCCCACCGGCGGCGCCCGCGCCGTCACCGATCGTCCCGGAGGGCCCTGCGCGAGCAGGGCCCTCCGTCGTCCCAGGGCTGTCGCGGCGACCGGAGCGGTGGGAGGATCACGACATGAGCCCGTCCCTCGTCCACACCTGCCTGCGCGTCCTCGATCCCGACGCGTCGACCCGCTTCTACTCCGCGCTCGGCTTCGAGCCGCGCGGCCGGCTGAACTTCGAGTCCGCCTACAACGTCTACCTGGGGCTGCCCGGCGACGGCGACACGCTCGAGCTCACGGTCAACGTCGGGCGCGAGGAGCCCTACGACCTCGGCGACGGCTACAACCACGTCGCCGTGACCGTCGACGACCTCGACGCGGTGCTCCGGCGGCTGTCGTCCGACCTCGGCGTCGAGCCGGAGAAGGCCCCCTACCGGCCCGGCGGCCGGGAGGACCTGCCCCGGATCGCCTTCGTGGCCGATCCCGACGGCTACCGCGTCGAGCTCATCGACGGCGGCCGCTTCGAGACGCCGCAGGACCCGCCGCACCCATCGACGACCTGACCCGGCCCGAGGCGAGATCCCGGTAGACGGCGAGCCAGCCGTCGGCCATCGCGTCCGCGCCGAACGTGCGGCGGCGGGCGCGCTGGCCGGCGAGGAGATCGGCCCGCAGGCCGGGATCGGAGAGCACGCGCCGGAGGAAGGCCTGGGCGTCCTCGACGGTCCCGAAGACCTGCTCGGGCCCGACGATGTCGCGGTTGGCCGGGATGTCGCTCGCGATGACGATGACGTCCCGCGCCATCGCCTCCAGGACGCTGAGCGGCTGGCCGTCCCAGGCCGTCCAGTGCACGTAGACCGTGGCCTGCGCCAGGTGCCCGAGCGCCTCGTCGCGCCCGCACCAGCCCGTCACCGGGATGCCCGCCGCCTGGAGCTCCACGGCGTCGGACTGGTCGGCACGTCCGCCGCCGATCCACCGGACCGCGGCGAGGCCCTGCGCCGCGCTGAGGATGTGCGCGACCTGGTCGGGCCGCCGCTGCGCCATGATCCGCCCCATCGCGACCGCGAGGAGCGGGCGCGTCGGATCCGCGGGGCGCTCGGAAGGCGCGTCGAGCTCGGGGATCCCGTTCGGGACCGTCACGATCTCGCGCGCCGTCCCGAGCTGCGCGGCGAGCGACGCCTCGCTGGGCGAGACCGCGCCGACGGTGGTCACGCGGCGCGCGATCCCCCGCTCGACGGCGCGGAAGGCCCGCTTGCGGGCGCCGGAGCCCGCCATCGTGAACGAGTAGCCGTGGGGCGAGTAGACCGTCGGGCGGCGCGAGCCCACGGCCACCGACCCGACGGCCCCGGCGAAGGACGAGTGGAGGTGGACGACGTCTGGCTGCCAGGACCGCTCGAGGCGCCCGAGGGCGCGGTAGGTGCCCAGCTGCGCGAGCGGGGTGCGCTCGGTCCACGGGGTCGCGAAGGCCTCGATGCGCGGATCGAGCGTCGCTTCCACGTCGGTCGGGGTCTCCGGGCGCACGCCGTAGGCGATCGCCACGACCTGCTCCCGCTCGACCAGGCGCTCGCAGAGCACGCGGACGACCTCGTAGACCCCGCCTCCGAACGCCTCGACCACGTGCAGCACGCGGAGGGGCGTCACAGGGGCATCGGGAGCCGCGGCGGTCGGTGCCGTACTTGGCGTGCGATCCATGCGGTGTGAACGGTACGCGACGGGATGCGAGCGTGCGCGGACGAAGCCTGGCAGGATGCTCCCGCCAGGGACGGAAGCCATGCGGCGTCATCGATGATCCAGACCCAGGTCCGCCGGACGGCTTGCGCCGCGCTCCTCGTCCTGCCCGGTGCCGGGCTCGTCCTCCTCGGCGTGCGCTCCGGCGGCTTCTTCCCCGACGCCATCGCCGTCGCGGCCCTCGTCGCGCTGGCCTGCCTGGCGGTCCGGGCGCTGGTGGGGCCGCCGCTCGGGACGGCCGTGACGCCCGCGCTCGCGGTGGCCGTCGGAGCCCTCGCCGGCTTCGCGGTCTGGGTCCTGGCCTCCAGCGGCTGGTCGGACGCCCCGGCACGGGCGCTCCTCGAGTACGACCGCGTCCTGCTCTACGCGGCGACGCTCGTCGTCTTCGGCCTCCTCGGCCACTCGCAGGCCCGGGCGCGCGGACTGCTCCACGTCGTCGCGCTCGGCGCGCTGGTGCTCTCCGTCGCGGCCCTCGGGGTCTGGCTGCTGCCCGATCGCTTCGGGGTCGACGAGCACTTCCTTCGCCAGCGGCTGAGCTGGCCCACGAGCTACTGGAACACCTCGGGCCTGATCGGCGCGATCTGCGCGATCACCTGCATGGCGATCACGTGCGACGGGCGGGCGCTGTGGCCGGCGCGGGTCGTCGCCGCCGCCGGGGTCCCGCTCGGCGGCGCCGTCATCTACTTCACCGTCTCGCGCGGCGCCCTGCTCGCGGCGGTCGTGGGGCTCGTCGTGCTGCTCGTCCTCGGGCGCTCGCGCACCATGCTCGCGGGGCTCATCGCCACTGCGCCGACGACGGCGGTCATGGTCCTGGTCTGCCACAAGGCGCACGGCAACGGGCTCGAGTTCCCCCACCCCGGCCAGGCGGCGCTCGATGCGGGCAACAAGGCGGCCGTGCAGCTCGCTGCCATCGCGGGCGCGGCCATGGCGCTGCGCGCGCTGGGGCTCGCGCTGGACGCGCAGCTGCGCCGCGTGCGGATCCCGCGCGCCCGCCCGCTCGTGGCCCGTCTCCTGACGGCCGGGGCGCTCCTCGCGGCCGTGCTGGTGTTCCTGGGCGCCGGCGGGGCGCACCAGGTCAGCACGGGCTGGCACAAGTTCACCTCGGACACCGAGGTCAAGGTCCGCGAGGCGCCGAACCAGCGCTTCACGGAGATCGCGAACAACGGCCGCATCGCGCACTGGAAGGTGGCCCTCCGCGACGGCTACGAGCCGCACCCGCTGCGTGGCTCGGGCGCGGGGACCTACGCGCTGCTGTGGGCCGAGCACCGCAAGACGAGCTTCACGGTCGTCGACGGCCACTCCCTCGAGCTCGAGACCCTCGGGGAGCTGGGGATCGTCGGGCTCGCCCTGCTCGGCGTCGCGCTGCTGACGCTGTTCGGCGGCCTCGGGCGCCGGGCGTGGGCGGAGAAGGGCGCGTGGGCCGGCCTCACGGCCGCCGCCGTCGGGTGGCTGGCGCAGGCGAGCTTCGACTGGCTGTGGGAGACACCGGCGGTGACGCTGTGGCTGGTCGCGGCGGGTGGCCTGGCGCTGGGGGCGCCCGTGGCGCGACGCGCGCGCCCCCGTCACCTGGCGGTGGTCCCGGCCGGCGCGCCTGCCGAGCGCCTGGCGGCGACCGCCGAGCAGCCCGCGGTGCCCGCGGTGGCCGGCGCCCACGCGCGGCCGGCCGTCGCCACGGCAGGCCGCGAGGACGATGGCGCGGAACCCGCGGACGGCGGCGGGGACGCCGCCGAGCGGGAGGACGCCACCGTGGATGGCGGCGCGCGCGACGACACGAACGGCGCGCTCGAGGGCGGCGACACCGTCGCCGCGCGAAGCGACGCGACGGCGGAGCACCCGGCCGCGCCCGCCCCTCCCCCGCGCGCCGGCCGCCGCCCGCCGCGGCCGTGGGTCTCCTGGGCCGCCCGCGGCGCCTTGGCCGCGACCTGCGCCGTCCTGGCGATCACGCCCGTCCTGGTCCACCGCTCGCAGACGCACCTGTCCAACGCGATCGCCGCCTTCCAGACCGGCGACTGCCGCACCACGGCGTCGGAGGCCATCGCCTCGCACGACGCGCTGGACTCGCGCCCGGAGCCCTTCGAGCTGCTCGCCTACTGCGAGGCGCGCGCCGGGCGGCGCAAGGTCGCCCTGCGGGCCATCGACGCGGCCATCGCGCGCGACCCGCACGACTGGGAGTTCCGCTACGACCAGGCCATCATCCGGGCGTCCGCAGGGCTGGACCCCCGGCCCGCCACGCGCGCCGCGCTCGCGCTCAACCCGCTCGACTCGCGGACCCGCGCCGCCCGGCGCTGGTTCCTGCAGGGTCCCAAGCGCCTGTGGCGCAAGCGCGGGCGCCAGGCGCCCACGATCGTGCCGGCGCGTTAGCTGCGCGAGTCCCCGAGCTCCAGGACGGCGAGGAACGCCTCTTGGGGCACCTCGACGCGGCCCACCTGCTTCATGCGCTTCTTGCCCTCCTTCTGGCGCTCGAGCAGCTTGCGCTTGCGGGAGATGTCGCCGCCGTAGCACTTCGCCGTGACGTCCTTGCGGAACGCCTTGACGGTCTCGCGGGCCACGATGCTCGACCCGATCGCCGCCTGGATGGGGACGTCGTACTGCTGGCGCGGGATCTTCTCGCGCAGCTTCTCGGTCAGCACGCGGCCGAACGCGTACGCCTTGTCGCGGTGGACGAGCATCGAGAGCGCGTCCACGGCGTCGCCGGCGAGCAGGACGTCGAGCTTGACGAGGTTGCTCGCCCGCATGCCGGTGAGCTCGTAGTCCAGCGAGGCGTAGCCCCGGGTCCGCGACTTCAGCTGGTCGAAGAAGTCCAGGACGATCTCGGCCAGCGGCAGGTCGTAGGTCAGCTGCACGCGGTCGGCGCTGAGGTAGTGCATCCCCGCGTGCTCGCCGCGCTTCTCCTGGCAGAGCTCCATGATCGTCCCGACGTACTCCTTCGGCGTCAGCATGCTCGCCCGGACGAACGGCTCGCGGATCTCGGCGACCTTGGCCGGGTCGGGGAAGTCCGAGGGGTTGTGGACCTCGAGCTCGGTGCCGTCGGTCAGCGTGACCTCGAAGCCCACGGACGGCATCGTGGCCATCAGGTCGAGGTCGTACTCGCGCTCCAGGCGCTCGCGGACGATGTCCATGTGCAGCAGCCCGAGGAAGCCGCAGCGGAAGCCGAAGCCGAGCGCGTCGCTGGTCTCGGGCTCCCAGGCCAGCGCCGCGTCGTTGAGCGTGAGCTTCTCCAGCGCGTCGCGCAGGTCCGGGTAGCGGTCCGACTCGATCGGGAACAGGCCGCAGAAGACCATCGGCTTGACCTCCCGGTAGCCCGGCAGCGCCTCGGTGGCGCCCCCGTGCTTGGTGGTCAGCGTGTCGCCCACGCGCAGCCGCGTGACGTCCTTGATCCCGGTGATGACGTACCCGACCTCGCCGGCGCTCAGCGAGCCGACGCTCGTCATGCCAGGCGAGAAGAAGCCGATGTCGTCGATCTCTGCCTCGGTTCCGGCGATCATCGCGCGGATCGCGTCGCCCTTGGTCAGCGTGCCGTCGACGACGCGGACGTAGGCGACGACGCCGCGGTACTGGTCGAACTCGGAGTCGAAGATGAGGGCGCGCGGCGGGGCGTCCGGGTCGCCGGAGGGCGGCGGCACCTTCTGGACGAGCTCGTCCAGCACGTCCTCGACGCCCATCCCGGTCTTGCCGGAGATCCGCTTGATCTCCCCGGGGTCCTCCCCGAGCAGGTCGGCGACCTCCTCGGCGACGCGCTCGGGCTCGGCGCCCGGCAGGTCGATCTTGTTCAGGCAGGGGATCAGCTCGAGGCCGGCGTCCACCGCGAGGTAGGTGTTCGCCAGCGTCTGCGCCTCGACGCCCTGGCTGGCGTCGACGACGAGCAGCGCGCCCTCGCAGGCCTGCAGGCTGCGCGAGACCTCGTAGGTGAAGTCCACGTGGCCGGGCGTGTCGATGAGGTGCAGCTGGTAGGTCTCGCCGTCCTTGGCCGTGTAGAAGACGCGCACGGCCTGCGACTTGATCGTGATGCCGCGCTCGCGCTCGAGGTCCATCGAGTCCAGCAGCTGCTCGCGCATCTCCCGCGGCTGCACCGTCTCGGTCATCTCGAGGATGCGGTCGGCCAGCGTCGACTTGCCATGGTCGATGTGGGCGATGATGGAGAAGTTGCGGATGTGCGCCTGGTCGGCCATGCGTCCGCAGGAGGATAGGGGCCGTGCGGACGCCGCCCCCTCCGGCTTGGGACGGCCTCAGGGGCGGCGGCGCACCCGGTCGCGAACGAGGCGCTGGATCTGCTCCGCCTCGCGGACGCGCAGCGCGAGCACGGCGGCGCCGTAGACGACGGCGCCGGTCACCGCGGCGGACCCCACGGAGAGGACCTGGCCCGCCAGCGAGCGCCCGACGAGCTGGTCGACCGCCCACCAGGTGGCATAGGAGACGACGCCGAGCAGCGCGGCCGCGACGCCGATGCGCATCAGGGCGGCGACCATCGCCGCGCCCTCGAGGCTGCCGTGCAGCAGCCTGCGCAGGACGTAGGCCTGCCCGAGCGTCATCCCGGCGCTCGCCACCGCCGTGCCGATGACCAGGCCGGCGACGCCGAACGGCTTGTAGAGCGCCAGGGAGACGATCGCGTTGACGACGAGGTGGCCCGCGGCCCGCCCCGTGGGCGCCCACGGGCGCTGCAGGGAGAAGAAGGTGCGGGTCAGCAGGAGGTTCGCCCCGGCGAAGGGCAGCGAGAACGAGAACCAGAACAGCGCCGTGCTCACGAGGTCCGTGGAGCTCGCGTCGAACGTGCCGCGCTGGTAGATCAGGCGCGTGATCGGCGTCGCCAGCACGAGGGTGTAGACCGCGGCGGGCACGAGCAGGAGGAAGATCTGTCGCACGCCGACGGACATCGTCGCGCGCAGGCCGTCGTAGTCGCCGCGGGCGGCGAAGCGGCTCAGGGTCGGAAACAGCACCGTGGCCAGCGCGACGCTGAACATGCCCTGCGGCAACATGTAGATGCGGAAGGCCGCGTCGATCGCCGACGGCGCCTGGTCGGAGACCAAGGTGCCCAGCGACGAGTTGATGACCAGGTCGAAGTTGATGACCCCAAGCCCGATCGTCACCGGGAGCATGAGCACGAAGACGCGCTTAACGCGGGGGTCGCGCAGGTCGAAGGCGAGCGTCAGGCGGAAGTCGATCCGCCCGAGCACGGGCAGGGCCATGAGCAGCTGGACCACGGTCCCGAGCAGGACGCCGATCGCGTAGGCGTAGAGCTGGTCCGGGCCGTGGAAGAGCGGCTTCAGGACGACGAGCGCAGCGATAATGATCGCGTTCCACACGAGTG
>JAXDGY010000169.1:0-9507 GCA_034664785.1 Solirubrobacteraceae bacterium
TCCACTACCCCGAGACCCGCGAGATCTGGTCCTACGGCTCCGGCTACGGCGGCAACGCCCTGCTGGGCAAGAAGTGCTTCGCGCTGCGCATCGCCTCGGTGATGGCCCGCGACGAGGGCTGGATGGCCGAGCACATGCTGATCCTCAAGCTCACCTCGCCGGAGGGCACGGTCAAGTTCGTGACGGGCGCGTTCCCCAGCGCCTGCGGGAAGACGAACCTCGCGCTGATGGTCCCGACGATCGAGGGCTGGAAGGTCGAGACCATCGGCGACGACATCTCGTGGATGAAGTTCGGCGACGACGGGCGCTTGTACGCGATCAACCCCGAGGCCGGCTTCTTCGGCGTCGCGCCCGGCACGGGCCACGCCAACACGCCCAACGCCATGGCGGCGCTGGAGCGCAACGCCCTCTTCACCAACACGGCGCTGACCGACGACGGCGACATCTGGTGGGAGGGCATGACCAGCGCGCCGCCGGCCCACGCGCTGGACTGGCACGGCGAGGACTGGACGCCTGAGGCCGACCATCCCGCCGCCCACCCGAACTCCCGGTTCACGGTGCCGGCCACCCAGGTCCCGTCGATGGCCCCGGAGTGGCAGGACCCGGCCGGCGTGCCGATCGACGCGTTCCTGTTCGGCGGCCGGCGCGCCACGGTGGTCCCGCTCGTCCGTGAGGCGTTCGACTGGGAGCACGCCGTCTTCCTGGGGGCGACGATGAGCTCCGAGCAGACCGCGGCCGCCTTCGGCACCGTCGGCCAGCTGCGCTTCGACCCCTTCGCGATGCTGCCGTTCTGCGGCTACAACATGGCCGAGTACTTCCAGCACTGGCTCGACGTCGGGGCGACCGAGGGCGCCGAGCTGCCGAAGGTCTTCTACGTCAACTGGTTCCGCAAGGACGACGACGGCAGGTTCCTGTGGCCGGGCTTCGGCGAGAACTCCCGCGTCCTGGAGTGGGTCTTCCGCCGGTGCGAGGGCAAGGGCGAGACCGTCGAGACCCCGATCGGCCTCGTGCCGACGCCCGACGGCCTGGACACCGACGGGCTCGACCTGACCACCGGCGCCCTCCAGCAGCTGTTGACGGTCGACGAGGCGAAGGTCAAGGCCGAGCTGCCGCAGGTCGAGGAGCACCTCGCCAAGTTCGGCGACGACCTGCCCGCCGCCGTGCGCCGGCAGCTCGAGCGGCTCAAGGCGCGCCTGGGCTAGCGGCGCCGCCGGACCGTGCGGGCGAGCGCCGCGAGGCGCTCGTCCCACTCCGCCCCGACCCCGGCCATCCAGGCGACGGCCTCGCCGAGCGGCGCCGGCGTCGGGCGGTAGCGCGTCTCGCGGCCCTGGCGGCGGGAGTCGACCAGTCCGGCGCCGGCGAGGACGGCCAGGTGCTTGGCGACCGCCTGGCGGGTCATGGGCAGCCGGGCCGCCAGCTCCGTCGCCGTGGCCCCGCCCTCGGCCGAGAGGCGCTCGAGCAGCGCGCGCCGCGTGGGGTCGGCGAGCGCCCCGAAGACGTCGCCTGCGTCGGCGTCCGGCACGATCAGGCCGCGACCAGCGCGGCGGCCGCGTAAGGCCCCGTGACCGTCTCGGTGACCGAGACGCGCGTGCCCCCGATGACGGGCGTGAGGACGACCTCGACCCGGGAGCCCGGCTCGTCGTCCTCCCACCACCAGAAGACGAGCCGCTCGCCCGGCGCGGACTCCTCCACGACGGTCTCGCGATCGGCGGCGTCGCCGAGCCACTCGCGGCGCAGCTCGTCGTCGGTCAGCGCCTCCCACGCGGTGTCCGGATCGACGGGCAGGACGATGTCACGGGCAACCATGGGGTTGCATGCTACCGTGCGGCCAAACACGCAACTCGGAGGTTGCCAATGCTGGTCCCCATGGTGGTCAAGCAGGACGCTCGCGGCGAGCGCTCGTTCGACATCTACTCGCGGCTGCTGAACGACCGCATCATCTTCCTCGGCCAGCCCGTGGACGACGAGGTCGCCAACCTCGTGGTCGCACAGCTGCTGCACCTGGAGTCCGAGGACCCGGACACGGACATCTCGCTCTACATCAACTCCCCCGGCGGCCAGGTCTACGCGGGGCTGGCGATCCACGACACCATGCGCTTCATCCGGCCCGACGTCGCGACGATCTGCTGCGGCATCGCCATGTCGATCTCGGCCCTGATCCTCGCGGCCGGCGCGCGCGGGAAGCGCTCCTCGCTGCCGAACGGGCGGATGCTCATCCACCAGCCCTCGGGCGGGTTCCAGGGGCAGTCCACCGACATCGAGATCCATGCCCGCGAGACCCTGGCGATCCGCGGCCAGCTCGACGCGCTGTTCGCCGACTACACCGGCCGCAGCACGGGCGAGGTCCACGACGACATGGAGCGCGACCGCTTCCTGACGCCGCCGGAGGCCGTGGACTACGGGCTCGTGGATCGCGTGCTGCCCGAGCGCTGACGGCTCACTGCACCCCGGCTGCGCGCGTGGGAGGCTGGAGCCATGAGCTCCACGTCTCCCACGGCCGGGACCCAGGACGAGTTCGCCGAGGAGGTCGTGCGGCGCAGCCCCGGCGTCCCCGAGGCGGCGGCGCGCGCGTTCGCCGCGGCCTGGACCCGGCGCCTCCGCGCCCGGGACGGCGACGCCGGCTCGCCGTCGACGGCGCTGGCGGCGGAGGCGGCCGGCGCCCTCGCGCTCGTCGCCGGGCGCACCGGGGGGACGCCCGCGGTCCGGGCCTTCACGCCGGACCCGGAGCGCGACGGCTACGAGGCGGCGGGCAGCGTGCTGGAGACGAGCACCCTCGACGAGCCGTTCCTCGTGGACTCCGTGGTCGCCGAGCTGACGCAGCGGGGGCTCGTCGTGCTCCGCGACGTGCACCCGATCATCGGCACCCGCCGCGGGCCCGACGGTGCGCTGCTCGAGGTGCTGGCGCCCCGGACCGCGCCCCAGCGCGAGTCGGTCATGCACTTCGAGCTGGACCGCCGCCTGCCCGCGGAGCAGCTCGACGCGCTCGGGGACGCGGTCCGCCGGGTCCTGGGCATCGTGGACCGCGTCGTGGCCGACGTGGACCTGCTGCGGGGGCGGCTGGCCGAGCTCGAGGAGGTCGCCCGCGCGGCGGCCGGCCACCGCGACCCCACGGACGCCGCGGAGACCGCCGCGTTCCTGCGCTGGCTGGCCTCGGACCGCGCCGTCCTGCTCGGCGCCCGCGAGTACGCGCTGCACGACGGCGTCCTGGAGGTGGTCCCCGGGTCGGGCCTGGGGCTGCTGGCCGACGACGACAGCTCCACCTTCGCCGGCGGCGTCCCCGTGAGCGAGCTGCCCGCCGGCGCGCGCGAGCGCGTCGCCGGCGCGCAGCTGCTGACCGCGGCGCGGACGAACGCCCGGTCGCCCGTGCACCGCCGCGATCGCATGGAGGACATCTCCGTCCTGCGTCTCGGGCGCGACGGCGAGCCCGTCGGCATCTCCCGCATCCTGGCGTTGCTGACCACGCGCGCGCGCGCCGAGCCGGCCAGCACGATCCCGGTGCTGCGGCGCAAGCTGACACAGATCCTCGATGCCGAGGACCTGGTCCCGGGCTCCCACGACCACAAGGCCGCCGTCGCCGCCTTCGACGCCTTCCCGAAGGACGAGCTGCTCAACGCCCCGGCCGACGACCTGCGCCGCGCGATCGTGGCGCTGCTCGGCCTTCGGCCGGGCGAGGTCCGGGTCCTCGTGCGGCGCGCGGCGGACGACCGCAGCGCATCGATCATCGTGGCCCTGCCACGGGCGGCCGACCGGTCCACCCTGCGCCGGCGCCTGGCGGCCCTGCTCGTCCATCGCTTCGGCACCGGCGGGATCGAGCTCACCGAGGTCCTGACCGAGGACGACCGCGTGCAGCTCCACGTCAGCGTCCATACGTCGGGCACGCTGCCCGAGGTCGACGTCGCCGAGCTGCAGGAGCAGGTCCGGGCGCTGGCGCGCACCTGGGACGACCTGCTCGGGGACCTGCTGGCCGAGCGCCACGGCCCCGAGCTCGGCCGCGCGCTCGCGGCCCGCTGGGCGCCGCGGTTCCCCGACTTCTACAAGGCGGCGACGTCGCCGCGCCTGGGCGTGGAGGACGTCGAGGTCCTCGACGGCATGGTCACGCGCGGCGATTCGTTCGCCGTCGGCCTCGCCGACGCGCGGGCGGCCGACGGCGGCCCGCGGACCCGGGTCGCGCTCTACCGGCGCGGTCCGAAGGTCGAGCTCACCCAGGCCACGGCGCTGCTCGAGCACCTCGGCCTGCGGGTGATCGAGGAGGTCGCCACGCGCCTGCTGGCCGACGACGAGCTCTGGGTGCAGGGCTTCATCGTCCTGGGCGACGACGACCGCCCCCTCGACGTCGGGGGCTGCCATGCCCGCGTCGCCGACTGCCTGGCCGCCGCCTTCCGGGGCCGCACCGAGTCCGACGCGCTGCACCGCCTCGTGATCACGGGGGGCCTGGACTGGCGGCGGATCGCGGTGCTCCGGGCCTACCGGCGTTACCGCCAGCGCCTCGGCTCGCGCTACACGGAGTCCTTCCAGAACGAGGTCATCACCGCCCATCCCGTGCTGACGGCGAAGCTCCTGCGGCTCTTCGAGCTGCGCTTCGACCCCGCCCACGACGGCGACGAGACCGCGGAGCAGGACCTGCGCGAGGAGATCCTCGCCGACCTCGACGCGATCGAGCTGCTCGACCACGACCGCATCCTGCGCAACCAGCTCGGCGCGATCGACGCCACGGTGCGGACGAACATCTTCCGCGAGGGCCGCACGGTCATCGCGTTCAAGCTGCGCTCGGCCGACGTCCCGGCGATGCCGCAGCCCGCGCCGCTGTGGGAGATCTACGTCTACTCGCCGACGATGGAGGGCATCCACCTGCGCGGCGGGCCGATCGCCCGCGGCGGCATCCGCTGGTCGGACCGCATGGACTACCGCACCGAGGTCTTCGGCCTCATGCGCGCGCAGATGACCAAGAACGCCGTGATCGTCCCCACGGGCGCCAAGGGCGGCTTCCTGCTCAAGGGCGCGCCGTCGGGCGGGGAGGCGCTCAAGGACGCGGTCCGGCGCGAGTACGTGGCCTACATCGGCGCGCTGCTGGACCTGACCGACGACCGGCGGGACGGCCGCGTCGTGCATCCGGAGGGCGTGCGGGTGCGCGACGAGGACGACGCCTACCTGGTCGTGGCCGCCGACAAGGGCACGGCCACCTTCTCGGACACCGCCAACGAGGTCTCGCTCCGGCGCGGGTTCTGGCTCGGCGACGCGTTCGCCTCGGGCGGCTCGACCGGCTACGACCACAAGGCGCTGGGGATCACCGCCCGCGGCGCCTGGGAGTCGGTCAAGCGGCACTTCTCCGAGCTCGGCATCGACCCGGAGGCCGATCCGTTCACCGCGGTGGGCATCGGCGACATGTCCGGCGACGTGTTCGGCAACGGGATGCTGCTCTCGCGCACGATCCGCCTGGTCGCCGCCTATGACCACCGCCACGTGTTCCTGGACCCGGACCCCGATCCCGCGGCCGGGCACGCCGAGCGCGAGCGGCTGTTCGCCCTGGGTGGGCGGGGACAGGGTTCCTCCTGGGACGACTACGACCGCGAGCGGATCTCCGCGGGCGGCGGCGTCTGGCCGCGCACGGCCAAGAGCATCCCCGTCAGCCCCGAGGTCCGCGCGGCGCTCGGCATCGAGGACGAGGCCCTGGCGCCGACCGACCTGATCCGCGCCATCCTGCGCGCTCCCGTCGACCTGCTGTTCAACGGCGGGATCGGCACCGTCGTCAAGGCCTCGACGGAGAGCGACGCCGACGCCCAGGACCGCGCGTCCGACGCCCTGCGCGTCGACGCGGCCGACCTGCGCTGCCGGGTGGTGGGGGAGGGCGGCAACCTCGGCTTCACCCACGGGGCCCGCATCGAGTTCGCGCGCGGGGGCGGCCTGATCAACGCCGACTTCATCGACAACTCGGCCGGGGTCGACTGCTCCGACCACGAGGTCAACCTGAAGGTGCTGCTCGACCTCGCGGTCGCCCGCGGGGAGCTCGAGCCGCCGGCCCGCGACGCGCTGCTGCGCGAGGTGACCGAGGACGTGGTGGGCCATGTCCTCTACGACTCCTTCCAGCAGGCCCAGATCATCGCCCAGGAGGTGCGGCGCTCCCCCGGGCGGATGGACGCGCTCGAGGACCTGATGGAGCTCTTGGAGGCCCGCGGGGCGCTCGACCGCGCCGGCGAGGGGCTGCCTGGCACCGACGAGATGGGCGACCGCCGCCGGGTCGGCGGCGGCCTGCTGCGCCCGGAGCTGGCTGTGCTCGTCGCCTACGCCAAGCGCCATCTGGCGACCGCGCTGCTCGACGGCCCGCTCCCCGACGAGCCGTTCTTCGCCGAGGACCTCGAGCGCTACTTCCCCCCCAAGGTCGTCGCCTCCTTCGGAGCGCTCGTGCCCGAGCATCCGCTGCGGCGCGAGCTCGTCGCGACCATCGCGGCCAACGACCTCGTCAACGCGCTCGGGCCGACGTTCGCCTCCCAGGGCCTGGGCGAGCTCGGAGCGAGCCCGGAGGCCGTCGTGCGCGCCGTGCGCCTGGCCCGCGCCACGACCGGCGCGGATGCCCGCTGGGCGGCCATCGAGGCCCTCGGCCGCGACGTCGCCGTCGACGTCCGCTGGGAGCTCATGGCAGGCGTCGACGCGCTCGTGGCCGACACCGCCCGCTGGCACCTCGTGCACGACGTCGAGGTGGACCTGGCCGAGGCGGCCGTCAGGGGACGCGACGGGTTCGAGCGCCTCGGCACGGTGCTCCCGCAGCTGCGCTCGGAGGCGTGGCGTGTCGCCCACGACGAGCTCGCGGAGCGGCTCCTGCGCGCCGGGGTCCCGGAGGACCTCGCCCGCGCCCACACGCTGCAGGGCGCGCTGGTCCATGCGCCCGACATCGTCGTGGTGGCGGCGGAGAGCGGGCGAAGCGTCGAGGAGGTCGCCGCGGTCTTCTTCGAGGTCGGCGAGCGGCTGCGCCTGGAGTGGCTCGAGCGCGCGATCGACGAGCTCCCCGCAACCACGCGGTTGCACCGCTGGGCGGTGCAGGCGGTCCGCGACGACGTCCTCGGCGCCCGCGCAGCGCTGGCCCGCCGGGCGCTGCGTGAGGGCGACGGTGACGCCGCGCAGGTCGTCGACGCCTTCCTGGAGTCCCGCCGGGACGTGCTGGGCCGGCTGACGGCCTTCACCCGCGCCCTCGCCCACGACGGGCAGGCGGACCTCGCCGGCCTCGGCCTTGCCGTGCGACAGCTTCGGGTGCTCGCTGGGTAGGCAGGCTCGGTGTTCGACGGCTTCGCCCTGGACCACGTCGACGTCGGGGAGGCCGTGCTGCGCGTGCGCTTCGGCGGCTCCGGGCCGCCCGTGCTGCTGCTGCACGGCCATCCCCGGACCCACACGACCTGGCACCGGGTCGCGCCGCTGCTCGCCGACGCCGGCCACGCGGTCGTCTGCCCGGACCTGCGCGGCTACGGGCGGTCCTCCAAGCCACCGACGACCCCCGACCACGCGCCGTACTCCAAGCGGGCGATGGCCCGCGACGCCGTGGCGCTCATGCGCGCACTGGGGCACGACCGGTTCGCCGTGGTCGGCCACGATCGCGGCGCCTACGTCGCGTCGCGGACCGCGCTGGACCATCCCGCGGCGGTCGACCGCCTCGCGGTCCTGGACGCCGTCCCGATCGCCGACGCGCTGGACCGCTGCGACGCGGCCTTCGCCCAGGCCTGGTGGCACTGGTTCTTCCTCGGGCAGACCGACAAGCCCGCCGAGCGGGTGATCTCCGCCGACCCGGAGGCGTGGTATCGCCCGAACCGCGAGCAGATGGGCGAGGAGAACCTCGCCGACTACCTGCAGGCCATCCACGACCCGGCCACCGTGCTGGCGATGTGCGAGGACTACCGCGCCGGCCTCGGGCTCGACCGCGAGCACGACGAGGCCGACCGGCGCGCCGGGCGGCGGATCGGCTGCCCCGTCCTCGTGGCGTGGGCCACGGAGGACGACATGGAGGACCTCTACGGCGACCCGGCGGCGATCTGGAAGCGCTGGACCACCGACCTGCGCGGGGCGCGGATCGCCTCCGGCCACCACATGGCCGAGGAGGCGCCGGAGGCGCTCGCGGCGGAGCTGCTGGCGTTCCTGGCCGGCTAGTGGCGGTCGTCGCCGGTCGCCGCCGGCGGCCGCGACTCCTCGGCCAACGAGGTGATGGTCAGGCGGCCGCGCGCGGCGTCGTCGAGGACCTCGTTGGCCTCCTCCGCCGAGCGGGCATACAGCTCGACCAGCAGGTGCACGACGATCCGGTTGTCGTCGTCGTGCTTGTGGAAGCGCACGTGCGTGAAGAACTCGCGCGTGCCGTGATCGCCGAAGGCGGCGTAGGAGAGCGCGTCACCGGCCTCGGGACCCGAGCACGTCTCGACCTCGTCCGCGTCCACGGTCACGGTGCACGAGGCCACCCACGGCGTCCCGGCGACCATCCGCTCCCAGCGATCCTCGACCGGTTCGACGCGGCCGTTGACGAAGCCGAGGTGCGGCTGGTCGTGCATGCAGTCCAGGCATTGCACGACGGCCTCCTGCAGCTCGTCGACGACGTCGGCGCGCTCGCCCGTCTCCGGATCGATCTTGTGGATCCCCTCGTAGTGCACCTGCACCTCGAGGTCCTGGGACCAGCAGCGGTAGCAGCGCAACCAGGAACGTGCCTCGGTGTGCTCCATCACCAACAGTCTAGGCTCACGCCCATGGAGGACTCCGCCCCCATGGTCGGTGTCGTCCTGGCCGGTGGCCGGGGCAAGCGGATCGGCGGGGACAAGGCGAACGTCGCCGTCGAGGGGCGCCCGTTGCTGCGCTGGGTTCTCGCGGCGCTGGAGGCGGTCTGCCCGGAGGTCGCGGTGGTGGCCAAGCGGGACACGGTCCTGCCGGGCCTGCGCGCCAGCACCCGCGTCTGGGTCGAGCCCGACCAGCCGGTGCACCCGCTCACCGGCATCATCCACGCCCTGCGGCAGGCCGAGGGACGCCCCGTCCTGGTCTGCGCGACCGACCTCGTGCTGCTGGACCCCGGCACGCTGCGCGCCATCGTCGCCGCCGCGGACCCGGAACGCCTGGCCGTCGTCCCATTCGCGGACGGGCGCCTCCAGCCGCTCTGCGCGCTCTACCAGCCCGGCGCCCTGCGGATCCTGCAGCGCTTCCAGCCCGAGACGCGGACGGCCGACGCGGCCGCCGAGCTGGACCCGGTGGTCGTCGGCTTCGACGACCCCCGCCCGTTCTTCAACGTCAACGGCCCGGAGGACGTCCTGCACGCCTCCTCGGCCCTGCGCCCGCCGCCGCGGGCGCGTTGAGCGGGGAGACCTCTCAGCCGCCGATGGCGCTCATGGAGCGGGTGGGTTGGATGAAGCCGGGGTCGTTGACGTGGTGTTTGAGTTCTTTGCGCCAGACGGCGTCGCGGATGATCTGCTCGAGGTCGTCGTCGGTGGCGCCTTCGCGCAGGGGGGTGCGCAGGTCGGTCTCGCCGAGGCTGAACAGGCAGGTGCGGAG
>JAXDGY010000170.1:0-6506 GCA_034664785.1 Solirubrobacteraceae bacterium
GTCTCGCGATCGCGTTCGCCGTCCTGCTGGTCGCCGGGATGGTGATCGCGGCGATCGGGACGAGCACGACGCTCGACGCCACGGGCTTGGCGATGGGCGGCGTGGCCTGTGTGGGCCTGGTGTCGACGGCGTTCTGGGCCGTCGGGCGGTCCGAGGACCGCCAGCGCGAGCGCGATCGCCGTCCCGGCGGCTGACGGCCCCGCTCGTGACGCCGGTCGGTCCTGGCAGCGTTCGGTGCCGATCAGCGGCTGCCGCCTCCCGTCTTCGCGACCCGCGGACGCCGAGGCGAGCACAGCCGAGGGCCGAGACCGCGCTAGACTCCGCGCCCCTTGGCTGGGTAGCTCAGCTGGTTAGAGCGCACGACTCATAATCGTGAGGTCCGGGGTTCGAGTCCCCGCCCAGCTATCGCCCGAGACCCCCGTATTTGCGGGGGTTTCGTCGTTCCCGGGCTTCTCCGCCGGGGCGTTGTTGGTGGCCTCGGGGGCGGACTCACTGCCAATTACTGCCAAAACTCCGCCGTTGACGAGCGCCTTGAGGCGCTCACGGTCGCCCTCCTGGAGGCGCATCACGTGGGTGTAGATGCGAAACGTGACGGCCATGTCGGCGTGGCCGGCGTCTTGGGCGAGCGTCGCGGGGTCGTGCCCGAGGGCGACTCGTAGGCTGATGTAGGTGTGGCGCAGCGAGTGCGGCGTGAGGCCCTCGGGCGTCGGCGCCAGGCCGGCGTCCTCGAGCCGCCGGTCGGCGAGCTCGACGGCCTTGTCGAAGATCCGCTTGCGCGCGTTGTCGCGTGACCACGTCCCGCCGGTGCCGGTCGCGAAGACCTTGTCGTCGGGCCCGGTGTGCTTGGCGGCGGCCTTGCGCTCGGCCAGCTCGTCGCGCAGGGTGGGCATCAGCGGCACCCAGCGCACGCCGGCGTCGGTCTTCGATCCGGCGACGCGCAGCCGGCCGCCGGCGAGGTCGACGTCGCGCCAGCGCAGCGCGAGGGCCTCGCTGATGCGCAGGCCGCCGAAGATCAGCGTGGCCAGCATGGGTCGCCGCAGGCGGGTGTCGCGATCGGCCCGGTTGGTGGCCTCGGCGTCGAGCTCGGCCGCGGCGAGGAGGAGTGCCTCGATCTGCTCGGGCCGGTCGAGGTAGGCGCGGCGCACGCGCCGGACCTTGAGTTTGCGGTTGCGTGGGTTGACTCGGACCGGGTTGCGGGCGATCAGCTCCCGCTCGTCGGCGACGTCGAGGATCGTTCCGAGCCGCGTGATGGTGGCGTTGATGTAGGACGGCGCCATGCGACCTTCGCGGAGCTTGAAGTCGCGGTAGCGGTCGACCTCGGCCACGGTGATCTGCGAGAGGCGGTGGCGATGGAAGAACGGCAAGAGGTGGTGGACGAGCTCGTTGCGGTAGGCCTGGTGCGTCGACGGCGCGATGGCCGGCTGGCGGGCCGCCAACCATGCCGAGGCGAACTCGTGGAAGGTGGGGTCGGGGCGTTCCGGCCCGGCGGCCGGCGGCCGCCACGTGCCGCGGCGCACGTCGGTGAGGACGTTCTGGAGCTCGGTCTCGGCCTTCTGGCGTGTCCAGCCGTCGGCGCGGGAGCCGAGGGTGACGTATTGGCGTTCGCCGTAGGCCGTGAAGCGCAGGGCGTAGACGACGCCGGTCCTGGTCTTGGTCTCGATGACCTGGCCTTTGAGGGGGCGGGGCATCAGTCCCTCCTAGGTTCGGCGCGGGGCACGCTTGGACGGTACCCCGGCGATCGGCAGGAGCTCCACGTCGCTCGGGCTGGGCGAGCGACGGAAGCGCGGCGTGCGGCGCCGGCCCAGCCGCGGTGCGGGCCCGTCCTCGAGCGCCTCGCCGACGCGGAGCGGGTCGAAGCGCAGGCGCGGTCGGGCTCCCGAGCCGAGGCGGACGGCACCGAGCTCGGCGGCGTGCTCGTAGACCCAACCGCGCGTGACGCCGAGCATCTGCGCGACGGCGGCAGCGTCGATCAGCTCGGCGCCGAGCCCGGAGAAGAACTGCTGGGAGCGGGAGTCACTTCCCACGGCCCGTTCACCTACATCCCGAAGTCGATGTCGATGTCGATGTCGATGTCGAGGTCGCGATCGGGAGGCGGGGTGGGCCGATGGACGCCGAAGCGCTCGGCGAGCTCGGTGGCGAGTTCGTGTCGACGGGTGTCGTCAAGGCTGTGCTCGAGGTTCAGCGCCAGCTGCTCGGGGTCGTCGAGCTGGACCGGCTCGTGGTTGATGAAGGCCTTGGGCGCGGCCAGGTAGTAGGTGCTTTGGTCGCGGTGGCGGGAGAGCGCGGCGTAGCCCCACTCGCGGTAGGCCTCCTGGCTGCCGAGGACGAACGCTTGGTCGAGCGTCGCGCCTTGGGCCTTGTGGGCGGTCGTGGCGTAGCCGTGGTCGACGTGGCCGTCGGTGATGAAGGTGGCAGACAGGCGTACCTCTTCACCCCGATCGAGCCTCACGTCGAGGTGGGTGTCGGCGGCGTCGAGAACCTCGGCACGGTCGCCGTTGATCACGCCGAGCTCCCCGTTGTTCTTGGTCACGACGACCTCGTCGCCGCTCGCGAAGGTCCTGCCGTCGTAGTCGACATCGGGTCCGAGGTGGCCGGCGGCCCGCATCCGGGCGCGCCCACGGGCGTTGAGGTCGGTGACATCGGAGCGGCGCAGCGCGATCATCCGGGCATCGATCCCGGTCTGCTTGGCCGTCCACCAGTCGTCGGCAAGCTGATCCCGGACGGCGGGCGCGGTCTCCGCGGTCTTGACGCGGCCGTGGTCGACGTAGGCCGCCGCCCAGTCGGCCGTCCTTCCCTCGCGCAGCGCGCTGAGCGCCTGGCGGTCCCACTCCCGGTCTTGGCGGCGTACCTGCGAGAGCTCGACGGCGCCGTCGTGCTCGGCGATCGCGCGAAACGCGCCTCCGGCTTCGATCTCGGGCAGCTGCTTGTCGTCGCCGACGAGCAACAGCTTGGTGTTGGTGTGCTGAGCCCAGACGTCGAGGACGGCGAGGTCGCGGGTGCCGACCATGCCGGCCTCGTCGACGATCAGGACGCCGGCCTGGGGGAGGCGGTAGCCGCGGTCGAGCCGGTTCTTGAGGTCGGCGATCGTTGTCGTCTCGATGCCGGCGTGCTCGCGCAGCTCGCGGGCCGCCTGGGCGGAGAGCGCGCAGCCGACGACCTCTTGGCCGGAGCGCTCCCAGGCCTCGCGCGCAGCGTCGAGCGCGAACGTCTTTCCGGTGCCCGCGGGCGCCCGCACGACCTCGACACCGTGCCCGGAGCTGGTGAGTTGGCGCACCGCGTGTGCTTGCTCATCAGAGAGCGAGCGCGTTGCAAGTGCTCGCTCGGTGGCCAGCGGCTCGGCGACGGCGACGTCCTTGTCGCGACGGGATCGCGCGCTGTCGAGCAGGCCGCGCTCGATCCGGAGCTGCGTCTCGGTCGTGTACCGGGCTTCCGCCGGGTCGGGGATGCGCACGATCTCGCGTGAGTCGAGGATCTCGTCGGCCTTGGCCTCGAGCTCGTCGACGGTGCGCGCGCCGTCGTGGTGCGCCTCGGCGATCGCCTGCAGGACGTCGCGGCGGGCGAACGTCGCGGCGTGCTTGGTGAGCTCGTCGAGGTCAACCTCGCGCGGCACCGCCTTCGATTGGAACCGGCGCGTCAGCAGGTACTCCACGTCTTGCCGCGTCAGGCCGTGCTCGGCGGCACGGGCTCGCCACTCGTCGCGCAACCGCCCGATCGGCACGGAGTGGTCCTTGCGCTTCCGCGTCTCCAGGGCCGCGACATTGCCCGCGTCGAGCGAGTGCGAGCCCACGAGCTCCAGCTGCTCGACGATCTCCGCGCGGCGGCGCGAGAAGTGCTCGATCACCTCCCGCGAGAACCCGTGAAGGTCGGCCGCGCCCTTGGTGACCGGTCCCCATTTCGCACCGAGCCGCTCGCTGACCTCGTGACGAAGGCGTGCCTGGTAGAGGTAGCCGGCGGTCTTGGCGTACCGGTACAGGGGTCGGGCGTCGAGGGCCGTCCAGCGACCGTCCGGCCCGAGCGTCCGGTTGGCCACGACGACGTGGGTGTGCAGCAGCGGATCGGCGGCCCGGCTCGTGCGGTGATCGAACGCCGCGGCGGCGAACCCCCGCCCCTCGACGATCCGCGCGCCGCCACGGCCGCGGCGCGCTCGGCATGCCTCGCGCTCGAGGTAGGCCAGCGCGTCGTCGACCGCGGCCTTGTGGGAGTCGCGCAGCACGCGCGCCGTCCACGGGTCGCCGATCGCGAATGCCAGCCCGACGCTCTTGGGCGCGTTGAACGTCAGGGCGAACCCGGCGACCGAGCCGTGGTCCATCGGCCGGCCGAGCAGCGCGCCCGAGGTCGGGTTCTCGCCGGACATCAGGCGTACGGTCTGGCCGCCCCGGACCTCGCCGCCGAGCCCGAGGGCGTCAGCGCCACCGCCGAGCCAGCGACCAGGCCACTCGCCCTCGCTTGAGTAGTAATCCTCGCGCCCAAGCGCGACGGCGTCCTCGTAATACCGGCCGGCGTTCGGCCCCGCGGCGAGCTTGCCCACCGACAGCATCAGACGCTCTCCGAGCCACGGTCGCTGACGGCCATACCTCTCTGTCGCGCGAGCGGCCGATTACCCCTCTCCCAAGTTGTGAGCAACCGAGCGTCACGGCGGTGGCGTTCGGCGAGATAGACGACCTCGCGCGACCCGAGCGTTTCCTATGGGGAAGCGCAACTCAGGGGGCGCCGACGCCGGGCACCGCGGAGCGGTGCACCTGTGTGCCGGGGCGTTGTGCTGGTGGTACGGGGCGCCTGCGGGAAGACTCGCTTGGATGGGGCGGTGGCGCGCGGCTTGCCGGTGCTGTGCCTGAGCGAGGTAGTGGGTGTCGTGGGGTCGGTGGTGAGCGGGGTGGGGGGTGCCGGAACCTACGTAAGGGGCTGGGACGTCTCGGGTCGGCGACGCGCCTCAGCGACGGCGGCGCGGTTCCGCGAGCGCCGACCAGTCGGTCTGCTCGCCGTGGGCCGCTTCCCACTCGATCCGCCTGGCCATGCCCTCGACGTGCCCGCCGCCGCCGACGCACGCCGACCACAGCTTCTGCGTCGCGCGCTTGTAGTGATGGATCAACTCGTCGAGCTCGAAGGCTTCGATCTCGCCGGCGCCGTAGCGCGCGAACCCCACGCGCACGTGCTCGAGGAGCCGCGCCGGCTCGGCCTCGTGGTACGCGCCGACCGCCTCGCGATCAGCCCGGCGCTGCGCCTTCGTGCTCTGCTCGGCCATGACCCAGCGACGGTATGGCGGCGAGCCGGGGAGGCGCAAGGATGGTCGGCGGGCAGTGTCGGATGTCGTCCATTGCGATAGCGAGGACCTCACTGCACAAGGCTGTTGACCGTACGGGAGCTTACGAGTATGTTCGCGCACGGACATCGGCTCGGCACCTCCTGTCAATGGAGGCGGCCGCAGCTCGGACATTCAGAGGAGAAGCGATGCTGCGAGCTGATCTCCAGCGCTGCGCAAGCCGCTGGCGCTGATCGGGGCCCTCATGGTGCTCTCGGTACCGGCGGCCGTCTTGCGCGCCGCGCCGGCGCACGCCTGGGCATGGAACTACTGCCAGGTCTGGGGCTACGCCGGTCAGTGGTGCGGCGATGGCCAGGTCCTGGCCCGCCAATACGACTACGGAAGTAGCGGCGACTACGCGTGCGTGATGATGATGACCGGCTCATTCAACATCCGAGGCGGCGGCGTGCAGCCCTGCGGATGGGGGTCGATCAGCGAGTGCCTGAACTCCGCGACCCCCACGTCACAAGCGTTTGTCGAGACGCCGTGGGTGTCCACCAACATCGCTGGCTACACAGACAACTCCCCCAACCACTCCGGCCCCTGTTACTGATGATGAACATGATCATTCGTCGTTCGGTCGTCGGCGGTCTGGCGGCCGCCGTGCTGGCCGTGCCCGCCGCGGCGTCGGCGGCCCCTGTCGCGGTCGCCCATGACGCCGCCGCCACCCACCGCACCGCCGTCGCTGCTCGCGCCAAGCTCGCGGTGCTGCGGCGACACAAGACCAGCCGTGACGTCCTGCGGCTGCCGCACGCCCGCAAGTCCGTCCGGGCCAGGCTGGCCTCCGCAGACTCACGATTGCTGTACAGCGGGCAGGGCTCGCAGATCTTCCTGGCACCGATCGACAGCCGACTGTGTCTCTATGACATCGTCCCGGGGCCGGACGGATACTCGGCGAGCACGTGCCTTCCCCTCAGCAAGGCGCTGGATCCGTTGCACCCGCTGACCTACATGGCGTTCCGGCCCGGTTCGGTCAAGGTCGCTGCTCTCATGGCAGACGGCTCGCGGTCGGCCGTCGCCCGCACCGACGACGATGAGACCCGCTCGATCGGCATCGCCAACAACGTGCTGGCGACCGAGCTCACCGCACCCGCCACCATCCAGTGGGTGACACCGGCAGGTCTTACGGCGTCGCTGCCCCGTCTGGCGCCGGGCATGCTCGGCAAGCCCCAGTCCTAGGACGACGGCAACCCTCCGGCCGGGGGGG
>JAXDGY010000171.1:0-9756 GCA_034664785.1 Solirubrobacteraceae bacterium
CGCCCGCCCGCACATGCCGTAGTTGCCCGCCCCGAAGGACCCGCCGATGATCAGCGTGAGCTTCGGGACCCGGGCGCAGGACACCGCGGTGACGAGCTTCGCGCCGTCCTTGGCGATGCCGCCCGCCTCGTAGTCCTTGCCCACCATGAAGCCGGAGATGTTCTGGACGAACAGCAGTGGGATGCTCCTGCGGTCGCACAGCTCGATGAAGTGCGCGGCCTTCAGCGAGGACTCGCTGAAGAGGATCCCGTTGTTGGCGATGATCCCCACCGGGTGGCCGTCGAGGTGCGCGAACGCGCAGACCACGGTGGTCCCGTAGAGCTCCTTGAACTCGTGCAGCTCGGAGCCGTCGACCACGCGGCGCAGCAGGTCGCGCGCGTCGTACGGCGTGCGGGTGTCCAGCGGCACGAGGTCGAGCAGCCCGTCCGGATCCTCCAGCGGCGGGACGGGTGCGCGCCGCTCCCATGGCGGGAGGCCCTGCGCCGGCAGCGTGGCGACGATGGTCCGCACGATCTCCAGGGCGTCCAGGTCGTCCTCGGCAAGGTGGTCGACCACGCCGGACGTGCGGGCGTGGACGTCGCCGCCGCCGAGCTCCTCCGCGGTGACCTCCTCGCCCGTCGCCGCCTTCACCAGCGGCGGGCCGCCGAGGAAGATCGTGCCCTGCTCGCGGACGATGACCGTCTCGTCGCTCATCGCGGGCACGTAGGCGCCGCCGGCGGTGCACGAGCCCATCACGCACGCGATCTGCGGGATCGCGCGCCGGGACATCGTGGCCTGGTTGAAGAAGATGCGCCCGAAGTGCTCGCGGTCGGGGAAGACCTCGTCCTGCATGGGCAGGAACGCGCCGCCCGAGTCCACGAGGTAGATGCACGGCAGGTGGTTGTGCAGCGCCACCTCCTGCGCACGCAGGTGCTTCTTCACGGTCATGGGGTAGTACGTCCCGCCCTTGACCGTCGCGTCGTTGGCGACGACGACGCAGCGCCGCCCGGCGACGACGCCCACGCCGGTGATGATCCCGGCCGCGGGGGCGGCGTCGTCGTAGAGGCCCTCGGCGGCGAGCGGGCTGAGCTCGAGGAACGGCGCTCCGGGGTCGCAGAGGCGCTCGACCCGGTCGCGGGGCAGGAGCTTGCCGCGCGAGACGTGGCGCTCGCGGGCGCGCTCGCCGCCGCCCGCGCGGGCGCGCGCCAGGCGCGCCTCGAGGTCGTCGAGCAGCGCGAGGTGGCCGTCGCGGAAGCTCACGGCGAGACCTCGCCGCGACGTTCGCGAAGCGAGCTCGCAATGGCGGCGTCAGCCGTCACCGCCACCAGCGGCTGCTTGATCGCCACGCGGTCGCCCGGGCGGACCTCGAGGCCCGTGACGGTGCCGGCCGCCGGGGCGGTGATCGCCAGCTCCATCTTCATGGACTCCAGGACGAGCAGGACGTCGCCCTCGGCGACCTCGTCGCCGTTGGCGACGTGCACGAGCAGCACGGTCCCCGGCATCGGCGCCTCCAAGGACCCCGCCGGCGCGGCGGCGCGGCCGCGCTCGCGGCGCTCCGGGCGCGCGGCGAGCTGGTGCCCGTCGCGCCCGACCCAGACCGCCTGGCCGTCGTGCGCGACCGCGTAGCGCCGCGAGACCCCGTCGAGGGTTATGCGCAGCGCGCCGCCGTCCGCCGGGCGGGCCGCCCAGGACCAGCGGCGCTCGCCGACGTGCACCTCGGAGGCGGTGACGCGCACCTCGCCGTGGCCCTCCAGCCGCCGTCGCCAGGGGCCGGGCGTGGTCGAGACGGCGCCCGTGTCCGCGCGATAGCCGGCGATCGCGGCGGCGGGCAGCAGGTCCTCGGGCGGGTCGGGCGCCGGCTCGTCGAGCACGCGCTCGAGCAGCCCGGTGTCCAGCGCGCCCGCGCGGACGTCGTCGCGGCGCAGCAGCGCGCGGGAGAAGGCCGCGTTGGTCGCGACGCCGAGGACCTCGAGCTCGCCGAGCGCGCGGTCGAGGCGGTCGAGGGCCGCCGCGCGGTCGGGGCCGTGGGCGACGACCTTGGCCAGCATCGGGTCATAGGCGGTGCCCACCTCGCTGCCCTCGGCGATGCCCGAGTCGACGCGAACGCCCGCGGGCTCGCGGTAGCGCAGCACGGTGCCGGTCGAGGGGAGGAAGCCGTTGGCGGGGTCCTCGGCGTACAGCCGCGCCTCCACGGCGTGCCCGGCGGGGACGAGGTCCTCCTGGCGCAGGCCGAGCGGCTCCCCGTCGGCGACGGCCAGCTGCAGCGCGACGAGATCGACGCCGTAGACCAGCTCGGTGACGGGGTGCTCGACCTGCAGGCGGGTGTTCATCTCCAGGAACGCGAAGTCGCCCCCGTCGGCGGAGGCGATGAACTCCACGGTTCCGGCGCCCTCGTAGCCGCAGGCCCGGGCGAGGGAGACCGCCGCCGCGCCCATGCGCTCGCGCAGCTCGGGACCGACGGCGGGCGACGGCGCCTCCTCGACGACCTTCTGGTGGCGGCGCTGCAGCGAGCACTCGCGCTCGCCGAGGTGGACGACGCTGCCATGACGGTCGGCGAGCACCTGGACCTCGAGGTGCCGCGGGCGCTCGAGGTAGCGCTCGACCAGCACGCGGCCGTCACCGAACGCCGCGACGGCCTCGCGCCGCGCCGCGTCCAGCGCGGGGGAGAGCTCGGCCGGGGCGCGGACGACCCGCATCCCCTTGCCGCCGCCGCCGGCCACCGCCTTGACGACGATCGGGAAGCCGTGCTCATCGGCGAAGACGCGCAGTTCCTCGAGCGCCAGGTCATCGCCCTCCAGCCCGGGGACCACGGGGACGCCCGCCTCCCGCGCCAGGCGCTTGGCGCGGGCCTTGTCGCCCATGAGCTCGATCGCCGCCGGCGGCGGCCCGATCCAGGTCAGCCTCGCGTCGGTGACGTCCCGCGCGAACGCCGCGTTCTCGCTGAGGAAGCCGTAGCCGGGGTGGACCGCCCGGGCCCCTGTGCGCTCGGCCGCCGCCACCAGCGCGGCGCGGTCGAGGTAGGAGCCGACGAGCACCGCGGCGTCGACGGCGTCGACGTGCGGGGCGCCGGCGTCGTCCTGGGTGAAGACGCCCGCGCTGGCACGGCCGAGCGCGTGGACCGTGCGGGCGATGCGCACCGCGATCTCCCCGCGGTTCGCGATCAGGACCGCGTCAGCCATCGTGCCAGTCCACCGGTCCGGCGACGACGGTGTGGCTGCCGAGCGGGCGGCCCAGGACCTCCTGCGCGCGGCGGGCGGCCGCGATCACGGCGCCGAGGTCGATCCCGGTCGGCAGGCCCATCTCGTGCAGCATGGAGACGAGGTCCTCCGTCGCGATGTTGCCCGTGGCCCCGCGCGGGACGGGGCAGCCGCCGAGCTCGCCGAAGCTCGACTCGAAGGAGCGGCAGCCCGCGTCGAGCGCCGCGACGACATTGGCCAATCCCTGACCGCGCGTGTTGTGGAAGTGGCCGGTGAGCTCGACGTCGTCGCCCAGCGCGGCGCGGGCCTCGGTGAAGAACGCGCGGACCTGCACCGGGTTGGCCATCCCCGTCGTGTCGCCGAAGCCGACCTCCTGCGCGCCCGCGGCGACCAGCCGCCGCGCGATGGCGAAGACGCGCTCGGGCGGGACCCGGCCTTCGTAGGGGCAGCCGAACGCCACCGAGATGATCGCCTCGCAGCGCAGGGCCGCCTCGCGAGCCCGCGGCAGGACCCGCTCCAGCCCGGCCAGCGACGCCTCGACCGACCGGTTGACGTTCTTGGCGTTGTGGGTCTCCGACGCGCTCAGGAAGCAGTTGACCTCGTGGAAGCGGTCGCGGTGCTCGAGGGCGTGGTCGAGCCCGCGCTCGTTCGGGATCAGCACGGTGAGCGCGACGTCGTCGGGGACGTCGATGCGCTCGAGGACCTCGACGGCGTCGCTGAGCTGCGGGATCACGTCGGCCCGGACGAAGCTCGTGACCTCCAGCCGCGGGACGCCGCTGCGGGCGAGCAGCTCGATGAGCTCGACCTTCGCGTCGGTGGGCAGGACCTCGGGCTCGTTCTGGAAGCCGTCGCGCGGGCCGACCTCGCGGATGAGGACCCGCTCGGCGCTCATGCGCCGAGCGCGCGGGCGATGACCATCTGCTGCACCTCGTCGGTGCCCTCGCCGATGGTGAGGATCTTGGCGTCCCGGTAGAAGCGGCACACCGGGTACTCCTCGATGTAGCCGTAGCCCCCGTGGATCTGCACGGCCTCCTCGCTGCAGCGCACGGCCAGGCGCCCGGTCTTGAGCTTCGCCTGCGCGGCGGTGAGCGTGAAGGAGCGGCCCTGGTCCTTCTCCCACGCGGCCTTGTACGTCAGCAGGCGCGCGGCCTCGATCTCCGTGGCCATGTCCGCGAGCTTGGCCTGGATGGCCTGGAACTTGGAGATGGACTGCCCGAAGGCCTGGCGCTCCTTGGCGTAGGCGAGCGCCTGGTCCAGCGCGCCCTGCGCGAGGCCGACGCCCATCGCCGCGACCCCGATGCGGCCGATGTCGAGGATGTGCAGGAACTGCTTGAAGCCGCCGCCGCGCGGCCCGAGCAGGTTCTCCTCCGGCACCGCGCAGTCCGTGAAGGTCAGCGGGCGCGTGTCCGACGCGTTCCAGCCCATCTTGCGGTAAGGCGTCCCCTGCTCGTAGCCCGGCGTGCCGTTGGCGACGATGAGGTTGGAGATCTCCTTGCGCCCCGAGCCGTCCTCGCCGGTGATCGCCGTGATCGCGACGTGCCCGGAGATCTCGGTCCCGGCGTTGGTGATGAACTGCTTGGCGCCGTCGATCACCCACTGCCCGTCCTGCAGCCGGGCCCGGGTCTTCGTGTTGCCGGCGTCGGAGCCCGCATCGGGCTCCGTGAGCCCGAAGGCGCCGAGCTTCCGGCCCGCGCAGAGGTCCGGCAGGAGCTCGGCCTTCTGCTGCGCCGACCCGAAGAGGTAGATGGGCTGGGTGCCCAGCGACGTGTGGGCGCACAGCGTGATGGCCACGCTCGAGTCGACCCGCGTGAGCTCCTCGACGGCGACCGCGTACTGCAGCGACGTCCCGCCGGCGCCGCCGTGCTCCTCGGGGAACGGGATCCCCATCCAGCCCAGCTCGCCCATCTGGCGCACGATGTCGTAGGGGAAGGCCTTGGTCCGGTCGAGCTCCTCCGCCACGGGCGCGACCTCGCCGGCGGCGAAGTCCCGGACCGTGCGCTGAAGCTCGCGCGTCTCGTCGGGCAGGTCGAAGAGCATCGCGGGCGACAATACCGAACAGCGGTTCGAATGTCGACGGAGCATTCGAACTTCGAACGGTCATCCGGTACCGTGGCCGCGTGGCCGCCCCGCCCACACGTCCCGTGCTGCGCGACCGGTATGACCGGCGCCGCCAGGCCGTCGTCCAGCAGGCGGCGCGGGTGTTCGCGGAGCGGGGCTACGACCAGACCTCGATCCAGGACCTCGCCGAGGCGATCGGCCTCGCCGCCGGCGGGATCTACCACTACATCGGGAGCAAGGAGCAGCTCCTGATCCGGATCTGCGACCAGCTCATGGACCCGCTGCTGGACCAGGCCCGCGAGGTCGCGGCGTCGGAGGCGGACCCCGAGGCCCAGCTGCGCGCGATCGTCCGCCTCTGGGTCGCGCAGGTCGTCGAGCACCGCGACCACATGCGCGTGTTCCAGCAGGAGCGCCACGTCATCGAGTCCGGGGACCAGTGGCGCGGGGTGCGCTCGAGCCGCAAGCAGTTCGAGCGCGTGGTCGCCGACGTCCTCGACCGCGTGCTGGCCGACGGGCGGCTGCGCCTGAGCGACCGGCGGCTGGCGCTGTCGGCGCTGCTCGGGATGGTGAACCACACCGCCCAGTGGTTCGGGCCGCGTGGCCGGCTGCAGGTCGGCCAGGTCGCCGACGGCTACGTCGATCTCCTCCTGCTGGGCGACGACGAGCGCCCGCGGGGTTGACGAGGCCGGCGCGGGGGACGATGGTCTGGGCCATGCCGCTCGTGACCCTCTCGGCCTCCTACGGTGCCGGCGGCAGCGAGGTGGGGCCAGCCCTCGCGCGGCGCCTCGACGTCCCGTTCGTCGACCGGGCCGTCCCGTCGAGCGTGGCGCGGGAGCTGGCCGGGACCGTGGACGGCGGCGTCTTCTGGCGGTTGCTGCGCAACGTGTCGCCCGTAGCCAGCTGGACCGCGGCGGGCATCCACCAGCCGCCGGCGCTCGACGCCCGGCTGGCCGACCGGGCGGACACCGAGGCCGCCCTGCGCGCGCTCATGGCCGACGGGCGCGGCGTGATCCTCGGGCGTGCCGGCGCGCTGGCCCTGCGCGATGACCCGCGCGCGCTGCACGTGCGGCTCGACGGGCCGCTCGAGGCCCGTGTCGTGCAGGCGATGCGCATCGAGGGCGTCGACGAGGCCACGGGGCGGCGGCGGCTGAAGGAGACCGACGGCGCGCGGGAGCGCTACGTCCGCGACCTCTACGGCGTCGACCCGACAGACCCCGCCCTGTACGCCCTCGTGCTCGACGGCACGATCCTCGACCTCGAGTGCTGCGTGCAGACGATCGCCGCCGCAGCGCTCGCCCACGCAGCGGCTGCCGGGGCCGGGACGCCGGCCTAGACGCGCGCCCGGGTCGCGGAGGGCCGCGCCGGCGACGGCGGCATTCCCAGCCGGCGCTCAGGGACCTCTTCGGGACCCCTTCCGTTCGTGCTGCATCGTCCCGACCACGCCCGGCCGGCCGTCCGGCTCGCGCTGTCCCCGTGAACCCCGTGACGCTCTTGTGAGGACCATGCATCGCCGACCGACCCTTGCCCTCCTCGTCCTCGCCCTCGCGCTGACGGGTGGCTCCGCCGCCGTCGCCCCGGCCGGCGCGGAGGCCGCGACCTCCACGACCACGAGCTCGAACTGGGCGGGCTACGCCGTCACCCGGTCTGGCAGCCGGTTCCACAAGGTCACCGGCAACTGGATCGTCCCGACGGTCACGTGCACCAGCGGCCAGCGGACCTACTCCGCGTCCTGGATCGGCTTGGGGGGCTACGCCACGAACTCGCAGGCCCTCGAGCAGACCGGCACGGAGTCCGACTGCGACGCGAGCGGCACGGCGCACTACTCCGCCTGGTACGAGCTCGTCCCGGACACGTCGCACTCCGTCCAGCTCGGGGTGCGCGCCGGGGACGCGATGACCGCCACGGTCACCGTCACCGGGACGACCGTCCGCCTGCGGCTGATCGACCGCACGCGGGGGACGAGCGTCACGAAGGTGCTCAAGGCCCAGGTCGTCGACACGAGCTCGGCGGAGTGGATCGTGGAGACGCCCGCGTTGTGCTCCAGCGCCACCGTCTCCGATCTGGGCTGCTCGTCGACCGCCCTCGCCAACTTCGGCACCACCGGCTTCACGACCGCCCGGGCGACGACCATGGGCGGGCACACCGGCACGATCTCCGACGCCAACTACAAGGCGACGGCGATCACGCTGACCCCCGCCGGCCGGCGTCGCTTCGCCGGCGCCCAGACCCCCACCGACGCGACGCCCGGCTCGGCGACGCCGGGGGCGCTGTCGGCCACCGGCGGCGGCTTCCAGATCGCCTACGCGCAGCCCACGGCCACCACGGACCCGAGCGGCGGCACCACCCCGGTCACGCCGCCGGCCACCGCCCCGGCCGCCGTTCCGCGGCTCCGGCCGCTGCAGCGCCTGCTCAGTCCTCGCGCGCCGGGCGCCGCAGCTCGGTGATCCCCAGCTCCTGGGCGCTGTCGTGCAGGTCGACCCCGCGCTGCCCGAGGCGGTAGCCGATCTGGAAGATCACGGTCTCGCGGATGAACTGAGACGCGCTGATGCCCTCGAACTCGGCTTCCTGTTGGATAAGTCGCCAGAGCTCGTCGCTGAAGCGGATCGACTGGACCTTCATCTGGCGGGCCACTTGCGCCATGGAATCACCCCGGTGCTCGTATGGTGCCGGAACCCCACACCGGCCGCACGATCGGCTCGGGCGGGCCCTGCCCCGGGGTGGGTCGGGCAGGGCCCCGCCGAGCGGTGCAGCAGGATCCGTCCCTCCGCGCGGCCAGGGTGGCATCCCGCCCGGGCCTCGTCCACGCCTGGGACGCGACGCCCAGCCGCCGGGGGTCAGCCCGGGGCCTCGGCCGCCGTCGGCGGCATGGACGGCTCCACGCGCAGCAGCTTCGCCGGCCCGGGCGGCAGCACCCAGTTCCAGCGCCCGAACAGCGAGACGACGGCGGGCACGAGCAGCGCCCGGATCACCGTGGCGTCGAGCAGGATGCCGGCGGCCAGGCCCGTGGCCAGCACCTTGACGTCGGTCTCGGGCCCCGACGCCAGCGACATGAACGCGAGGAACAGGATCAGCGCCGCGCTGGTCACCAGGCGGCCCGTGCGGCCGATCCCGCGGACGACCGCCTCGTCCGTGGAGCCGGTCGCGTCGTACTCCTCCCGCATGCGGGCCAGGATGAAGACCTCGTAGTCCATCGAGAGCCCGAACAGGAACGCGAAGACCATGAGCGGGATCCACGCGGTCACCGATCCCGTGGCCGCGATCCCCCAGATCGCCTGCGAGCCGTGGCCCTCCTGCCAGACGAGCTGGAGCACGCCCCAGGCCGCCGCGACGCTCACGACGTTGAGCAGCACGGCCTTGAGCGGCAGCAGCAGCGAGCGGAACGCGCGCGCCAGCAGCACGAAGGTGATGACGGTGATCAGGGCGATCATCAGCGGGAAGTTGCCGTAGACGGCGTCGATGAAGTCGTGGTTCTGGGAGGGCTGGCCGCCGAGCCGGGCCTGCGGGGCGACCTGGTGGGCGGCCGCGCGCACCTGCCCGACGAGGTCACGGCCCGCAGCCGAGGACCCGTCGGCGACCGGGAACGCCTCCACGATCGCCGTCCCGCCGGCCCGCCAGGACGCCGGCGCGACGGCGCCGTGGACCCCGTCGACCCCGGCGACCGCACCGCGGACCGCGGCCGCGTCGCCGGCGGGGGCGATGACCTCGTGCGGCAGCAGCGCCCCCGAGCCGATCCCCGAGCGCTCGAGCGCGACCAGGCCGTCCTTCGCGTCGCCCGACTTCGCGATCGTGTCGACGTTGGAGATGCCCGGGTGCAGGTTGGTCGCGGCGAGGGCCAGCGCGGCGAGGATCACCGCGGCACCCAGCGCGGCGACCCAGCGCCGCTTCACCACGGCGCGCGCCCACCGGGTCCACGCCTTCGACGCGTTGTCGTCCGTGCGCAGGTGCGGCCAGTCCAGGCGCCGCCCGACGCTGTGCAACACCACCGGCAGCAGCGTGAGGGCGACCAGGACGGAGACGAGCGGGATGAGCATCCCGCCGAAGCCGACCGAGCGCAGGAACGGCAGCGGCAGCACGACGAGCGCCAGCAGGCCGATCGCGACCGTCGTCCCGCTGAAGACGACCGCGCGGCCCGCGGTGGCCATGGCGCGCACGATCGCCTCGTCGCCCTTCGCGCCGTGCGCGAGCTCCTCGCGCCAGCGCACGACGATGATGAGCGAGTAGTCGATCGCGACGCCGAGCCCGATCAGCGCGACGAGAAACTCGACGATGAACGACACGTCGCTCACGTATGTCAGCGGTAACAACAGAATGAATGTGGTCAGAATCGACGCAGCTGCGACCACGATCGGCAAGAACGCGAGGAACGAGGCGAAGACGAAGGCGAGCACGGCCAGCGCACCGACACCACCAAGCAGGACCTCAGCCAGCACACCGGGACCGCCGGACGACGAGTCGCCAATCGCCAGCGCATCTTCACCCGTGACGCCGACCGTCGAGCCGCCAGGGGCAGCCTTCGTCAGCT
>JAXDGY010000172.1:0-3735 GCA_034664785.1 Solirubrobacteraceae bacterium
CGGTCGCGCCCGAGGACCCGCTCGTGGTCCTTGAGTCCGACAAGGCGACGATGGAGGTCCCGGCGCCCGTCGGCGGCGTCGTGCGGGAGCTGCGCGTCGCGGTCGGCGACAAGGTCAGCGAGGGCACGGCGCTGCTCGGGCTCGAGGTCGCCGACGCCGCAACCGCGGAGCAGGCCACCGCGGAGGCGGCCGCCCGACCGGCCGGCGAGGCGGGCGCGCCGCGGGCGGTCGAGGGCGCGATCGCCGCCGAGGTCGCAGCGGGTCCGCCGGCCGGGGAGGGCTCGGGCGGCGATAGCGCGGGCGCGATCGCGGCCGAGGTCGCAGCGGGTCCGCCGGCCGGGGAGGGCTCCGGCGGCGATAGCGCGGGCGCGATCGCCGCCGAGGTGGCAGCGGGGCCGCCGGCCGGCGCGGGTGACGGCGCGGGCCCTGCGGCGGCGCCGCCCGGCGGCGCCTCCCTCTACGCCAGCCCGTCCGTCCGCCGCCTCGCGCGCCAGCGCGGCATCGACCTGACCGCGGTGACCGGCACCGGGCGCAAGGGCCGGATCACCAAGGACGACCTCGACCGGCCCGCCGCGGCGCCGGCCGGCGCCCCCGGGGCGCCGGTCGCGGCCTCCCCGGCGGCGGAGCGCGTCCCGCTGACGCGCATCCAGCGGCTCTCGGCCGCCACCCTGACGCGGGCCTGGACGACGATCCCCCATGTCACCCACCACGACGACGCGGACATCACCGAGCTCGAGGCGTTCCGCAAGCAGCTCAACGCCGAGCAGTCCGACGTCAAGGTGACGATGGTCGCGCTGCTGCTCAAGGCGTGCGCGGCAGCCCTGGACGCGTTCCCGCGCTTCGCCTCGTCGCTCGACGGCGACGAGCTGGTGGTCAAGCCGGAGCGCCACCTCGGCTTCGCGGCGGACACCCCCGGCGGCCTCGTCGTGCCGGTCGTCCACGACGTCGGCGCCAAGGGCCTGCTGCAGCTCGGGGCCGAGCTCACCGAGCTGTCGGCCAAGGCGCGCGCGGGCAAGCTGGGCCCGAAGGAGATGAGCGGCGCGGTCTTCACGATCTCGTCGCTCGGCGGCATCGGCGGGACCGGCTTCACGCCGATCGTCAACCCGCCGCAGGTCGCCATCCTGGGCGTCGTGCGGTCGGCGACCAAGCCCGTGTGGGACGGGAGCGCGTTCGTCCCCAGGCTCGTGCTGCCGCTGTCGCTGTCCTACGACCACCGGGTCATCGACGGGGCCGCGGCCGCGCGCTTCACCGCGCACCTGGCCGGCCTGCTGTCCGACCTGCGGAGGGTGCTGGTATGAGGTGCTTCGGCTGCGCCGAACCATGGCGAGTTCGCTGCGCGAACATCGCGGAAGGGTGATCTGATGGCACAGGTACGCGTCCCCGACATCGGCGACTTCACCGACGTCCCCGTCATCGAGATCCTCGTCGAGGTCGGCCAGGAGGTCGCCGCCGAGGATCCGCTCGTCGTCCTCGAGTCCGACAAGGCGACGATGGAGCTGCCCTCGCCCGGTCCCGGGGTGATCGAGTCGCTGCACGTCACCGTGGGTGACAAGCTGTCCGAGGGCGACCTCGTCCTGACCCTCGGCGGTGCGGGGGACGGGGCCGGGCCGCCCGCGACCGCCGAGGCGCCCGCGGCGCCGCCGACCCCGGTGGCCGCGCCGCCCGTGTCCGCCTCCGACCGTGCCGAGGTCCACGCCGAGGTCCTGGTGCTGGGCTCGGGCCCGGGCGGCTATGCGGCCGCCTTCCGCGCCGCCGACCTCGGCAAGGACGTCGTGCTCGTCGAGCGCTACGCGTCGCTCGGCGGCGTCTGCCTCAACGTGGGCTGCATCCCGTCCAAGGCGCTGCTGCACGTGGCGAAGGTGCTCGGTGAGGCGGCGGAGCTCCCCGGCGTGCGCTTCGGGGCGCCGGAGCTCGACGTCGGCGCCATCCGGACGTGGAAGGAGGGCATCGTCGGCAAGCTCACCGGCGGCCTCGCCGCCATGGCCAAGCAGCGCAAGGTGCGCGTCGTGCACGGCACCGGCCGCTTCACCGGCCCGCACGAGCTGGACGTCGACGGGACCGCGGTGTCCTTCGACCAGGCGATCGTCGCGGCCGGCTCGCGCGCCGTCCGCCTCCCGGGCATCCCGCACGACGATCCCCGCGTCATGGACTCCACCGGCGCGCTCGAGATCGCCGACGTCCCCGCGCGCCTGCTGGTCATCGGCGGCGGGATCATCGGGCTGGAGATGGCGACGGTCTACGACGCGCTCGGCTCGGCGGTGACCGTCGTGGAGCTCGCCGACCAGCTCATCCCGGGCTGCGACCGCGACCTCGTCGCCCCGCTGGCCAAGCGCATCGGCGGCCGCTACGCGGCCATCCACCTCGAGACGACCGTCACGTCGCTGGAGGCGCGCGACGACGGGATGCACGCGACGCTGTCCAGCGGCGAGACGGAGGTCTTCGACCGGGTGCTCGTCGCCGTCGGGCGCGCGCCGAACGGGGGCGACCTCGGGCTGGAGGCCGCCGGCGTGGCGGTCGACGAGCGCGGCTTCGTGGCGGTGGACGAGCGGCGGCGCACGAACGTCGCCCACATCTCCGCGATCGGCGACGTCGTGCGCGGGCCGATGCTCGCCCACAAGGCGTCGCACGAGGGCCACGTCGCCGCGGAGGTCATCGCCGGCGAGGACGTCGTCTTCGATCCGCGCGGCATCCCGAACGTCGCCTACACCGACCCGGAGGTCGCCTGGGTGGGCCTGACCGAGACGGACGCCGCGGCGGACGGCACGCCGTACGAGCGCGCCGCGTTCCCGTGGTCGGCATCGGGCCGCGGGCTCGCCGTCGGCGGCGCGACGGGGATGACCAAGCTGCTCGTGGACCCCGACTCCCGGCGCGTCCTCGGCGCGGGCGTCGTCGGCCCCGGCGCGGGTGAGCTCGTGGCCGAGGTGGGCCTCGCGCTCGAGCTCGGCGCCGACGCGCAGGACGTCGCGCTGACGATCCACGCCCACCCGACGCTCAGCGAGACCGTCGGGCTGGCGGCCGCCGTCGCCGACGGGACCATCACTGACCTTCCGAACAAGGCGGCGCGCCGCTGACGGCGGCTAAGGTCGCACCCGTGAGCCCCTACCTCGCCGCCGCCGACCGCTACGACCGCATGCCCTACCGCCGGTGCGGCCGCCGAGGGCTGAAGCTGCCCGCGATCTCCCTCGGGCTGTGGAACAACTTCGGCGACGACCGCCCGCTGGGGACCCAGCGCGCGATCGTCCGCCGGGCCTTCGACCGCGGGATCACGCACATCGACCTGGCGAACAACTACGGCCCGCCCAACGGCGCGGCGGAGGCCAACTTCGGGCGCCTGCTGCGCGAGGACCTCGCGCCCTACCGCGACGAGCTCGTCATCTCCACGAAGGCGGGCTACGACATGCTGCCGGGTCCCTACGGCGAGTGGGGCTCGCGCAAGTACCTGCTGTCGAGCCTCGACGCGAGCCTGCAGCGGATGGGCCTGGACTACGTCGACATCTTCTACTCGCACCGCTACGACCCGGAGACGCCGCTCGAGGAGACGATGGGCGCGCTGGACACCGCGGTGCGGCAGGGCAAGGCCCTCTACGTCGGCGTGTCCTCCTACTCGGCCGCCCGGACGAAGGAGGCCGTGCGCATCCTGCGCGAGCTGGGCACGCCGCTGCTCATCCACCAGCCGTCCTACTCGATGTTCAACCGCTGGATCGAGGGCGAGCTGCTCGACGTGCTGGAGACCGA
>JAXDGY010000173.1:0-3207 GCA_034664785.1 Solirubrobacteraceae bacterium
TCCGCCGCCATCGACGTGCCGTCGAGCGGCCAACGCGTCCCGGCGTGGAACGCGTGCGGGCGATCGCCCCGGGAGCCGAGGATCGTCACCGTCGCACCGTCGTCCTCGAAGCGGCCGAGCGCGACCATCGGGAGGTGCAGCACCCGGGCCGCCTCGTGCGCCACGGCCCCGAACACCTCACCCGAGGACGCGCCCCGCGCGACGAGCGCCGCCAGCCTGCGCAGCGCTGCCTGCTCCTCTGCGAGGACCGTCCCGCGCTCGCGCCGCACCCGCTCGACCGTCGTGCCCATGACGTACACGGACTGCGTGGCCATCTGCAGAATCACGGCGAGGACGCCTTCGGCAGCGATCTTCAGACCGCGTCTATGCGTCATGGGGATCCGGCATCGGAGCGCTTCGGGGGACCTCACCGAGTCTTGGCCGGTGCACCGCCGGCGTCAAGAACGCCGGGTATCGATCGAGACCTTCGGGCGTGGATACTGCGGCACCACTGCCCCGCTGCGGCCACCACCGCCCTGCGGCAGCCACTCCTGCCCCGCCATCTCCTCGAGGAGGAGCCCATGACGTTCGTCGAGACGATTCCCGAGGGCGACGCCTCCGCTGAGCTGACCGCGATGTACGACACCGACCGGGCGGCGTTCGGGCATCTGCCGAACCTCACCAGGGCGTTCTCGCTGCGCCCGGGGGTGTACGCGGCGTGGCGGGGACTGAACGCCGAGATCAAGGCGGGCATGGACCTGCGCCGCTACGAGCTGGCGACCATCGCGGCGGCTCGCCGCCTGCGCTCGAGCTACTGCACGCTGGCCCACGGCTCGGTGCTCATCGACAAGTTCCTCGAGGCGGACGCGCTCGCCTCCATCGTCGCCGACCATCGCGCGGCCGGCCTGGATCCCGTGGACGTCGCCGTGATGGACCTCGCGGACAAGGTGGCCGATGACGCCACCGCGGTCGGCCAGGCGGACATCGACCGCCTGCGATCCCTCGGGCTCGCCGACGCCGAGATCTTCGACGTGATCGCCGCGGCTGCGGCCCGCTGCTTCTTCAGCAAGATGCTCGACGGGCTCGGCGCCCGACCGGACGCCCGGTACGCCGAGCTCGACCCGCAGCTCCGGAGCGCGCTCACCGTCGGCCGCCCGATCGCCGACCGGTGACGCCCGTAGGCTCACGCGCGGTCCCAGCTCGAGGAGTGCTCCGCGGTGTCGAAGTCCCCGATCCTGTCGTTCCTGCTGTCGCTCGGCGCTGCGGCCGCGTTCGCGGCCCCCGCGCAGGCGGCCACCACCGCCGACCGCGCCGCGGTCTACGCGCTGGCCAACGGCTGCTACGCCGTGGCGCCGGCGCAGGGCGGGACGCGGCTCGGGACGTTCTCGTTCAAGGCCACGGGCCTCGGCACGTTCCTGCTCATGGACACCGGCGGGCAGCTGCTCGGCGTGCGGCCCGCCGATGGCTCGGTCGGAGCCGTCGGCGGCGCCGAAGCTGCAGGCCCGCAGGCCGAATGGGCGCCGACACGTGTCGCCGGGCGCGTCTTCACGCTCCGGTCGACCCCCACGGGCCGCCGGCTGTCGATCGCCGCGCCCGGCGGTCCGGTCCTCGCCCGGTCCGGCACGCGACTGCGCCTGACGCGCGCCACCGGATGCCACGCCGTCCCCGAGGCAGAGGTCGGCGCGACCGGGAAGCCGGCGCCGCCGACCAACGCCGACGGGACGGTCGACGGCTTCGTCGACACGCACCTGCACATCACGGCCGACATGCGCGCCGGCGGGATGGTCATCAGCGGCGAGCCGTTCGACCGGTTCGGCGTCGCGCGCGCCCTCGGACAGGACGCCACCGACCACGGGGCCGACGGAAGCCAGGACTTCACCGGCAACCTGCTGCGCGACGGCATCCCGTTCGGGACCCACGACACGCACGGGTGGCCGACGTTCACGGGCTGGCCGGTCAACGACACCAACACGCATCAGCAGACCTACTACAAGTGGCTCGAGCGCGCCTGGCGCGCGGGGCTCCGGGTGACCGTCGCGCAGACGATCGAGGACACCGAGCTCTGCAAGATCGAGCCCCGCCGCAGGTACTCGTGCGACGAGACGACGGCGATCAGAGGTCAGATCCGGCGCCTGCACGACCTGCAGGACTACATCGACGCGCAGAGCGGAGGCCCGGGCCGCGGCTGGTTCCGCCTCGTGTCCGGCCCGGCGCAGGCCCGGCGGGCGATCGCCCGCGGCCGGCTCGCCGTGGTCATCGGGATGGAGTCGTCGTTCCCCCTGGACTGCCGCGCCCAGCAGGGCCGGGCGCCGTGCAGCACGGCGCAGGTCGATCGCCGCCTCGACGCGCTGTACCGGCTGGGCGTCCGCAGCCTCTTCATCGCGCACTGGGCCGACAACGGCTTTGCCGGAGCGGCCATCGAGGGCGGCGTCAAGGGCAAGTTCATCAACGCGATGCAGCGGGCCGAGGTCGGTCGCTACTTCGACGTCGGCCCGTGCCCGGACCCGAGTCAGGGCGAGGAGCTCGAGCCGCTCAGCCCGATCGAGCTCACCGTCCTCAGCCAGGTCTTCCCCGCGACGAAGGCGCTGCTGACGGCCCCGACGCCGACCTACGCGCCCGGCCGGCACTGCAACGCCCGGGGCCTCACGTCCCTCGGCGCCCACCTGGTGCGCCAGATGATGGCCAAGGGCATGCTCATCGAGGTGGACCACCTGAGCGAGAAGGCCCGCGAAGCGGTCCTGAAGATCGCCGAGCAGCAGCGCTACCCGCTGGTCTCCAGCCACAACGACACCGGGGGACTCTGGACGCAGGGTGAGCTGCGCCGCCTGACCGCGCTCGGCGGCGTCGCGTCCCAGCGCCTGGCCGGGCCGGCGGAGCTCGCCAAGAGCATCGCCGCCCGCACGTCCTACAAGTCCAAGCAGCACCTCTTCGGCGTCGGGCTGGGCACGGACACCGGCGGCTTCCTGACGCTGCCGTCGGCGCGCACCGACGCCGCCGCCGACCCGCTGCCCTATCCGTTCCGCCTCGGCGGCAGCCCGGTCTCCTTCACCCGTCAGCGCACCGGGGACCGCGTGTTCGACCTGAACGTCGACGGCGTCGCGCACTACGGCCTCGTCCCGGATCTGCTGGCCGACATGCAGCGTCAGCCGCACGGCAAGGAGGCGATGAGCCTGCTGTTCCACTCGGCCGAGGCCTACCTGCGGATGTGGCAGCTGGCGGGCGAGCGCG
>JAXDGY010000174.1:0-6306 GCA_034664785.1 Solirubrobacteraceae bacterium
ACCCCGTCGAGGTCGGCGAGGGCGCCGCCGAGCGTCGGCATCGCGTCCCGCTCGGCCTCGATGAGGACGACCGCGTGCGTCATGGCGTGTGGGACTCGCCGGGCGCGAGCACGATGACCTCGGCGTAGCCGGCGTTCTGCACGTCGGCCTTGAAGGCCTGCGCGTCGGTCTCGATGGGCGGGAAGGTGTCGTAATGGCAGGGGATGATCTGGTCTGCCTTCAGCAGCTCGGCCGCCACCACGGCGTCGAAGCGGTCCATCGTGAAGTGCCCGCCGATCGGCACCAGGGCGACGTCGATCTTCCCGCGCTTGCCGGGCAGCGCCAGGTCGCTGAACAGCGCCGTGTCGCCGAGGTGGTAGATCCGCTTGCCGCCGAACTCGATGACGAGGCCGGCCGGGAGCGAGACCGTGCCGTCGGGCGTGGTCGAGGTGTGCCAGGCCGGCACGAGCCGGACGCTGCCCCACGGCAGCTCCACCGTGCCACCGAGGTTCGGGTTCACGACGGGGTGGTCCTCGCCGAGCTTGCCGGCGAGCTCCCCCGCGATCTCGGTCAGGGCGACGACCGTCGCGCCGGTCCGCTTGGCGATGTCCACCACGTCGCCGTAGTGGTCGGCGTGCCCGTGCGTCAGCAGGATGGCGTCCGGGGAGAGCTCCTCCGCGCTCACGGCAGCCTTCGGGTTGCCGGTCAGGAAGGGGTCGACGAGGACGCTGACGTCGCCGTCGGTGAGGGTGAAGGCAGCGTGGCCGAGGAAGCGGATCTCCATCAGGTCTCCTTGGGTTCGTCTTGGGGTGGGATCCGGGCCAGCTCGCGGGCCAGCTCGAAGCCGACGGCGGCGCCGACCAGCATGCCCAGCCGGGCCTCCTCGGCGATCATCCGGCGGACCGCCACGCTGCGCTCCTCCGGGTCCTCGAGGGCGACGAGCTGCGCGACCTGCGGGCCGGCGGCGCTGAGGTACCCGCCCTCGTCCAGGGCCTGGTCGAGGATCCGCTGCAGCGCCGGCGCGGCGTGCGTGACGACCTCCTGGGCATGGCGCAGGCGGTCGGGCTCGGTGAGCGCCGTCACGGCGGCGTCCACCTCGTCGGCGGTGTACGTACGGGGTTCGTCGGGCACCAGGGCTGACTCTACCCGGGCCCCGGCGCCGCTCAGCGGCGCGGGCCGACGCGGCTGAGGCCGAGCCCGGCGACCGCGCCGACGCCCGCGCCCACGCCCTCGGCGATGACGTTCGCGTCCGACGTGGCCAGCGGCATCGCGGCGACGAGCAGCCCGAGGGCCAGGACGCCGAGCAGGTCGGCGTCGTCATCGTCGTGACCGCGGCGGCGGGCGAGCAGGACCGGGACCGCCCAGGCCAGCAGCAGGCCGAGGGCCGCGCCGTTGCCGCCGATCGCAATGGGGTCGGCCTGCAGCGCGGCAGCGGCGGCGATCCCGCCCGAGCCGCACGCGAAGAACAGGACGAGCACGACCAGCGGCCCGTGGCGCCGCTCGAGCAGCCAGCCGAAGATCCCGATCGTCAGCACCGCGGCGAACTCGTACCAGGGGTTCGCGTAGACGAAGGGCGAGGAGGCGACGCGCCACCACTCGCCGTTGATCGGCCCGGCCACCGCGACGTCGGCCTTGCCGACGAAGGCGAGCAGGATCAGCCCGGCGACGCTCAGCGCCACGAGCGCGATCGTCACATAGGGCCGCCGCGTCTCGTCGGCCCGGATCCCGGGGATCTCGCCGTGGCGCAGCGGGCCGAGCGTCGGCTTGGGCAGCTTGCGCTGGGCCTTGGGGCGGGAGCCGCCCTCCGCGTCGCGCTCGATCTTGGGCGCGCGCTTGCGCAGCCGCTGCCCGCAGTACGGGCACTCCGTGATGTACGGGCTCACCTCGGAACCGCAGTTCTTGCAGACCACGAAGAGATCGGGCGACCCGGCCATCTCACACCGATGATAGGCCCGCGCTGAAGGCCGCGGTGCCATGGCCGATCAAGAGGCCACCTTGCGCCGCGTGCGCGGCTTGCAGACGGTGTCCTTTCCGCCCTGAAGTCTCGGCGGGCACGGCCGATGACCGAGGACGAAGATGCGCCGGTTGCGGGACTACCAGCAGGTGAGCGTGTACGTCGGCGAGACGTGCGTGACGCCGCGCGTGGCCTCGGTCCACGGCGACGAGGCGGTGCTCGCCCTGACGAGCCCCCTGGCGCCCGAGGCGGGGTTCCTGCCCGCGCCCGCGCAGCTGGCCTTCGACCACGACGGCCACCTGATCATGCTCACCGGCATGCTCTACGTCGAGGACGGCAACGTGCTGCGCTTCGTGATCGCCGACGGGGTCAGCCAGTCCGACAAGCGGCGCTACGTGCGCCTCGCCGTCCGCCTGGACGCGGAGGCCACCCCGCTCGACGCGAGCGGCGCCGACGCCGGCGCCACCGTCCGCTGCAAGACCGTGGACGTCAGCGCGGGCGGCACGCTGCTCGGCTGCGGCGGGCTGTCCGGCCCCGTCCGCGTCGCCATCGAGCTGCCGGGCACGGCCGGCACCGTGGAGGCCCGCGGCAATGTCGCGCGGAGCACCGCCACGGAGTCCGGGGTGCGCTTCACGCAGGTCCAGCCTGCCGACCAGGCGCTCCTGGAGCGCTTCGTCATGACGATCCGCCGTGAGCTCGCGCGGCGGTTCGCCGCAGCGGCGGCCTGACACCCCGTCGAGCGGGAACGCGCCTGGACGTTGCTATCTTGTGCGTTCGTGAGGCGACGCCGTCGCCTCGCCGAGGTGGCCTGGTCGTCGTACGAGTTCGCCTCCCTCCCCAGTCGCGACCGCACGGCGGTCGCAGGAAGCGAATCTGCATGACCAAGACGTTCGCCGACCTCGGCGCCTCCGCCGTCGTCTGCGCCGCGCTGTCCGAGCGCGGCATCACCGAGCCCTTCGCGATCCAGGAGCTCGTCGTCGCCGACGTGCTCGCCGGGCGCGACGTGCTCGCCAAGTCGCCGACCGGATCGGGCAAGACCCTCGCCTTCGGCATTCCCATCGTCGAGCGCGTCGAGGCGACGGACCAGCGTCCGTCCGCCCTCGTGCTCGCCCCCACCCGCGAGCTGGCCAGCCAGATCGTCGACGATCTGCGCCCCCTGGCGCACGCCCGCGCCCTGTCGATCACGGCCGTCTACGGCGGCGTCGGCATCGAGAAGCAGTCCCGCCAGGCCGCCAAGTCCCACATCGTCGTGGCGACCCCCGGCCGGCTGGAGGACCTCATCCAGCGCCGCGCGATCAGCCTGCGCAACGTGAAGATCCTCGTCCTCGACGAGGCCGACCGCATGCTCGACATGGGCTTCAAGCCCGCCGTCGACCGCATCGTCAAGCAGACGCCGCACGGCCGCCAGACCCTCTTCTTCTCGGCGACGCTCGAGGGCGAGGCCGGCCGTGTGGCCGGCGCCTACACCGACAACGCCGCCCGCCACGAGCACGTCCCGCCGCCCTCGACGGTCGAGGTCGCGGTCGAGCACCGCTTCCTGTCGGTCGAGCACGAGCACAAGGTCAAGGCCCTGGTCGACGAGCTGCGCCGCGAGCGCGACCTCGCCCTGGTCTTCGTCCGCACCAAGCGCGGCGCCGACCGGCTCGTCAAGCGCCTCTTCACCGAGGGCGTGGACGCCGTCGCGATGCACGGCGACAAGTCCCAGCGCCAGCGCGAGAAGGCGCTGTCGCGCTTCGAGGCCGGCGACGTGGACGTCCTGGTGGCCACGGACGTGGCCGCCCGCGGCATCGACGTCGACGGGGTCTCGCACGTCATCAACTTCGACCCGCCGGAGGACCGCGAGGGCTACGTGCACCGCGTGGGCCGCACCGGCCGCGCGGGCCGCTCGGGCACGGGCATCACCTTCGTGATGCGCGACCAGGCCCGGGAGATCGGCGCGATGGCGGGCGCCCTGCGCCTCGAGCGCGAGTTCGCGCACAGCGGCCTCGGGACCCACCACGCCACGACGAGCCCGCGCACGCAGCGCGCGTCGGGCGGCGGCTCGTCCAAGGGCCCCCGCAGCGGCCGTGGCCCGTCCCGCAAGGGCACGGGCAGCACGACCAAGGGCTCCTTCCACGGCGCCTCCGCGTCGCCGCGCGGCGGCCGCGGCAGCCGCCGCAGCTCCGGCTCGCGCGGCTAGCGCGAGCGCAGCCCTTCTCCGCGCCCGCGCGCGATCGCGTCGATCAGCGCCGCGGTCTCCTGCGGCGCGGTGACCATCGGCCAGTGGCCAGTGTCGAGCTCGGCCCACGCCCAGCCGGGCGTGCCGGGCTCGACCGCCGGCGTCCCCGGCGTCCCCGTGCAGCGCACGTAGGTGCGCGGGAGCGCCGCGGCGGCCGCTTCGCGCACCGGCAGCGCTTCGCGGTGGGTGGCGATCGGCGTCGCCGTGACGTGACGGCGCATCCAGCGCAGGTCCCCGGCGGTCAGGGCGTGCTCGCCCCAGTGCTCGTCGAGCTGTGCGTCGGTGAACCACGGCAGGCTCCAGCCGTCGTGCGCGGCGACCAGGGCCTCGAAGAACGCCGTCAGCTCCGGGCCCATGAGGTCGAACACCGACCGCTGGTCGTGCAGCACGCTCGCTTCGAGGTACACGAGACGGCTCAGGCGCCCGGGTGCCCGCTCGGCCACGCCGGTGATCACGTTCCCGGCGAACGAGTGGCCGACGAGGACCACCTCGTCGAGCTCCTCGGTGTCGAGGTGCGCGACGACGTCGGTGACCCACGCGGTCAGGTCGATGCCGGGATGAGCGAGGTGGGCGCGGTCGCCCGTGCCGGTGAGCGTGATCGGGTGGACGTCGTGGCCCGCGGCGCGCAGCGCCGGGGTGACGCGCGACCAGGCCCAGGCGCCGAGGCCGGCGCCGGGGACGAGGACGATGGTGGCCATTGGTGCGCTCCTTGGTCGGAGGGGACGGACGGGGGTCACCGTCGCACCGAATGCGGTCACAAACGGTCCGCTATCTGTGGCAGGCTGGCGCCGTGTCCCGGCCGACCACGCGCGTGCTGGCGTTCCTCGAGCTGCTGCAGGACCATCCCGGCCTCGGCGGCCGCGAGCTGGCCGACCGGCTCGAGGTCGAGCCGCGGACGATCCGGCGCTACGCGACGAGGCTGCAGGAGCTCGGCATCCCGGTCGAGGCGGAGCGCGGTCGCGCGGGCGGCTACCGGCTGCGGCCCGGCTTCCGCCTGCCGCCGCTCATGCTCGACGACGACGAGGCGACCGCGGTGACCCTCGGGCTGCTCGCGGCCCGGCGGCTGGGCGTGGAGGACGCCGAGCCGGCGGTCGACCGCGCGCTGGCCAAGATCCTGCGCGTGCTGCCGGCGCGGCTGCGCGAGCGGGCGCTCGCGCTGCACGAGGCGGTGGGCTTCACCCTGCCGCCACGTGAGCCCGCCCCGGCGCCGACCGAGACCGTGCTCGCCCTGGCGCAGGCCGTCCGCCGGCGCCGGCGCATCCGGCTGCGCCACCGCGCGCCGGACGGGCGCGAGACGACCCGCGAGGCCGACCCGTTCGGCGTCGTGCACCACGCCGGACGCTGGTACCTGGCCGCGCACGACCACCTGCGCGGCGAGCTGCGGACGTTCCGCGTCGACCGCCTGCTCGACGTGGAGGAGCAGGGAGCCCGGACCGAGCCCCCGGCCGGCTTCGATCCCGTCGACCACGTCACCCGGACGCTCGCGCAGGGCGGCTGGCGCCACGCGGTCGAGGTGGTCCTGCACACCACGGCGGAGGAGGCGCGACGGCGCATCGGCCCCGCGGTCGGCGACCTGACCGCCCACCCGGACGGCATGCTGCTGCGCGTCCGCGCCGAGCGCCTGGAGGGCATGGCGCAGATGCTCGCCGGCCTGGGCTGGGACTTCACGGTGCTCGAGCCACCGGAGCTGCGTGACGAGGTGGCGGCGCTGGCGGGGCGGCTGGCGGCGAGCGCCGGCCGGGAGCCGTAGGGGCGGGCCGCTACGGCGCGGTCGCCGCCACGATCTCCGTCCGGACATCGTGGCCCGCTTCGTCGCGGCTCTACGGCGCGGTGGCCGCCACGATCTCCGCCATGACTTCCCGCAGGTCATGGTTCGCCTCGTAGACGACCACCTGCCGGTCGGCGCCCGTCCCGCGGTCGATGAGGTCGGCGATCTCGTCGAGCTCGGCGGACGAGCCGAGGTCCTGCGCGTGCGGCCGCAGGCGGTCCACGAGGCGGCGGGCGAGGTCCCGCGTGCCCACGCGGTCAGACGTCGGCAGGTCGACGAGCTGACCGTCGAGGCCGTGGCGGGCCGCGAGCCACTTGTTCTCGTCGAGCATCTGCCACGGGTAGGGCGTCAGCGGCTTGCCCTCGTCGAAGTGCTCGCAGAGCTCCT
>JAXDGY010000175.1:0-17729 GCA_034664785.1 Solirubrobacteraceae bacterium
CGTCGAGCTCGGTGTCGAGCTTGACCCCGCGCTGCTGCTTTGCGGCCTTGATGAGGTCCTCGAAGCGCTCGCCCGGCAGGCCGACGACCACGTTGCCGTACATCTGCACGAAGCGGCGGTAGGAGTCCCAGGCGAAGCGCTCGTTCTCCGTGCGGGCCGCGAGCCCACGGACGCTCTCGTCGTTGAGGCCGAGGTTCAGGACCGTGTCCATCATCCCCGGCATGGACTCGCGGGCCCCGGAGCGGACCGAGACGAGCAACGGGTCCTCCGCGTCGCCGAGGCGCTTGCCCGCCTGCTGCTCGAGGTCGTCCAGCGCCGCGCGCACCTGCTCCTGCAGGCCGTCGGGCAGCGTGCGGTCGGCGCCCATGTAGGCCACGCAGGCCTCCGTGGTGATCGTGAAGCCCGCCGGGACGCGCTCGGGCCCGAGGATCCTCGTCATCTCCGCGACGTTGGCCCCCTTGCCGCCCAGCAGCTCGCGCATGTCGCGCGACCCCTCGGTGAAGGGGATGACCCACGTGCTCGTGGCAGTGCTCGAGGCAGGCATCGCCCGGGCGATCCTACCCCGCCCGAGCCGCCCGCAGACGCGTGTGGGCGTGGTGCTCCACCGTTTCGGCGATGGCGCGCTCGGCCTGCCGCAGCGCCCGGTCGCCGGCCTGCGGAGCCTGGGCCAGCGGGCGACCGAGCGCGTCGGCGAGGAAGGCGTGGGCCTCGGCGTCCAGCGCGAAGGCGCCCGCCTCGCACGCGCTGCAGACCACGCCGCCGGCGGCGCCGGAGAACGCCACGAGGTGGTCTGGCTCCCCGCAGGACGCGCATGCCGCCAGCTGCGGTGCGATGCCCGAGGCGAGCAGCAGCTTCATCCGGAAGGCCAGCTGGTTGGCGTGCGTGGCGTGCGAGACGGCGCCGGCGGCGCCCGCGTCCAGCAGCGCGAGCTGGTTGGCCAGGAGGTGGTAGACGGGCGGGTTGGCCTCGGAGGTGTCGAAGAGGCGCCCCACGGCGTCGCACGCGCGTGCGGCCGCGTCGAGGGCGGGGCCGTCGGCGCGCAGGTGGGCCTGGGGGTCGAGCGTCTCCACGCCGGTGACGGTCAGCAGGTCCGAGCGGCCCTCGTGCAGGACGAAGTTCGCGCGGAAGAACGGCTCCAGGCGGCCGCCGAAGCGGCTGCGCGTCTTGCGCACCCCCTTGGCGATCGCGCCGAGACGCCCGCGCCCGGGCGTGTAGAGGTGCAGGATGCGGTCCGCCTCGCCGTAGCGCATGGAGCGCAGGACGATGCCCTCGGTCTTCACCGAACCGGGCAAGCTATACTTTCTGAAGTGCCATCGATCACGGTCTACACCACGGACGCCTGCCCCTTCTGCGTGCGCGTCAAGCAGCTGCTCGACGCCCGCGGCGTGCAGTACGACGAGATCAATCTGGCACGTGACGCGGACGGCCGCGCCCAGCTGTCGCAGCGCACCGGGATGATGACCTTCCCGCAGGTGCTCATCGACGGCGAGCTCGTCGGCGGCTTCCAGGAGACGCTCGCGGCCGACCGGTCCGGGCTGCTCAAGGACCTGCTCGAAGCGGCCTGACCCCCCGACGGGGCGGTTCCCCGCCCTGCCGATCGGGCATCGTTGGGGCATGCTCCGCAAAGGCCCGATCCCGCGCGTCGTCTACGGGTTGCTCCAGTACGTGCTGGGCGTGTTCCTCGTCGCCGCGCCCTTCCTGTTCTCCTATGAGTCCGGAGCAGCCAAGGCGACCTCGATCGTGGCCGGCCTGGTCGTGCTGACCCTCGCGGCGACGAGCGACTCGCCGACGGGCCTGAGCAAGGTCGTGCCGCTGGCGGCGAGCCTCGTCTTCGACCTCGCGCTCGTCGCCCTCTTCGTGGCCGCGCCGTTCCTGTTCGGCTTCAGCGACGAGGGCAGCCCGACGGCGGTGTTCATCGTCGCGGGCGTCGTGCTGCTCCTGCTCACGATCGCCACGCGCTTCAAGCCGTCCGACGACGGCGGGGACGGGGCCCGCGGCCGCCGTGGCCGCCGGCGCGAGCGGAGCACCCGGACCACCGAGGTGCCGGGCACCGTGGAGCCGCCCGAGTTCGAGGTCCCCGCCGAGCGGCCCGCGGACGGGGCGGGCACCCCGCCGCCGCGGGCCTAGATCGACGGGCCCGGCCGGCCCTCATATCCGGCCGACCACCGGCACCAGGCGCCGCAGGGGCGGCCGGCGGTGGCTCTCCTGATCCAGCGCGGCGTTGACGGCCACGAGCGCGACCTCGCCCGCGAGGCTCGCGGCGCCGAGCGCGTTGAGGGTGCGCTTGACGCTCTTCTGGTCGCGGGTCGCCTCCGGGGCGGTGTGGTCGCCGTCCTGCAGCGGGACTGCGCCCTGCGGCGCCTCCCGCGAGAAGCGCGTGCCCTCGATGGCGGCCGCGATCCCCGTGACGGCGACGAAGCCCACGAGGGCGTCCTTGGCCCGCGCCAGGCGGCGCTCGGTGGGCGACAGGCGTCGGTCGGAGGCCTCGTCGAGGCGGGCGCCCGCCCAGCCGGTCACGACCGCGGCGAGCGAGAGCGTGTTCACGATCCCGTAGCGCCGCCACGCGGCGTTGACGAGCTTGCCGCGCTCGTACGGGTCGCTGATCGCCGTGACGCTCGGGTGCAGGGCCAGGCGCCCGAACAGCGTGCCGCCGAGCAGGCCGGCCAGACCGACGTCGTGGGCGATGCGACCCGCCTTCGACAGCGGGACCGGCGGGGTGACGGCGAGGGTCTCCATCGCTGGAGCGTTGCCGCGCGCGGGGTCCGGCAAACGCGCCGTCAGACCGGGCGCCGGCGGACGCGCGGCCGGGGCTGGCAGCCCTCGCAGGCGTACGTGCCCCGGCCGGCCGCGACGAACTTCACGATCGTGCGACCGCAGGCCGCGCATGGCTCGCCCTCGCGGCGGTGCACGAGGAACTCGTCCTGGAAGGCGCCGTGCACGCCGTCGGGGTGGCGGAAGTCGTCGATGGTCGCGCCGCCCGCGGCCAGGCCGGCGCCGAGGGCGTCGACCACGGCCTGCGCAAGCGCCCCGGTCTGCGCGCGGGTCAGGTCGCCGGCGGGGCGCAGCGGGTGCAGCCGGGCGCGGAACAGCGCCTCGTCGGCGTAGATGTTGCCCACGCCCGCGACGCGCCGCTGGTCGAGCAGGAATGCCTTGACCGGCGTCCGGCGCCCGCGGGTCAGCGCGTGCAGGACCGGGCCGGTCAGCGCGCCGTCGTCGAGTGGCTCGACGCCCAGGCGCGAGTCGAAGAAGGCCTCCAGCGCGTCCTCGCCCAGCGCCAGCTCGCCGGTCCCGAACCGCCGCGGGTCGCAGAAGGCGAGCTCGTGGGCGTCGTCGAGGCCGAACGTCACGCGGCGGTAGGGCTGGTCGGGGGCCGGGTCGACGAGGAGCGTCCCGGTCATCCGCAGGTGCACGAGCAGCGACACGCCGTCCTCGAGCGCCCAGACGAGGTACTTCCCGCGCCGGCGCAGCGCCTCCACGAGACGGCCCTCGACCACGGCCGCGAGCTCCTCGGCGGACAGCGGCGCGCACCAGCGGGCGTCGTGGATGACGAGCGCCTGCACGCGGCGCCCCTCGACGACGGGGGCCAGGCCGCGGCGGATGGTCTCGACCTCGGGGAGCTCTGGCACTACACGAAGGGTACGCCCGGGAGCGCCGGCTCCGCACCGCCGGTCACCCAGGCAAGCGCGCTCGCCCCGACGTCGGCGAACGGGCCGTCGTGCCGGCGGCCGCCGTGGCCGGCGAACGCGGCCAGCAGCGGCGCATGCTCGCGGGTGTGGTCGGTGTGCGGCGAGGCGGGATCGCAGCCGTGATCGGCGGTCAGGACGAGCAGGTCGTCGGGACCGAGCAGCTCGAGCCACCCGGCGACCGCGCGGTCGATCTCGCGCAGCGCGCGGTGGAAGCCCTCGACGTCCTTGCGATGGCCGTAGCGCTGGTCGGTCTCCACCAGGTTGGTGAACGCCAGCCCGTGGCCGAGCCCGCCGCGCAGCAGCTCCGTCGTGGTCTGAAGCGCGGCGGCGTTGGTCGCCCCGGGGTGCGAGCGGGTGATCCCGACGCCGGCGAAGAGATCGCTGACCTTGCCCACCGCATGGACGTCGCCGCCCGCCTCCTGGATCGCCTCCAGGTAGGAGCGGCCGGGCGGCGGCACGGACAGATCCTTGCGCCCTTCGGTGCGCCGCCAGGCGCCGGGGGTCCCGTCGAACGGCCGCGCGATCACCCGGCCCACGGCGCGTGGCCCGGTCATCACGGCGCGGATCGTGCGGCAGAGCGCCACGAGCTCGTCCTCGCGCAGCCGGTCGTGGTGCGCGGCGACCTGCAGGACCGAGTCGGCGGAGGTGTAGAGGATGGGCTCGCCGCTGCGCAGGTGATGCTCGCCGAAGTCCTCGAGGACGCCCACCCCGTTGGCCGGGCGGTTGCAGCAGAACCGGCGGCCCGTGGCCGCCTCGAGGTCGGCGACCACGTCCGGCGGGAACCCGTCGGGGAAGGTGGGCAGCGCCGCCGGGGTCACGACCCCCATGAGCTCCCAGTGGCCGGTGGTCGAGTCCTTGCCAGGACCCAGCGCGTGCAGGCGGCCGTGGAGCACCGGGTCGCCCGAGGGCGGCACGCCGCGCAGCGGGCGCACCGCGCCCAGCCCGAGGCGGCCGAGCGCGGGCACCTCCAGGCCGCCGACGGCCTCGGCGACGTGGACGAGCGTGTCCGTCCCGGCGTCCCCGTAGTCCGCGGCGTCCGGGAGCGCGCCCGCGCCGCACGCGTCCAGGACCACCACGAAGGCGCGCCGGGCGCCGTTCAAGCGCCACCCTCCGGCCGGGACACCCGCAGGGAGCGCAGCAGCGGGCGGAAGGCCCCGGCGTCGACCCGCGCGAAGTCCTCCGCGGGCGCGAACGCGTCGATCACGAGCTCGCCGCGATGGGCGTACAGATGCGTGGAGCGGACGGTCCGCGGGAGGCCGAGGATGTGCTCGGTCGCGCGCGTCTGGAACCCGGGCTCGCCGTCGATCCGCACGCGCACACCGACGAGCTCGGTCAGCGTCGGGTCGCGCGTGAGGCCCGCGGCGGCGTGCGCACTGCCCGCGGCGGCGAGCTGCTTGGCCGTCCGGGGCAGCTTCTCGACCCGGGGGTAGCGGTAGATCGCGATCGTCGCGCGCCCGGAGGTGACGGTGGCGTACAGCGGCGCCGGCCCGTAGGAGACGCGCCAGTTGGCGGGCGCGGTGAACGAGACGCCGGCGGGCGCGACGCGCACGGCCTGACCTCCCTTCGGGGTCTGCGGGGTGACGACGTCGGGCGGCTGCCGGCGGTCGGCGCCGCAGCCCGCGAGGGTCGCGGCCAGGGCCGCGAGGAGGAGGATCGAACGGCGCATGCGGGGCTCCGATCGTGCCACAGGCCGCCGTCGCGACGCGCACCGCCCCCGTGCCGGGAGGGCTAGGACCCGGTCGCCCGCGGGTGGGCCTGGAAGTAGACGTCCTTCAGCCGCTCGGCGCTGAGGTGGGTGTACATCTGGGTCGTCGCGATGTCGGCGTGGCCGAGCATCTCCTGCAGGGAGCGCAGGTCGCAGCCGCCGGCCAGCAGGTGCGTGGCGAAGGTGTGGCGCAGCGTGTGGGGGCTCATCTTCTGGTCGAGCCCGACCTCCGCGGCATGCCGCTGGACGATCTTGTAGAGGCCCTGGCGGGTCAGGCCGCTGCCGCGCTGGTTGACGAACAGGTGGCGCTCCTCGCGCAACCCGACCAGCACGGGCCGCCCGCGCTGCAGGTAGGCCAGCACGGCGGCGATCGCCTCGCGGCCCACGGGGACGAGCCGCTCCTTGGACCCCTTCCCGCGGGCGCGCAGCACCCCGAGCTCGAGGTCGAGGTCGCCGACCTCCAGGTCGATGGCCTCGCTGGCCCGCAGGCCGCAGGCGTACATGAGCTCCAGCAGCGCGCGGTCGCGCAGGGCCGGGGGCTCGGTCCCGCGGGGCGAGCGCAGCAGCTCGGCGACCTCGTCGCGGGTGAGGACCTTGGGGAGCCGCTGCGTCTTGCGGGGGGCGCGCAGGTCGGCCGTCGGGTCGGTGGTCAGCACGTCGCCGCGGCGCAGGTGGCGGTAGAACGAGCGCAGGCAGGCGGCCTTGCGCTGCAGGGTCGCCGGTGCGACGGGCGGGCGCTCCGCGCTGCCCGCCGCCAGGTCGGACAGGAAGCCGGCGAGGTGCTTGTGCTCGACCTCCAGGACGTCCACGCCGACGCGCTCGAGGTAGGCGCCGAGCTGCAGCAGGTCCGAGCGGTACGCCTCGAGCGTGTTGCGCGACAGCCCGCGCTCGAACTCGAGGTAGGCCAGGAAGTCGAGCACGTGGTGCTCGAAGCGCGCGGGGACGGAGACGGCGGTCATGTCCTTCGGGGGTTCGCGGCCCGGCCGCGCGCCCCTCGCGGTGCAACACGCCTGTCAGCGTCAGCCGGCGCGCAGGCGGTCGCGGAGGCGCGTCAGGGCGATGAGCGTCTTGGAGTCCTTCGTGGCGCCCAGCGCGCCGTCGAGGTCGTCCAGCGGCCAGCGCACGACCTCGATGCGCTCCTGCTCCCCCGAGTCCGCGGACTCGTCGGACAGCCCCGTGGCCAGGAAGAGGTGGATCTCCTCGTCGAGGATCCCGACGCTCGAGAAGAACGAGCCGAGCGGCTCCCAGTCCGAGGCGGACTTGCCGATCTCCTCCGCCAGCTCGCGCTGCGCCGACGCGAGGGGCGACTCGCCGTCCTTGTCCAGGCGCCCCGCGGGGATCTCCAGGACGTCGGGGTCGCCGATCGCCTCGCGGGGCTGGCGCACGAGCCAGACGTGCTCGTCGTCGTGGGCGATGACGCCGACCGCGCCGGGGTGGCGGATGACGTCGCGCTCCACCTCCACGCCGTCCTCGACGAAGCGGAAGCGCTCCCGGCGCACCGTGAAGATCCTGCCCTCGTAGATCGTCTCGCCGCCGAGGGGCTCGAAGTCGCGATCGCTCATGGCCCTCCCCTACCCGCCGAGCTCGTCCAGCAATGCGAGGGCCACGTCGAGCATGCCCTCCAGCGCCGCCACGGTGACCCGCTCGGTCGGCTCGTGGTTGCGCTCGGTGCCGTTGGCCAGGTTGGTGACCGGGAGGCCCTGGGCCTCCAGCGCGTTGGCGTCCGAGCCCCCGCCGGTGACGATCCGGCTGGGCTCGTGGCCGCAGGCGCGCAGCGCGGCCTCGGCGGCGACGACGGACGGCTGCGTGCCGGCGTGGCGATAGCCGGTGAAGACCCGCCGCACGTCCACGTCGACGTCGCACGCGCACACCGGCTCGTTGGCGGCGTCGTGGATCGCGTCGACCATCCCGGCGACCAGGGCCTCCACGCGCGCCTCATCCAGCGACCGGGCCTCGGCCAGGAACGACGCGTGCTCGGCGACGACGTTCGTGCCGCCCGTGCCGCCGGTGATCGAGCCGACGTTGGCCGTCGTGCCCTCGTCGATGCGCCCGAGCTGGAGCGCCGCGATCGCGCGGGCCGCCGCGACGATGGCCGAGCGGCCGTCCTCGGGACGGATCCCGGCGTGGGCGCTGCGGCCGTGGAAGGCGGCCTCGATGCGATAGGCCGTCGGCGACGCCATCACGATGCCGCCGATCGGGGTGGCCTGGTCGAAGACGTAGCCGAGGTCGGCCCGCAGCCGTGAGGCGTCGAATGCCTTGGACCCCGCCAGGGCGTTCTCCTCAGACGCGGTGAACAGCAGCTCGAGCCCGACGGGCGGCGGCCCGGTGGCCGGGGCCGTGCAGCGCCGGGCGACCTCCAGCAGGACCGCGACGGCGGCCTTGTTGTCCGCGCCGAGGATCGTGTCGCCGGCGCTGGTCCACGCGCCCTCCTCGCAGACGGGCTCCACCACGCCCGCGTGCGGGACCGTGTCGAGGTGGGCGCAGAACAGGACCGTGCGCTCGGCCCGCCCGGGGATGCGGGCCAGCAGGTTGCCCGAGCCCGCCCCGGTGACCCCGGCGGTGTCGTCCTCCTCGACCTCGAGGCCGAGCGCCCGCAGGTCGGCGGTCACGCGGTCGGCCACCGCGCGCTCCTCGCCGAACGGGGAGCGGATCGCGCAGAGCTGCGCGAAGGTGTCGTTCAGGCGGCGCCGCTCGACCTCGGAGGCGCGGGTGCGTCCTGTCACGCCCGCGAGGCGCGGATCTCGCTGCCCTCGGCCTCAGGCGCCCGGTCGCGCGCGCGATCCAGGGCGGCCGCCACGAACTCCCGGAACAGCGGCGCGGGGCGCTCCGGCCGCGACTTGAACTCGGGGTGGTACTGCGAGGCGACGAAGAACGGGTGGTCGCGGAGCTCGATGACCTCGACCAGGCGCTCGTCGGGCGACGTGCCCGACACCACCAGGCCGGCGGCCTCCAGGCGCTTGCGCAGCGAGATCGACACCTCGTAGCGGTGTCGGTGGCGCTCGTAGATGACGGCCTCGCCGTCGTAGATCTCGCGGGCGCGGGTGTCCGGATGCAGCTTCACGGGGTCCGCCCCCAGGCGCATCGTGCCGCCGAGGTCGGAGACCTCCTTCTGCTCGGGCAGGAGGTCGATCACCGGCCACTCGGTCTCGATGTCGAACTCCGTGGAGTTCGCGCCCGGCATGCCCGCGACGTGGCGGGCGAACTCGCAGACCGCGATCTGCATGCCCAGGCACACGCCCAGGTACGGGATGCGGCGCTCGCGGGCGACCTGCGCCGCGCGGATCTTGCCCTCGATTCCCCTGCCGCCGAAGCCGCCGGGGATGATGATGCCGTCGGCCCCGGCCAGACGCTCACGAGCGGCCTCGTCGCTGACGACCGTCTCCGAGTCGACCCAGTCGATCTGCACGTCGCCGCCGTGGATCCAGCCCGAGTGCCGCAGCGCCTCCGAGACGCTCAGGTAGGCGTCCTCGAGCTGGACGTACTTGCCGACCAGGGCGATCCGCACCGGCGTGCTGGCGGCGCTGGCGCGCCGGATCAGCTCGGGCCACTCGCCGAGGTCGGCCGGGGTGGCGGTCTCCTCCAGGCCCAGCTGCTCGACGATGAAGTCGTCCAGGCCCTGCTCGTGGTACCAGAGCGGGACCTTGTAGATGTTGTCGACGTCCTTGGCGGAGACGACGGCCTCCACGGGCAGCGACGCGAAGAGCGCGATCTTCTTGCGGATGTCGAGCCCGAGCTCGCCCTCGGAACGGGCCAGGAGCATGTCCGGCTGGATGCCGATGCGCCGCAGCTCGTTGACGGAGTGCTGCGTGGGCTTGGTCTTCAGCTCGCCGGCGTGGCCGATGTAGGGCACGAGCGTGAGGTGGACGAACATGCAGTGGCGCCGCCCGACGTCCACGGGTAACTGGCGGATGGCCTCCAGGAACGGCAGCGACTCGATGTCGCCCACCGTGCCGCCGATCTCCGTGATCACGACGTCGACGTCGCTCGTCTCGCCGATGAGGCGGATGCGCTGCTTGATCTCGTCGGTGATGTGCGGGACGACCTGCACCGTGCCGCCGAGGTAGTCCCCGCGGCGCTCGCGGCGGATCACCGAGTTGTAGATGCCACCGGCGGTGACGTTGGAGGCCCGCGACGTGTTGGCGTCGGTGTAGCGCTCGTAGTGGCCGAGGTCGAGGTCGGTCTCCGCCCCGTCCTCGGTCACGAAGACCTCGCCGTGCTGGTAGGGCGACATCGTGCCCGGGTCCACGTTGATGTACGGGTCGAACTTCTGCAGCCCCACGGAGAGCCCGCGGGCGCGCAGCAGCCGCCCGATCGACGCGGCCGCGATCCCCTTCCCGAGCGAGGACACGACCCCGCCGGTGACGAAGACGTACTTGGTGTGGGGGCGGCGGGTGTCGGGCACAGGCATCCTCTAGCGAGTCTAGGTCACGATTTCGGGCTTCGTCCCCAGGATGCCCGCAACGTGGGCGGTTGCGCCTCCCGGAGCCCCCTCGCCGTCGTGACGACGAGGGCGCACAGCCACCGTAGAGCCCCGCGCGGATGGCTCCGGGCGCGGCCGGGCGGGGCTGCCACACTTCAGGCATGACCGAGAAGATCGCCAAGACCGACGAGCAGTGGCGCGCTGATCTCGACCCGGACGCGTACGCGGTCCTGCGGCGGGGCGCGACCGAGCCGCCGTTCACGGGGGCCTACACCCACTCCAAGGAGGACGGCGTGTACCGCTGCGGCGGCTGCGGCGCCGACCTGTTCTCCTCCGAGACGAAGTTCGACTCCGGCAGCGGCTGGCCGAGCTTCACCGAGCCGGCCGTCGCGCAGAACGTCGAGCTGCGCGAGGACCGCTCCCAAGGCATGGTCCGCACCGAGGTCCTCTGCGCCCGCTGTGGCGGCCACCTGGGGCACGTGTTCCCCGACGGCCCGGCCGACGCGGGCGGCATGCGCTTCTGCATCAACTCCGCCGCGCTCTCCCTCGACGCCGAGCGCTGAGCGCCGGCCCGAGGGCTGAGCGCCGGCCCGAGGGCTGAGCGCCGGCGCGGGGGCGCCGGCCGCGCCGCTACGCGGCCTTGAGCAGCTCCTTGGCGTGGCGGCGCGCCGCCACGTCGTCCTCCCCCGCCCCGAGCATCCGCACGAGCTCGGAGACGACCTCCGAGCCGTCCAGCGTGCGGACGGTGGTGCGGGCCGGCTCGCGGTCGACGTCCTTGGCGATCGAGAAGTGGCGGGCCGCCAGCGACGCGATCTGCGGCAGGTGGGTGATGCAGACGACCTGCCGCCCCGCGGCCAGGTCGCGCAGCTGCTCGCCGACCGCCCGCGCCGTCACGCCGCCGATGCCCGCGTCCACCTCGTCGAAGACCAGCGTGGCCTGCGAGCCGTCGTTGGCCACGCCCATGAGCGCGAGCATGACCCGCGAGAGCTCGCCGCCCGAGGCGATGTCGCGCAGCGGGCCGGCCGGAACGCCCGGGTTCGCCGCGATCCGGAACTCGACGTGGTCGGCCCCCGTCGCGGTCGGCTCCTCGCGGGGCTCGACGGCGATCTCGAACCGGGCGGCCTCCATCGCCAGCTGCGCCAGGCGCTCCCGGACCGCGGCGGCCAGGCCCGGAGCCGCCTCCAGCCGGGCGGCGCGCAGCGCCTCCGCGCGCCGGCCGAGCTCCTCGCGCGCCGCCGCGAGCTCCGCCGTGGCCCGCTCCAACGCCACCTCGGCGCCCGCAAGCTCGTCGCGGCGCGCGCGGCACGTCACCGCATGCTTGAGCACGAGGGCGATCGTCCCGCCGTGCTTGCGCTTGAGGCGGTCGAGGACCGCCAGCCGCTCCTCGACGACCTCGAGCTCCCCGGGCTCGGCCTCCAGCCCCTCGCCGTAGCCGCGCAGCTCGCCCGCGACGTCCTGGGCCTCGATGGCCATCGCGCGCCAGCGCTCCACGAGCCCGTCGAGCGCCGGGTCCACGCCCTCCACGCCGTCCAGGGCCGCCCCGCCCGACGCCAGCAGCGCAGTCACGCCCGCGCCCTCGTCCGGCGCGAGCGCCTCCGCCCCGCCGAGCGCGGCGGCGCGCAGCGCCTCGACATGGCGCAGGCGGTCGCGCCGGGCCGCCAGCTCGGCCTCCTCGTCCTCGGACGGGTCGGCCTGCTCGATCTCGGCGATCTCGAACTCGAGCAGGTCGAGCTCCCGGTCCCTGGCGCCCGCGCGCTCGCGCAGCTCGTCGAGCGACGCCTCGAGCGCACGCGCGCGGGCGAGCTCCTGCCCGAAGGCCGCACGGCGCCCCGCCTGCTCCGGGTCGCAGGCCGCGTCGAGCAGCTCGAGCTGGGAGGAGGCGAGCGTGAGCTTGCGGTGCTCGTGCTGCCCGTAGAAGGCGATCAGCCCGGCGGCGACGTCCCGCAGGTCGGCCACGCTGCACGAGCGGCCGTTGAGCGCGGCCCGCGTGCGGCCCTCGGCGCTCACGCGGCGGGCGAGCACGAGCTCCTCGGCGTCGGGCGCGATGAGCTCGGCGAGCCCGTCCCGCAGCCCCTCCGGCAGGTCGAAGGCGCCCTCGACGTAGGCCTCCGCCGCGCCGGGGCGCACGATGCCGGCCCGCGCGCGGCCACCCAGCAGCAGGTCCAGCGCATGGGCCAGGACGGTCTTGCCGGCCCCGGTCTCGCCCGTCAGGACGTTCAGGCCGGGCTCGAGCCGCAGCTCGGCCCGCTCGATGAGCAGGAGGTTCTCGACGCGGAGCTCTCGGAGCACCCAGCCGGTGTACCAGCGCCCGCGGATGGACCCCGACCCGGGAGCGCCGCCCGTCACGCCCCCGTGACGGCGCCGCGTTCGGCCGCCACGAGCTCGAGCCGGTTGCCCCACGGGTCGTCGACGTGGCAGCGGCGCACCCCCGGGATCGACGCATCCCAGCGCACCTCGACGCCCGCCCCGGCCAGGCGGCTCGCGAGGGTCTCGAGGCCTGCCACCAGCAGCGCCGGGTGCGCCTTGCGCGCCGGAGCGAACGGCTCCTCGACGCCGACGTGCAGCTCGTGGGCGCCGCAGGCGAACCAGACGCCGCCGCGGGCCGCGAGCGCGGGCGGCTTGGGCAGCTCGGGGAGGCCGAGCAGCCGGCCGTAGAAGCCGCGGGCCTCGTCCTCGGCGCCGGCGGGCGCCGCGAGCTGCACGTGGTCGAGCCCCAGGACCTCGCCCGGCGCCGTCACGACGCCAGGCGGCCGAACTTCTCGCGGATGCGCCGGTAGAACGAGGACCCCGGCACCTGGGCCAGGTCGGCGGCCTCGCGCAGGAACCGCGTGGTGATGATCCCGGCGGGCTCCAGCTCGCCCACGGGTCGCCCGTCGACGGAGATGTCGACCGGGTCGCGCCCCCGGTTGTGGATCGCGAGCTCGTCGTCCGGCGCGACGACGAGCGCGCGGGCGGTCAGCGAGTGCGGCGCGATGAACGAGACGACATAGCCCTCCACGCCCCACGCCAGGACCGGCCCGCCGTTGGCCAGGTTGTAGCCCGTCGACCCCGCAGGGGTGGCGATCACCAGGCCGTCGCAGCGCACCCGGCCGACCTCCTCGCCGGCGACCCCGTAGGAGAGCTGCGCGACCCGGCTGCCGATCTTGCGGTTGATGGACAGGTCGTTGATCGCGGCGGCGGGGCCCTGCGGCAGGTCGAGCGCGATCGCGGGCAGCGTGAGCACCTCGAAGTCGCCCGACAGGGCGCGGTCGAAGCCGTCGGTCACCTCGTCGGGGTCGATCGTCGCCAGGAAGCCGACCTCGCCGAAGTTGACGGCGAAGACGGGCACGCTGGTCCCCGCGTAGCGCCGCAGCGCCCGCAGGATGGTCCCGTCGCCGCCGAGCACGATGCACAGCTCCACGTCGTCGCTCAGCGGCGCATCGCAGCGGATGGAGTTCTCCCCCACGTGCAGCTCGTGCTTGCGGGTCTCCTCGGGATCGAACCGCAGCTCGACGCCGGCGCGCGCGGCCGCCTCGCGCAGGCGCTCGAGGGCGGCGCCGGTCTGACTGGGGCGCTGATGGGTCAGGACGGTCACCGTCCGGGCCCGCGTGACCGTCACGCCCAGGCCTCCTCGGCCGCGACCACGGCCGCATCGAGGTCGGTCACCGCGCCGGGCCGTCCCGGCTCGGTGAGCCACACGAAGGTCTCGCGGTTGCCCTTCGGCCCCGCGAGGCCGGAGGCGGCGAAGCCCGCCACCTGCGCACCGGACGCCTGCGCGGCGCGCGCGACGGCGGCCAGGGCGTCGCGGCGGTCGGCGGGCTCCCGCACGACGCCACCCTTGCCGACGCGCCCGCGGCCCACCTCGAACTGCGGCTTGACCATCGCCAGGGCGTCGTAGGCCGGCGCCGCCGTCGCCAGGGCGGCGGGCAGGACCTTGGTGAGCGAGATGAAGGAGACGTCGGCCACGATGAGGTCGGGACGGTACGGCAGGGCGGCGACGTCCAGCGCGCGGGCGTTCGCGCGCTCCAGCACGGTGACCCGCGGATCCGTGCGCAGCCGCCAGTCCAGCTCGCCGTAGGCGACGTCGAGCGCGACGACGTGCTCGGCCCCGCGCTGGAGCAGGCAGTCCGTGAAGCCCCCGGTCGACGCGCCGACGTCCAGGGCCCGGCGGCCCGTGACGTCGAGGCCGAGCGCGTCCAGCGCGTTGGCGAGCTTCGTGCCGCCACGCGAGACGAACCTCGGCGCGGCGTCGACCAGGACCTCCACGTCGGCCGCCACGAGCTGGCCCGGCTTCTCGGCGCGCCGCCCGTCCCCGCCCAATCGCACCTCGCCGGCCATGACCGACGCCGCGGCGCGGGATCGCGACTCGAACAGGCCCCGATCGGCCAGCAGCGTGTCCAGCCGGACCTTCGCCATGGGCGGCAACGGTAGCGGCCGCGGGGGTCTGTGATCACGCTCACAGGCGTTCCCTCAGCCGGACGGCAGAGTGTTGATCAGGCAATGACCGCACTGCGCCTCATCCCCCTCAGCATGCACGCCGCCGTCCGGATGGCGATCGGCATGGCCACGATGGCCTTGCCCATCGTGCTCGGGCTGAGCGCCGCCGCCGCGGTCATCGGACTGGTCGTCGGTGCCGTCATGACGGGACTGGCGCTGTACGCGGTCACCGACGAGCACGGGGTGCCCGCGCTGCCCGTCGGGACCCTCTACGCGACCGACTGGGGCCTGGTCGTCGGCCTGGCCGGCGTCGCCCTCGTGCTCGCCGTCTCCCGCGATCCCGCTGCGGCGCTGACCTTCGCCGCCATCGCCCTCGTCGGCATGGCCGACAACCTCACCACGCGCTACAGCGCGCGCGGCTGAGCGCAGAGCTTCCCTCACCGATCACATATCGCTGGACCACATAGCAGCATCTCTCCTCCCCGGAACGGCCCGCCTCCAGCGGGCCGTTCCACTTCTCCGGCCGGCGGTCTACGGTGGGCGGCGTCCCGCCACGCACCCCCGGAGGCCCCATGACCGAGCACAACATCAGGCCCTTGGAGGACGGCATCGAGCGCGATCTGGAGGGGGTGGACTACGCCGGCTACCTGCGCCTGGACGTGCTCCTGTCCGCCCAGGCCCCGCGGTCGGGCCACCACGACGAGCTGCTGTTCATCGTCCAGCACCAGACCACGGAGCTCTGGATCAAGCTGCTCATCCACGAGCTGCGCTCCGCGATGGCCCTGCTGGCCGCCGACGACCTCGGGCCGGTGCTCAAGCGCCTGGCCCGCGTGAAGCACATCCAGGCCCAGATGACCGACCAGTGGTCGGTCCTGGCCACCTTGACGCCGACGGAGTACGTCCAGTTCCGCCATGTGCTCGGGGTCGCCTCGGGCTTTCAGTCCGCGCAGTACCGCCTGCTCGAGTTCCTCCTCGGCAACAAGAACCCCGGTGTCCTGCGGGTCTTCGCGCACGACCCGGCCGCCCAGGACGAGCTGCGCCGCGCGCTCGAGGCGCCGAGCCTCTACGACGAGTTCCTGGCGTTCCTGCACCGCGCCGGCTACCCGATCCCCGCCGAGCTCCTGACCCGCGACCGGAGCCGCCCGCACGTGCTCAACCAGGAGCTCGTCGGGGTCCTGACCGCCGTCTACCGGGCTCCGGAGGAGCACTGGGAGGTCTACGAGGCCTGCGAGGAGCTCGTGGACGTGGAGGACACCTTCCAGACCTGGCGGTTCCGGCACCTCAAGACGGTCGAGCGGATCATCGGCTCCAAGCGCGGCACGGGTGGGTCGTCCGGCGTGACGTTCCTGCGCCAGGCGCTCGACCTGACGTTCTTCCCCGAGCTCTACGCGGTGCGTACGGAGCTGACGGCGTGACCGCGGCCCCGCCGTGGCGGGGCCTCGATATCCGTCCATCCCGCGCAACCACGGCTGCGGCTGCGGCGCGGTGCCTCCGACCACCGGGGGGTGAGCCCGAGCGCCCTGAGCGTGTCACCGCCGCAGGCGGTCGCCTTCGCGAGGCAGCCGATCCTCGACGCCGGCGACGCGCTCGCGGGCTACGCGCTGCTCTACCGGGGTCCCCAGGCGGGCGCCGACGCCGCCACCGCGCGGATCGCGCTCGGCGCGATGACCGAGGTCGGCCTGAACGAGGCCACGGGCGGCGCACCCGGCTTCCTGCCCGTAACCGCGCGCTTCCTGCTCGACCTCGACCCGCTGCCCTTCGGCCCCGAGGGCGTCGTCCTCGACCTCGTCGACGGCGAGCTGATCGACGCCGCGCTGCTGGACCGCCTCCAGCGCCTGCGCCGGGCGGGCTACCGGATCGCCGTCGGCGACTTCCGGGCCGGGCTGGCGCCCGGCGTCGAGGCCGACGAGCTGCTCGCCGTGGCCCGGATCGCCCGCATGGACGCCGCCGCAGGGCTGCTGTCCGGCGCCCTGGGCACGGCCGCCCGGGGCCTGGAGGCGTTCGGCTTCGACGGCAAGCTGCTGGCCGTGGGGGTCGAGACCGACGAGGCCCACGCCGCCTGCCTCGACGCGGGCTTCGACCTCTTCCAGGGCGCCTTCTACTGCCGCCCGCGACCCGTGGACGCCCAGACGCTGCCCGAGGCGGCCATCGGGCACCTGCAGCTGTCCGCGGCGCTCAACGCCGCCGAGCTGGACGTCGACGAGCTCGAGCAGGCCATCGTCTCCGACGTCGGGCTGTCCTTCCGGCTGCTGCGCCTGGTCAACTCCGCGGCCTTCGCCCGCCGCCACCGCATCTCGAGCGTCCGGCAGGCCATCGTGCTGCTCGGCATGCGCACCGTGCGCCAGTGGGGCATGCTGCTCGTGCTCTCCGAGGTCGCCGGGCGCCGGGTGCCGCTGCTGACCACGGCGCTGGCGCGCGCCCGCACGTGCGAGCAGATCGCCGTGACGCTGGGCGCGCCCGACCCCGACGCCTACTTCCTGACCGGGCTGTTCAGCGTCCTCGACGCCCTGATCGGGCGCCCGATGGAGGACGTGCTGGGCGAGGTCCCCGTCGCCGACGACGTCATCGCCGCCCTGCTCCAGCGCGCCGGCGGCAAGGGGCGCGCGCTCCGGATGGCCGAGGCGTGCGAGGCCGCCGACTGGGAGGCCGCCGCGCTGCCGGGGCTGCCGGCCGCGCAGCTCGCGGCGCTGGCGGGCGAGGCCCTGGTGTGGGCCGATCGCACCCTCGGCGCCTCGGTGGCCGAGCCCGCCGCCGCGCTGGTCTAGGACTGGGCCGCCAGCATGCGGCGCGCCGCGCCGCCGAGCTCGGAGATGAGCTCGCTCGTGCGGTCGACGACGCCGCCCCAGCGCAGGAAGCCATGGACCATGTCGTCGAAGACGCGCAGGTCGGCGGGTGTGCCGGCCGCCCGCAGCGCCTCGGCGTAGCGCACGCCATCGTCGCGCAGCGGGTCGTGGCCGGCGACGGCGACGAACGCCGGTGGCGTCCCCGCGAGGTCGGTGCAGCGCAGCGGCGAGGCGTCCGGGTCGGTGCGGTCGACGGTCCCCAGGTACGTGTCGTAGCACTGGCCCATCTCGTCGCGGGTCAGCATCGGCCCGGCGGCGAACTCGGCGTAGGAGCCGGAGTCCATCGCGGCGTCGAGCGCCGGGTAGACCAGCAGCTGCCCGCGCAGGCGCCCCGCGGCGTGGCGCGCGGCGACCGCCGCGAGGTTGCCCCCCGCGCTGTCCCCGCCGACGACGACCCGGTCGGCGTCGTAGCCGAGCTGGTCGGCGCCGTGCCCGAGGGCCCAGTCCACCGCGGCGCGGGCGTCGTCGACCGCCGCCGGGAACGGGTGCTCCGGGGCCAGGCGGTACTCGACGCTCACCACGACGTGGCCGGAGGCCACGGCGAGCGCGCGGCAGACGTGGTCGAAGCCCTCCAGGTCGCCCAGCAGCCAGCCGCCGCCGTGCAGCCAGACGACCGCGCCGAGCGGTTCCGCCGTCACCTTGGGCCGGTATGACCGCGC
>JAXDGY010000176.1:0-4170 GCA_034664785.1 Solirubrobacteraceae bacterium
TCGCCCGCCAGGTCGGCGTGCCGTACATCGTGGTCTTCCTCAACAAGGCCGACATGGTCGACGACGAGGAGCTCCTCGAGCTCGTCGAGGTCGAGGTGCGCGAGCTGCTGTCCGAGTACGACTTCCCGGGCGACGACATCCCGTTCGTCACCGGCTCGGCGCTGAAGGCGCTCGAGGGCGACGAGGAGTACAAGGCCAAGATCGTCGAGCTCGCCGAGCAGCTGGACACCTACATCCCGGAGCCCGTCCGCGACCTGGACAAGCCGTTCCTGATGCCGGTCGAGGACGTCTTCTCGATCACCGGCCGCGGCACGGTGGCCACGGGCCGCATCGAGACCGGCGTCGTCAACACCGGCGACACCGTCGAGATCGTCGGCATCAAGGACCAGACCTCCAACACGGTCGTGACCGGCGTCGAGATGTTCCGCAAGATCCTCGACCAGGGCATGGCGGGCGACAACGTCGGCTGCCTGCTCCGCGGCGTCAAGCGCGAGGACATCGAGCGCGGCCAGGTGCTGTGCAAGCCGGGGTCGATCACCCCGCACACGCACTTCAAGGCCGAGGTCTACGTCCTCAAGAAGGAGGAGGGCGGCCGTCACACGCCGTTCTTCACGGGCTACCGCCCGCAGTTCTACTTCCGCACGACCGACGTGACGGGCGTGGCCAAGCTCCCCGAGGGGACCGAGATGGTCATGCCGGGCGACAACGTGCAGATGGAGATCGAGCTGATCCAGCCGATCGCAATGGACGCCGGCCTGCGCTTCGCCATCCGCGAGGGTGGCCGCACCGTCGGCTCCGGCGTCGTCACGGAGATCATCAAGTAGCACGAACACGCTGACAAAGCGACGGCGGCCGGCCCCCTACAGTGGGTCGGCCGCAATCGCGACCGCAGGAAGGGAAAGGGACGTCCGCGGACGTCACCTCCCGTCGGAAAGGACACCGCCTCGGCCCCCGAGGCACGCCTCCGGCGACGCGCCCCGAGCAGGGGCCATCGCGAGCGAGGCGGTCTAGAAGGCGGGTTCCGGGCCCCGGATCCCGCCTTCGGCACGTAATCAGACACCCACCACTTCACCGCAGACACCGGACAGAAAGCCCCCCGTGGCCGCACAGAACAAGATCCGCATCCGCCTGAAGGCCTACGACGCCTCGGCGATCGAGACCGCCGCGAAGGAGATCGTGGAGACGGCGCAGCGGACCGGCGCGACCGTGTCGGGCCCGGTGCCCCTGCCCACCGAGCGCAACGTGTACGCCGTGATCCGCTCCCCCTTCAAGGACAAGGACTCGCAGGAGCACTTCGAGATCCGCACGCACAAGCGCCTCATCGACATCCACCAGCCCACGCCCAAGACGGTCGACTCGCTGCAGCGCCTCGACCATCTGCCCGCCGGCGTGGACATCGAGATCAAGCTCGCCTTCGCCTAGTGACCACCTGACATGCCCGCGATTCTCGCCAAGAAGCTGGGAATGACCCAGCGCTTCCAGGAGGACGGCCGCGTCGAGCGCGTCACCGTCCTCGAGGCCGGGCCGTGCCCGGTGACCGCCGTGCGCACGCACGACGCCGACGGCTACAACGCCGTGCAGCTCGGCTTCGGCGCCGTGCGTGAGAAGGCCCTCACCCGGCCGGAGCTCGGGCATCTCAAGAAGGCGTCCGCGCCGCCGCTGCGCCACCTCGTGGAGTTCCGCGACGAGGCCGGCGAGCTGACCGTGGGCGAGACCGTGACCGTCGAGGCCTTCGAGGTCGGCCAGAAGGTGAAGATCGCCGGGACGTCGAAGGGCAAGGGCTTCCAGGGCACGATCAAGCGCCATCGCTTCGCCTCCGGCCCGAAGAGCCACGGCTCGCACAACAAGCGCGCGCCCGGCTCGATCGGCGCCTCGGCGACGCCCTCGCGCGTCTTCAAGGGCATGAAGGGCCCGGGCCAGATGGGCAACGAGCGCGTCACCCAGAAGGGCCTGACGATCGTCGAGCTCATCCCGGGCCAGAACCTGATGCTCGTCCGGGGCGCCGTCCCCGGGCCGAAGGGCTCCACCGTGGAGGTGCGCACCGATGCCTAAGGCCGTGTTCGCTCCCGTCCTCGGCGCCGGCCAGGACAAGCTGGACCTCGATCCCGAGGTCTTCGGCGCCCCGTTCAACGGCCCACTCGTGCACGAGGTCGTCGTCGCGGAGCTCGCGGCGCGCCGCCGCGGCACGCACGCGACGCGCACCCGCGGGATGGTCCGCGGCGGCGGCGCGAAGCCGTGGCGCCAGAAGGGCACGGGCCGCGCCCGCGCCGGCACCTCGCGGTCCCCGCTGTGGACCGGCGGCGGCACCGTGTTCGGTCCCAGCCCGCGCCACTACACCGTCAAGGTCAACCGCAAGGCCCGCAAGGCCGCGCTGCGCAGCGCGCTGTCGATCCACGCCGAGCGTGCCTCGATCGCGGTGCTCGACAACGGCGCGTTCGACGCACCGTCGACCAAGACCGCCGCCGGCCTGCTGGCCGACCGCCTCGGCGGCTCCGTCCTCGTCGTCGTCGCACCGGACCAGGACGCGGCCTTCAAGTCCTTCCGCAACCTCGAGCGCGTGAACGTGCTCCCGGCGGAGGCTGCCGGCGTGGCCGACATCGTCGGCGCCGCCCAGCTCGTCGTCACCCAGGACGCCCTGACCGCGCTCACCGAGCGGGCCAAGGGCGCCGTCCGCGGCGCCGCCCCGGCCGCCGCCGAGGAGGAGGGCTCCTGATGGACGCCACCCAGGTGATCATCCGGCCGATCGTCTCCGAGAAGACGTACGTCCTCGCGACGGCCGGCAAGTACACGTTCCGCGTCCACGCGGACGCCCACAAGACGCAGATCAGGCAGGCCGTCGAGGAGCTCTTCGACGTGCACGTGCTCGGCGTGGCCACGATGTCGGTGAAGGGCAAGCCCAAGCGCCGCGGCTACACCTCCGGCGCCCGCCGGTCGTGGAAGAAGGCCATCGTCCAGCTGCGCGAGGGCGATTCCATCCCGATCTTCCAGGGCCTGGAGGCCGACCTCTAATGCCGATCAAGAAGGTCAAGCCGACGTCCCCGGGCCGGCGCTTCATCACGTTCGCCGACTTCGCCGAGGTCACCAAGGGCGAGCCGGAGAAGTCGCTGACCATCGGGCTGCACAAGTCCGGCGGGCGCAACGCCAACGGCCGCAAGACCTCCCGCCATCGCGGCGGCGGGGCCAAGCGCGCCTACCGCGTCGTCGACTTCAAGCGCACGAAGGACAACGTGCCGGCCAAGGTCGCCTCGATCGAGTACGACCCGAACCGCTCCGCCTACATCGCGCTGCTGCACTACCTCGACGGCGAGAAGCGCTACATCGTGGCGCCGAACCGCCTGCGGGTCGGCATGTACGTCGAGTCGGGCACGCAGGTCGACATCACCGTCGGCAACGCGCTGCCGCTCGCGTCGATCCCGGTCGGCACCGTGGTCCACAACGTCGAGCTGCAGCCGGGCCGTGGCGCCCAGCTCGGCCGCTCCGCCGGCATCGGCATCCAGCTGATGGCCAAGGACGCCGGCATGGCGACGCTGCGCCTGCCCTCGGGCGAGATGCGCCAGGTCCGTGCCGAGTGCCGCGCGACCGTCGGCGTGGTCGGCAACGCCGACCATCAGAACATCACCGTCGGCAAGGCCGGCCGCAAGCGCCACATGGGCGTGCGCCCGCAGACCCGCGGCACCGCCATGAACCCGGTCGACCACCCGCACGGCGGTGGCGAGGGCGGCACGCCACTCGGCAACCATCCGCAGACGCCCTGGGGCAAGCCGACGCTCGGCTACCGCACCCGCAAGAAGGGCAAGCAGTCCGATCGATACATCGTCCGCGGTCGCCGCCGCGGCAAGAAGGGATCCCAGCGATGAGCCGCTCTTCCAAGAAGGGCCCGTTCGTCGAGGAGCGCCTGATGGGGCGGATCGAGGCGATGAACTCGAGCGGCTCCCGCACCATGGTCAAGACCTGGTCGCGCACGTCGACGATCTTCCCCGAGATGGTGGGTCACACCATCGCCGTCCACGACGGGCGCAAGCACGTTCCCGTGTTCGTGTCCGAGTCCATGGTGGGGCACAAGCTCGGCGAGTTCGCGCCGACGCGCACCTACCGCGGACACGGCGACGACGCCAGGAAGGCCCGCAAGCGATGACCGACGAGCCCAAGAACGACGAGGCCGTCGAGGAG
>JAXDGY010000177.1:0-3283 GCA_034664785.1 Solirubrobacteraceae bacterium
GCAGACCGTGGGCGCCACCACGCTCGACGAGTACCGCAAGTACCTCGAGCGCGACAGCGCGCTGGAGCGCCGCTTCCAGCAGATCCGCGTGGACCAGCCCTCCACGGACGAGACCGTGCAGATCCTCAAGGGCCTGCGCGACCGCTACGAGCAGCACCACAAGATCGAGATCACCGACGAGGCGCTCGTCGCCGCGGCGGAGCTCGCCGACCGGTACATCTCCGACCGGCAGCTGCCCGACAAGGCGATCGACCTCATCGACGAGGCCGCCTCGCGCATGCGCATCAAGTCGATGACCTCCCCGCCCGTGTACCGGGAGCTCGAGGAGGAGATCGAGACGACGCGGCGCCAGAAGGAGTCCGCGATCGAGGCGCAGGAGTTCGAGAAGGCGGCCAACCTGCGTGACCAGGAGCGGCGCCTGACGAACAAGAAGCGCGAGCTCGAGGAGCAGTGGGAGTCCGGCGAGGCCGACGGGCAGGAGCGCCCGGCGATCGGCGAGGAGGAGATCGCCGACATCGTCTCGATGTGGACCGGCATCCCGGTGTTCAAGCTCACCGAGGCCGAGACCCAGAAGCTCATGCGGATGGAGGACGAGCTCCACAAGCGCGTCATCGGGCAGCAGGCCGCCGTGGAGGTCATCTCCAAGGCGATCCGCCGCTCGCGTGCCGGGCTGAAGGACCCGAAGCGGCCGACCGGCTCGTTCGTCTTCCTCGGCCCGTCGGGCGTGGGCAAGACGGAGCTGGCCCGGACGCTCGCCGAGTTCCTGTTCGGCGACGAGGACGCCATGACGCGCATCGACATGTCGGAGTACATGGAGAAGCACGCCGTGTCGCGCCTCGTGGGCTCGCCTCCCGGCTACATCGGATACGACGAGGGCGGCCAGCTGACGGAGGCCGTGCGCCGGAAGCCGTACTGCGTGCTCCTGCTCGACGAGATCGAGAAGGCCCACCCGGACGTCTTCAACATCCTCCTGCAGATCCTGGAGGACGGGCGCCTGACCGACTCGCAGGGCCGGACGGTCGACTTCCGCCACGCGATCGTGATCATGACGTCGAACATCGGTGCGTCGGAGATCGCCCGCAACACGCCGCTCGGCTTCGCCGTGAGCGACGACGAGACGGGCATCACCTACGACGACATGAAGACGCGGATCATGGGCGAGCTGAAGAAGGTCTTCCGCCCGGAGTTCCTGAACCGCATCGACGACGTCATCGTCTTCCACAAGCTGCAGAAGGACGAGATCAAGACGATCGTCGAGCTCCTGCTGCGTCGCATCCGGGAGTCGCTGGCCGAGCGCGAGCTGCAGCTCGAGCTCACCGAGGCGGCCAAGGACCTGCTGGTGGACAAGGGCTGGGACCCGTCGATGGGCGCCCGCCCGCTGCGCCGGGCGATCCAGCGCTTCATCGAGGACCCGCTGGCCGACTTCGTCCTGCGCTCCGAGCTCACGCCCGGCGCGACGGTCCTGGTCGACCGCGCCCCCGAGGGCGAGGAGCCCGAGGTGTCGCTGGAGATCGTGCAGCCGACGAAGGTCCCGGCCGGCGTCGGCGGCGGCTCGGCGGAGGCCGCGCCGGAGGGCAGCAGCCCGGCGCTCGAGCCCGGCGAGAACCCCGAGCCCACGGAGCCCGCTCCCGGGTCCTGACCCGGGCGCCCGCTCCGGCGGCAAGCTGTGCGAAGGGCGGCCTCCGGGCCGCCCTTCGTCGTTCCGGGTGCTCGACGGTGCTTGACAGGGGCCCCGGCGGCGGGAAGGCTCGGAGCACCGCCCGCCCCCTGCAGGAGACGAGGAACCACGACGTGGACGCATCCCGCCTGAAGAAGATCCCCGTGTTCGCCGATCTCGGCGACGACGAGATCGAAGCCATGGCCCGCCTGGCCTCGGAGGTCTCCGTGCCCGAGGGCAAGGAGCTCGTCCGCGAGGGCGACTACTCCTACGACCTGCTCGTGATCGAGGAGGGGACGGCCACGGTCGAGCGCGAGGGCCGGGCGATCGCCGAGCTCGGGCCCGGCAACGTCGTGGGCGAGATGGGCGTGCTGGCGCGCGAGCAGCGCAACGCCACGGTGACGGCGACCTCGCCGATGCTGCTGGTCACGCTGGACCGCTGGGACGTCAAGAAGCTCGCCAAGCAGGCGCCGACCGCGCTGCAGCACTTCCAGGAGCTGGTGGAGCAGCGCCGAGGCGCCTCGGCCTCGTCCTAGCGTCGAGCCGGCCGGCGGGGCCCTGCCCCCGCCGTGTCACGATGGGCTCGTGAGCGACGAGGTGGTCATCAAGGTCCGCGACCGCGGGCCCTACAAGGTCACAGGCCCCGTGACGCTGGTCGACGCGGACGGCAACCGCTGGGAGACCGGGGAGGAGCCGATCGCCCTGTGCCGCTGCGGCCTGTCGGCGACCAAGCCCTTCTGCGACCGCTCCCACCGCGAGGGCGGCTGGGACGACTGCTCGCGCGCCACCGCGGTGGACCGGGCGTGAGCGATCGCGAGGGCGGGCTGCGGCCGGGGACCCGCGCGGTCCACGGCGGGCTTCCCGCCGCACGGGTCGGAGAGCCGTTCCTTCCCGGGCCGGTGCCCGCCTCGGCCGTCCACCTCGCCGGCGAGGCCGACCCCGCCGGCTACGGCCGCTTCGCCAACCCCACGTGGGCGGGCTACGAGGCCGCCCTGGGGGATCTCGAGGGCGGGGAGGCCGTGGCCTACGCCTCCGGCATGGCGGCGGTCAGCGCCGTCCTGCTGGCCCTCCTGCGGCCCGGCGAGGTCCTGGTGTACGTCGAGGACGCCTACCCCGGCGTGCGGACGATCGCCCGCGAGCACCTCGAGCCCCGCGGCGTGGTCGTCCGCGGCGTGCCGACCGACGACGCCGCGCTGCGCGCGGCGCTGCCGGGCGCGCGCATGGTCTGGGTCGAGTCGCCGTCCAATCCCGAGCTGCGCGTCCTGGACCTGCCGGGCCTGGCGGCCGCGGCGCAGCAGGCCGGCGCGCTGCTGGCCGTCGACGGCACGCTCGCCACGCCGCTGCGCCAGCGGCCGCTCGAGCTGGGGGCGGCGCTCTCGGTGGCCAGCGGGACCAAGGCCCTGACCGGCCACTCGGACCTGCTGATCGGCCACGTCGCCGCCCGCGACCCGGAGCTCGTGGCCGTCCTGCGGAGCTGGCGGACGCTGACCGGGGGCATCCCGGGGCCGTTCGAGACCTGGCTGGCCCACCGGTCGCTGGCCACCCTCGGCGTCCGCGTGGAGCGCCAGGAGGCCAACGCCCAGGCCCTGGCGGGCCTGCTCGCCGACCACCCCGCGGTGCTCGGGG
>JAXDGY010000178.1:0-9212 GCA_034664785.1 Solirubrobacteraceae bacterium
CGGGCTACGACGTGCGGCCCGAGACGGCCGAGCAGGTCGAGTCGCTCGGGGCCAAGTGGCTCGACCTCGGCATCGAGGCGGCCGGCGAGGGCGGCTACGCCCGCGAGCTGACCGAGGCGGAGCGCGCCCAGCAGCAGCAGGCGCTCACCGAGGCGACCAAGGGCTTCGACGTCGTGATCACCACTGCGCTCGTCCCGGGCCGGCCCGCGCCGCGCCTGGTCACCGCCGAGGCGGTGGAGGGCATGAAGCCGGGCTCGGTCATCGTCGACCTCGCGGGGGAGACCGGCGGCAACTGCGAGCTCACGGAGCCCGGCCAGGTCGTCGTCAAGCACGACGTCACCATCGTCTCGCCGCTGAACATCGCGGCGGACATGCCCGAGCACGCCAGCCAGCTCTACGCCCGCAACGTGCAGTCGCTCGTGGAGCTCATGCTCGACGACGACGGCAACCTCGCCCTCGACTTCGAGGACGAGATCATCGCCGGAGCCTGCGTCACCAGGGACGGGGAGATCGTCCACGAACGGGCCAGGCAGACCGTGGAGGCCGCCGCCTGATGCTCGTCACCAACCTCGCGATCCTCGTGCTGGCCGGCTTCGTCGGCTACGCGGTGATCTCGAAGGTCCCCAACACGCTGCACACGCCGCTCATGTCGGGCACGAACGCCATCCACGGCATCGTGGTCCTCGGCGGCATCATCCTGCTCGCCGAGGGCGCCGCGAGCGGGACCCTGAACAAGGCGCTGCTCGTCATCGCCGTGGCCTTCGGGACGATCAACGTCGTCGGCGGCTTCCTGGTCACCGACCGGATGCTCGAGATGTTCAAGGCCAAGCCGAAGGAGCTCGTCGAGGCGGACGCGGAGGACGGCAAGTGAGCACCACGATCGCGTCGTCGTTCCTGACCGACCACAATTTCCGCAGCGTCCTCTACATCGTCGCGTTCTCCCTGTTCATCTACGGGCTGAGCGGTCTGACCGGGCCGAAGACCGCGGTGCGCGGCAACCGCATCGCCGCGGTCGGCATGGGCGTCGCGGTCATCGCCACGCTGCTCGTCGACCCGCTGCACGACATCGGGCTGATCATCCTCGGCATCGCGATCGGCACCGCGGTCGGCGTCCCCGCCGCGCGCCGGGTGAAGATGACCCAGATGCCGCAGATGGTGGCGCTGTTCAACGGCGTCGGCGGTGGCGCGGTGGCCCTCATCGCGTGGGTCGAGTTCCGGACGAGCGGCGGCTTCGCCGACGTCCCGACCTACGTGGCGATCTTCTCGGTCTTCGCCGCGATCATCGGCTCGGTGTCCTTCTGGGGCTCGAACATCGCCTTCGCCAAGCTCCAGGAGCTCATCGACGGCAAGCCCGTGACGATCGGGGCGCTGCAGACCCCGCTCAACGCCCTGCTCGGCCTCGTCGCCGTCGCCTGCGGCGTGGCGATCGTCGCCGGCCAGCACGACGAGTGGCTCATGCTGCTGCTGCTCGTCAGCGCCGCGATCCTCGGCAACCTGCTCGTGCTCCCCATCGGCGGCGCGGACATGCCCGTGGTGATCTCGCTGCTGAACGCGTTCACCGGGCTGAGCGCCGCGGCCACCGGCGTCGCGCTGAACAACACCGCGCTGATCGTCGCGGGCATGATCGTCGGCGCCTCGGGCACCCTGCTGACCCAGCAGATGGCGACCGCCATGAACCGCTCGATCACCAGCGTCATCGCGGGCGGCTTCGGCGGCACCGTCGAGGCGGCGCCGGGCGCCGCCGGGATCGCGGGCGGGACGGTGCGCTCGACCAGCGCGGCCGACGTGGCCATCCAGATGGCCTACGCCCGCCAGGTCGTCGTCGTGCCGGGCTACGGCATGGCGGTCTCCCAGGCCCAGCACGCGGTGCGGGAGATGGCCAAGCTGCTGGAGGCCAAGGGGGTGGAGGTCAAGTACGCCATCCACCCGGTGGCGGGCCGCATGCCCGGGCACATGAACGTGCTGCTCGCGGAGGCCGACGTGCCCTACGAGCAGCTCAAGGAGATGGACGACATCAACGGCGAGTTCGGCCGCACGGACGTCTCCCTGGTGATCGGCGCCAACGACGTGACCAACCCGGACGCCCGCAACAAGGCCGACTCGCCGATCTACGGCATGCCGATCCTCAACGTGGACGAGTCCGCGTCGGTGATCGTGCTGAAGCGCTCGATGTCCTCGGGCTACGCGGGCATCGACAACCCGCTGTTCGTGAACCCGAAGACCTCGATGCTCTTCGGCGACGCGAAGGGCTCGGTGTCCGAGATCAGCGAGGAGCTGAAGGTCCTCTAGGCCGGGCGGCGGGCGCGCCGCTACGGGGCGCTGGTGCCCTCGCGCCCGTAGGCGTCCTGCAGGCGGACGACGTCCTCGAGGTGGGGCGTGGAGACCTCGAGGACGTCGGAGTCCTCGAGCGCCTCGATCGTGTGGACCTCGCCCGGCCGGTTGCGCCACTGGTGGCCCGCGGCGATCTCGGTGACGGCGAGGTCCTCGAGGCTCGAGCCCTTGTAGAGGTTCATCCGGCCGCTGAGCAGGTAGCTCGTCTCGTCCTTGAGCTCGTGGTACTGGACCGACAGCTTGTGGCCGGCGTCCACGTGGATGATCTTGCCGACGTAGTCGTCCGTCCAGGCCCACCAGATCTCGTGGCCCCAGGGCTTCTCGACGCGGACCGGAAGGTCTTCGGGCGTGATGTCCATGCGCGCGGGATCGTACCCGCGGGCCCTGTCGCGTGTGACGTGCGTCACGCACCGCCGCCCGGCCGGAGGGCCATGCGTCGGGGGGAGGCCGTAACTTCCCCGACCTCGCCGGGTTGCCCCGTCGAACCCTCGTCCGAGAAGGATCGCTCCACCACCCCATGCGCCTGCGCCAGCTGCTCCTGCCGTCCCTGATCGCGGCCGCCGCCCTCCCCGCCGTCCCCGCGCGGGCGGACTTCCTGCCCGCCGAGGCCATCGACGGCCCCAGCGCGGACCTCGTCGGGCAGCCCGACATGGCCGTCGCCCGCGACGGGTCGGGCGCGGTCGCCTACGTCAAGGCCGACGGCGGGACGCGCCACATCTTCGTGTCCCGCCTGGTCGACGGCGTCTTCCAGGCGCCCGAGCGCGTCGACGCCGGGCTCGACGGCGCCGGGTCGCAGCCCGTCGTCGCCGCGAGCGACGGTGGTCGCCTGGTGGTCGCGTGGGTCAGCGGCGCCCAGGTCTACGCCGTGACCCGTTCGGCGGACGCGACCGCGTACAACCCGCTGCAGCTGCTGGCCACCTCGGGGTCCGGCCCGTCGGCGGACATGTCCATCAACGGCGCGGCCTACGTCTCCTTCACGGCCGCGGGCGCGTCGGCGGCCGACGTGCGCGTGGCGCGGATGCCCTCGGGCGGCACCCAGCTGACGACCCTCGCCGACCCGCTGGACATCAACCCGGCCGCCGAGGCCGGGAGCGGCACGGGGCGCTCGAAGGTCGCGATCGCCGCCGACGGCACGGGCATCGTGGTGTGGGGCGAGAGCGACCACGTGTACGCCCGCCGCGTCTTCGGCGAGCGCGTCTCCGCCGCGCCGCAGGACCTGAACATCCCGGCACTGCAGACCGCCGCAGGCGGCGCCGCCGACCTGCCCGACGTGGACATCGAGGACGACTCGAGCTTCGCCTGGGCCGTCTTCCGCCAGAAGTTCGCCGACGGCCGCTTGCACGCGATCGCCCGGCGCCTGGTCGGCTCCCAGTTCGAGGACCCCGCGCAGGTCGACGCCATCGGCTTCCCGGGCACGGACGATGTGACCGGCGTGCAGGTGGCCATCACCGGGCGCGGCGAGGGCATCGCCGGGACCTCGACGGCCTCGGGCGCCACCTCGGGCGCGATCGTCCACGACGACGTCTTCAGCCCCGGCGCGCTGCTCAACCCCGGCAACCCGATCGCGCCGCGGACGACCGTCGGCGTCGCGGAGAACAACAACGCGTTCGCCGTCGCCATGCGGGGCAACGGCGCCGCGGACGCGATCGTGCAGGCCGTCCCGTACGACATCGACCCGGCCAAGCGCACCGCGCCGCCGCCCGGCCCGGCGGCCACCGTCTCCAACCCCGCCTTCGGCCCCGTCGCCCTCGACGGCGGTCTGGGTCTCGGCGTGGACCGCGCGGGGGACGCGACAGCGGTCTTCATCCAGGGGGCCGGGGCCGAGAAGCGCCTCGTGGCCGGCGGGTTCGACCGCGCGCCCGGCTCCTTCCGGACCTACACGAGCTCGAAGGTCCGCAAGTTCGCGCGCCCGCCGCTGAGCTGGCAGGCGGCCTTCGAGCTGTGGGGCCGGATCACCTACACCATCGAGGTCGACGGCAAGCCGATCGGCACGACCACGGACACGCGCTACACGCCCGTCGCGCCCGTCCCGGACGGCACGCACCGCTGGCGCGTCGTGGCCACCGACCGCCGCGGGCAGACCTCGGCCACGCCGGTGCGCTACCTGCGCGTCGACGCCACCCCGCCGGCCCTGGCCGTGAAGGTCTCCGGCAGCCGCAAGCGCGGCAAGGGCCTGAAGGTCACGGTGCGCGCGGCCGACGGGTCGCTGACGAGCCCGCGCGGATCGGGCGTCGCGACGGTCCGGATCGACTTCGGCGACGGCACGCGCGTCAGCGGCCGCACGGCGACCCACCGCTACGCCAAGAGCGGCAGCTTCACGCTGCGCGTCACCTCCACCGACAAGGCCGGCAACGCGGTCGCGGTGACGCAGCGGCTGCGGATCAAGAAGTGAGCGGGTGACGGCGCGCGCTCGTAGCATGCGGGCATGACGGGGGGCGGCTGAGCGTGGAGGTCCTCGGGGCCACGGGCGCCGCCGTCACGCCGCGCGAGGTCGTCGAGGCCCTCGGCCTGCGGCGTCCCGTCGGCGGGCGCCCGCGCGTCGCGGCGGCGATGATCGCCTCCGTGGACGGGCGCGCCACCGTGAACGGGCGCTCCGTCGCCCTCGGCCACCCGGAGGACCGCGACCTGCTGCGGGAGCTGCGTGCGGGCGCCGACGCGATCCTCGTCGGCTCGAGCACGCTGAAGGCCGAGCGCTACGCCAACCTGCTCGACGCGGCCCAGCGCGAGCGCCGTCGCGCGGCCCGGCTGCCGCCGCACCCCGTCCTGGCCACGGTGTCGCGCCGCGGGACGCTGCAGGCCACCGACGTCCCGGTCTTCGCCGAGCCCGGGGTCCCGATCGCCGTCTACACCGAGCGCGAGGCGCGCTTCGACGACGCGGCCGCCGACGTCACCGTGCACGTGCTCGGCGAGGGCGGGCTGACGCTCACGCGGGTGCTCGAGAGCCTGCACCGCGATCACGGCGTCGACGGCGTGTCCTGCGAGGGCGGCCCGTCGCTGTTGCGGCAGCTCGTCGCCGAGGGCTGCCTCGACGACCTCCTGCTCACCGTGGCACCGCTGCTCGTCGCCGGGGACGGGCCGACGGCGCTGACGGGCGCGGCGCTGGACCCGCCGCCGCGCCTGGCGCTGCGCCACGTCCACCGCGCCGACGACCACCTGTTCCTGCACTACGCCGCCGGCGCGTGACCGCGCCGCTGCACCTCCGGGGCCGCACGGTGACCCCGGCGCCGGGCCGGCCGCTGCTGATGGGCATCGTCAACGCCAACCCGGACTCGTTCTCCGACGCGGTGCGGCTGCAGACCCTCGACGCCCAGGTCGCCCACGCGCTCGCCCTCGTCCAGGACGGCGCGGACGTCATCGACGTGGGCGGGGAGAGCGGCGTGACCTACACCGGGACGTCCGCCGCCGAGATCGAGCTCGGCCGGGTCCTCCCGCTCGTCGAGCGCCTGGTCGCCGAGGGCGTGACGGTCTCGGTGGACACGTTCAAGCGCGAGGTCGCGGGCCCGGTGCTCGACGCCGGCGCGGCGATCCTCAACGACGTCAGCGGCCTGCGCGACCCGGGGCTCGCGGAGCTCTGCGCCCGAACGGGCGCGGCGCTCGTCGTCATGCACACGCGCGCCGCCCCCAAGCAGGAGCACTTCGCCGCCTACGACGACGTCGCGGATGACGTCGTCGCCTTCCTGCAGGAGCGCTGCGCGGTCGCGCAGGCGTCGGGCGTCCCGCGCGAGCAGCTCATCCTCGACCCTGGCCCGGACTTCGCCAAGACGCCGCGCGAGACCGTGGCCGTCCTGCGCGACGTGGAGCGGCTGCGCGCCCTCGGGCTGCCCGTGCTGCTGGCCGTCTCGCGCAAGTACTTCCTGGGGGCCATCACGGGCCGCGCGCCCGACGAGCGCCTGGCCGGGACGCTGGCCGCCGTGGGCTGGGCGGCGGACGCCGGCGCCGCCGTCGTGCGTGTGCACGACGTCCGCGCGGCCGCGGACTTCCTCGCGGTCAAGGCCGTGCTCGACGGCCGCGCGGAGGTCCCCGACTTCGACGACGGCGACGAGCGCCTGAAATGGATCCGCCCTGCAGATCGCTAGTGTTCGCCGCGCAGACCGTCGCCGGCCGCTGACATCAACGCGGCCGGAGGCCCACCGACGACACCCACACCGAGGAGCATCACTTGTCCGTTCTCACCCGTTCCGCGCTGGAGGACAGCCCGCTGGCCGACCTCCACGCCATCGCCACGGAGATCGGCCTGCCCGGCTTCCGCCGCCTGCGCAAGGCCGACCTGGTCGACGCCATCCTGGGCGAGCAGGGCCCCGAGGACGGGGGCGACGACGCCCCTGTCGAGGAGGAGGAGGAGGAGAAGCCCCGCCGCTCGCGCAGCCGCCGCGGTGGCCGCAGCCGCTCCCGCAGCGCCCGCGACGCCGACACCGACACCGACACCGGCGACGACGCCGAGGAGGCCGACGAGCCCAAGGCCGTCGCCGAGGAGGCGGAGCCCGAGGAGGAGCGCGAGGCGCGGCCGCCGCGCAGCCGCTCCCGTGGCGGCCGCACCCGCCCGGCGCGGTCGGACGAGGGCGCCGACGGCGCCGAGGAGGCGCAGGCCGAGGGCGTCGTGGAGCTCCTGGGCAACGGCTCGGGCTTCCTGCGGGTCAACCCGCCCGAGCCGTCCGACGACGACGTCTACGTCTCCGCCGCGCAGGTTCGCCGCTGCGAGCTGGTCTCGGGCGACAAGGTGGCCGGCCCCGTGCGGGCGCCGCGCCGCTCGGAGCGCTACCCGTCCCTCGTTCGCATCGACACCATCAACGGCGCCCCGGCCGACCAGGTCGCCGAGGGCACGCCGTTCGACGAGCTGCCCGCCGCCTTCCCGACCGAGCGCTTCGGCCTCGGGGACGACGACCCGACGCTCAAGGCGATCGAGTGGCTGACCCCGATCGGCCGCGGGTCGCGGGTGAGCATCGTCGGCGCCGCCCGCTCGGGCAAGACCGAGGCGCTGCGGCGCCTCGGCGCCGCGCTCGCCGGCCAGGACGGCCTCGAGGTCACCTACGTGGCCGCCGGCATCCGCCCGGAGGAGCTGCGCGAGGGCCCCGACGGCCTCGAGCCCGTCGCCGCGCTGCCGTTCTCCGCCAGCGCCGACGCCCAGGGCCAGGCCGTGGAGCGCGCGATCGACACCGCCCGCCGCATCGCGGCGCGCGGCGGTCACGCCGTCGTCCTGATCGACACCCTCGACGGGCTGCACGCCTCGGTCGCCCGCAAGGCGCTCGGCGCGGCGCGCGCCATCGTCGACGGCGGCTCGCTGACCGTCGTCGGCACCGCCTCGGGGCCGCTCGGCTTCGAGACGACGGTCGTGGCGCTCGACGTCGACCTCACGAGCACGGGCCGTCTGCCGGCGCTGGACCTCGCGTCCAGCGGCACGGTCAGGCCCGAGCTGCTCGTCGGCGACGACGGCGCCGCGGCGATCGCCAAGGCGCGCGCGGAGGCGCTGGGCGTAGTGTCCTGAGTCCGACGCTCGTCTAGCGGGGGGCGTAGGCCACCCGGGCCCACGAGGGCTCGGGGGCCAGCTCGACCGGCTCGCCGCCGCGGTCCGGCTGCACGTAGGCGAAGGCGTGCGTGTCGGCGTCGAAGCAGATGTCGAGCTCGCCCTCCTTCACGCGCTGGTCCAGCCACGCGGAGCGGAACACCAGGCGCCGCAGCCAGTGGACCAGGCTGCGGTCGCTGGGACCGACGAGCTCGGGCCAGCAGTCGTTGACGTGCTCGCCGAGCGCCGAGGCGGGATCCTGGATCTCGCCGTTGACGGCGAGGTTCACGAGGTCCTCCAGCTCGGGAGGATCCAGGCGCCCGTAGACGAACCCCAGCTTGAGGGCCGCCTGCTCGCAGCGCTCGGAGAAATCGCGCTCGTTGAAGGTGAACCGGAGCTCGCCGTATTCGAGGACGAAGTCCTCTCCGGAGTCGTAGTTGCCGCGTCGGGTCGTGTCCATGAGAAGGTGGGGGTCGGACCCGGCGGGTCGCATCCGAAGTCGTCGGCATCCTACGGCCGATCCCTTCGCGGTCGGGCCCGATGCACGCGAACTTGCACCCCGTCCGGCGGGTCGGGCTCGCGGGCCGGCGCTTGACTTCGAGCGCGCTCCAAGGGCTAGGCTCGGCGCATGCAAACCGACCTGTCCGGCCGCGTCGTCGCGATCACCGGAGCGTCCTCCGGCATCGGCGAGGCGACGGCCCTGGCGTGCGTCGCCGCCGGTGCCGCCGTGTCCCTCGCCGCCCGCCGCAGCGACCGCATCGAGGCGCTCGCGAAGCGCATCACCGACGCCGGCGGCACCGCCGTGGCGATCCCCGCGGACGTGGGGGAGGAGGACCAGGCCCGCGCCTTCGTGGAGGGCACCAAGCAACAGCTCGGGCGGCTCGACGCGCTCGTCAACAACGCCGGCGTGATGCTGCTCGGGCCGATCGAGGGCGCGGACACCGAGCAGTGGCGGCGGATGGTGCACGTGAACGTCTTCGGGGTGATCTACACGACGCACACGGCGCTGCCGATCATGCGCGAGCAGGGGTCGGGCCACATCGTCAACGTCTCCTCGGTCGCGGGCCGCGTCGCGCGGGCGGGCTCAGGCGTCTACAACCTCACGAAATGGGGCGTGGGGGCCTTCTCGGAGGCGCTGCGCCAGGAGACCGTCGACCAGGGCATCCGCGTGACGCTCGTGGAACCCGGGGCGGTGGCGACCGAGCTGCTCAGCCACAACGACGAGCAGATCCAGGCGATGGCGGCCAAGCGGTTCGAGGGCATCGACTTCCTCCAGGCCGACGACATCGCCAACGCGATCCTCTTCGCGCTGGCCCAGCCCGAGCACGTCTCGGTCAACGAGATCCTCGTGCGGCCCTCCAAGCAGCAGGGCTGACCCCGC
>JAXDGY010000179.1:0-9115 GCA_034664785.1 Solirubrobacteraceae bacterium
CATCGGGTCTCCTGAGGCTACCGACGGGGCGCCCGCCGGCCGCGCGGGACGCCGACCAGCCGCGGCCAGCTTCCCCGACGCCCGGTCCGCCGCCGCACGACGCCTCCGGCGCCGAGACCGGCGGCGAGCAGCGCCACCCCGGCCCAGAGGGCCGCGGGGACGCCGTCCCGCGCGGGGGTCGGCGCCCGCATCGGGATCGCCCGCGGGGCCGCGGCGGGCGGCCTGGCGCCGCGGCGCCGGGGCCGGCCAGGGGCCGGTGCGGCTCCCGGCGGCGCGTCGGGCCCCTGGAGGGTCAAGGGGTCGATCCAGCCCCAGCGGTCCGCGGTCACGCGGGCCCCGAGCCGCAGGATGCCTGCCCGCCCGAGACGCCCGAGCACGGCGCCGCGCGCCACGGGCCGGCCACGGGCGACCGCGAGGGCGCCGAGGCCGAGCAGCGTCGCCGTCAGACGGCCACAGCGCACCGAGACGGCGAGGCCACCGGAGGGCGGACGGCCGGCGAACGAGACCCGCCCGGCGCACGGGCACCGGACCACCGCGCCCGGCCGCGCCCGGAGGTCCGCGCCGCGCCGCTGCCCGGCGGCGAAGGGGTGCGCCCGCTCATAGGCGAAGGGCGCCACGAGCACCGCCCCGTCGACCGGACTCCGCCATCCCGCCGCCCCGGCGGCGAGTGGCGCGCCGAGCAGCATGACGGCGGTGAGCGGGAGGATCCGGCGGACCATGGCGCCACGCTAGGCGCGCCGCGCGCGCCCGCCGCCGCCCGCGGGCCGATCGTCGCGCCGGCGCCACGGGCCCGCGGCGAACTCAGCCGGCCCGTGACGTCAGCGCGCGGTAGAGGTCGTTCGCGCTCGTCCCCGTGAGCTCGGCCACGACACCGGCCGCGGGCCGCGGCTTGGACCCCGCGGCGACGAGACGCCGCACCGCGTCCACGGCCGTCCCGAGGTCGCCGGCGGCGGCCGGCGCCGGGCCGACGACCACGACGATCTCCCCCCGCGGCTCCTCCTGCTCGTAGCGCGCGGCGAGCTCCTCGGCCTCGCCGCGGACGACCTCCTCGTGGAGCTTGGTCAGCTCGCGGCACACGGCCACGGGCCGCTCCGGGTCGATGGCGGCGAGCACCCGCAGCGAGGCCGCCAGCCGCCGCGCGGACTCGAAGGCGACGACCGTCTCACCCGAGCCGAAGACCTCCTCGAGCGCCGCGCGCTTGCGCGGCAGGTAGCCGGCGAAGCGCCAGGTCCCGACCGGCAGGGCGCTGGCCACGAGCGCGGTGACCACGGCGCTCGGGCCGGGCAGGACCTCGACGCGCACCCCGGCCTCGACCGCGCCCTGCAGCAGGACGTAGCCCGGGTCGTTGACCAGCGGCATGCCGGCGTCGGAGACGAGCGCGATGCGCGCGCCTTCCACAAGGCGTCCGACGAGCTCGGCGGCCCGGGCGCGCTCGTTGTGCTCGTGGTAGCTGACGAGCGGCGTGCGGATGCCGTGGCGGTCCAGCAGCACACGCGTGCGCCGCGTGTCCTCGCACGCCACGGCGTCGGCCTCGCGCAGCGCGTCGAGCACGCGCAGCGTGACGTCCCCGAGGTTGCCGATCGGCGTCGGGCAGACGAGCAGCAGCCCGGCCACCGGTCTACCCCTCCGCGTCCAGCGCGAGCACCGCGGCGCCGAGCATCCCCGACTCCGCTCCGAACCGCGCCGGGACGATCCGAGCGAGGTCCTTCGACGGCGACAGCGCCCGCGCGGCCACGACCGCGCGGGCGGGCCCGAGCAGCAGGTCGCCCGCGGCGATGACGCCGCCGCCCACGACGACGACCTCGGGGTTGAGGATGTTGACGACGTTGGCGATCCCGACCCCGAGCCCCTCGCCCACGCGCCGCAGGCAGCGTCCCGCGGCCGGGTCGCCGTCGTGGGCCAGCTCGGTCACCAGCGCGCCGGTGAGCGGCACGCCCGCCGCGAGCGCCCGCCCGAGCCGCCCCGCCGGGTCGGCCGCCGCCTCCTCGCCCGCCAGCCGCGCGAGCGCGGTGCCGGACGCGACGGTCTCCAGGCAGCCGCGGTTGGGGCAGCTGCCGTGGCACGGCAGGCCGTCGGCGTCGACGACCATGTGCCCGAACTCGCCGGCGGCGCCGAGCGCCCCGCGGATGAGCCGGCCGTCGACCACGAACGCCCCGCCGATCCCCGTCCCCAGCGTGAGCAGCGCGGCGTGCTGCGTGCCGGCCGCGGCGCCGAAGCGGTGCTCGACGAGCATGGCCACGTTCGCGTCGTTGTCGACGTGCACCGGCACGCCGAGCCGCTCGGCCATGAGGTCGTGGAAGGGCACCTCGGCGATCGGCAGGTGCACGGTGGTCACCGCCACCCCCCGCCGCTGATCGATCAGCGACGGGATCCCGAACCCGACCGCGCGGATCTCGCCGCCGACCGCGGCGCGGGCCTCCTCCACCGCGGAGACCACGCGCTCGAGGACGGCCATGCGGTCCCCGCCGGGGGCGACCCGGTGGGCGCGGTGGTGCACGTTGAGGTCGGCGTCGACAGCGCCGGCCAAGAGCTTCGTGCCACCGAGATCGACGCCGATCACGCAGGCCGGCGGCATGTTCGCCACCATACCCAAGCCCGTGCCGGACTCCCCCGACCCACCCGCGGTGCCCGGACCCACTCCCGGCGAGCCGCCCGTCTACACGAAGTACCGCGCCCGCCCGCGGCTGCGCTCGCGCGGCGGCGACGAGGCCGACGGCCTGCAGGCGCTGCGCGACCGCGAGTCCGCCGCCGGGGGCGCCCTGCCGCCCGTCCCGGGCGCGCCGCCCGCCCCCGGCCGGCCGTCCCGCCGCCTGCCGTGGCGCCGCGGCGTCCGCCCGCGTGGCCTCACCCCGGGCCGCGTCGTCCGGTGGCTGGTCCTCGCCGCCGTGGGGTGGACCGCGCTGGCCATCGTGGCCTTCCTGGTCAGCGGCACGATCCACCAGAAGAACGTCGGCTCGGCGCTCGACCCGGGCGGCGTGCCGCCGTTCTCGGCGACCAACATCCTCGTCCTCGGGTCCGACGCGCGCACGTCGAAGACCAAGGAGCCGGGTGCCGGCGGCCCGAGCCGCTCGGACACCATGCTGCTGCTGCGCCTGGGCGGCGGGCACAACGCGAAGCTCTCCATCCCGCGCGACACCGTCGTGGACATCCCGGGCCACGGCCGCAACAAGATCAACGCGGCCTACGCGTTCGGCGGGCCGAAGCTCGCGGTGGAGACCGTGAAGTCCTACCTCGGCATCCCGATCAACCACGTCGTCGAGGTCTCCTTCGACAACTTCCCCGCGCTCATCGACGCGATGGGCGGCGTGGACTACACGGGCGGCTGCGTCGTCTCGAAGATCAACGGCGGCTTCAAGAACGGCGGCTTCACGCTGCGACTGCCCGCCGGGACGACGCGCATCGACGGCGCCCAGGCGCTCGCCCTGGCCCGCACCCGGAAGAACCTCTGCAACCCGCGCGAGGACGACCTGACCCGCGCGCGGCGCCAGCAGAAGCTCTTCGCCGCGATGAAGTCGCGCGTCCTCAGCCCCTCCGGCTGGCTGCGCGGACCGTTCATCGGCTGGAACGCGCCCAAGTCGATCACGTCGGACATGAGCGGCCCCACGCTGCTCGGCGTCTTCGCCGCGGTGGCGACCTCGGGAACGGCGCCGACGCACGTCCTCAAGCCGAGCGGCGGGACGACCCTGCCCGACGGGGGGGCAGGGCTCGTCGTGTCCGACCAGGAGCGCCGCGCGGAGGTGGAGCGCTTCCTGGCGGGCTGAGAGCTAGGCGGCCTTCTTGTCCTTCTTGGCCGCAGGCTTGTCGGCCTTCTTCGCGCCGTCGGAGGCGGAAGAGGACGACGACGAGGACGAGGACGACCCGGACGACGAGGACGCATCGGAGGTCGACGCGGCCTTGTCGGCGGCCTTCTCCTTGGCCTTGGCCTCGGTCTTGTCGGCGCCGTCGCTCGCGGAGCGCTCGAGCTCGCGGTTGCGGTTGCGCGTGCCGTAGTCCGTGTTGTGGAAGCCCTTGCCCTTGAAGTGGATCGCGGGCGCGTGGAGGACCTTCACGACCGGGACGCCCGTCTCGGGATCGGTGGTCAGCGCGTCGTCGGAGAAGCGCTGGAGGATCTCGAACGTGGTGCCGTCCGGGCGGCGGTACTCGTAGATCGGCATGGCGACGGCCAGTATAGGCGCCCACCCTTGGCACTCTCAAGGGAAGAGTGCCAACCCGGGGGGCGGCGGATACCATCGAACCCATGCTCGAGGACGTCGTGACCATGGACAAGATCGTGGCGCTGTGCAAGCGCCGCGGGTTCATCTTCCCGTCGAGTGAGATCTACGGCGGCATCGGCTCGACCTACGACTACGGCCACTACGGCGTCCTGCTGAAGACCGCGGTCAAGAACGCGTGGTGGAACGCGATGCTCGGCCGCGACGACATCGTCGCGCTGGACAGCGCGATCCTCCAGCACCCCCGCGTCTGGGAGGCCTCGGGCCACCTGGCCGGCTTCACCGACCCGCTGGTGGACTGCCGCACCTGCAAGGCGCGCTTCCGCGCCGACCACCTCGCCGAGCTGGCGTGCCCGCGCAAGCCGTCCAAGCACCCCGGCGAGGGCCCCGAGTGCGATCTCACCCCCGCGCGTGACTTCAACCTCATGTTCGAGACGACGGTCGGCCCCGTGAAGGAGTCGGGCTCGGTCGCCTACCTGCGCCCGGAGACCGCCCAGGGCATCTTCGTCAACTTCAAGAACGTCCTGCAGTTCTCCCGCAAGAAGCCGCCGTTCGGCATCGCCCAGGTCGGCAAGTCGTTCCGCAACGAGATCACCCCCGGCAACTTCATCTTCCGCACGCGCGAGTTCGAGCAGATGGAGATGGAGTTCTTCGTGCCCCCGGCCGACGCGCCGCGGTGGTACGAGCACTGGAAGCAGGCGCGGCAGGCCTGGTACGAGGAGCTCGGGCTGCGCCCCGACCACCTGCGCCTGCGCGAGCACGACGCCGACGAGCTCTCCCACTACTCCAGCGCCACCGCCGACGTGGAGTACCTGTTCCCCATCGGCTGGTCGGAGCTCGAGGGCATCGCCGACCGCGGGAACTTCGACCTGACCCAGCACGCCCAGTTCTCGGGCGAGAAGCTCGAGTACTTCGACCAGGCCACGGGCGAGCGCTACGTCCCGCACGTCATCGAGCCCGCCGCCGGGGCCGACCGCGCCACGCTGGCCTTCCTCGTCGACGCCTACGACGAGGAGGACGTCGAGGGGCAGCTGCGCACCGTGCTGCGGCTGCACCCGCGCCTGGCGCCCGTGAAGGTCGCCGTGCTGCCCCTGGTCAACAAGGACGGCCAGCCCGAGGTCGCCGCCGAGATCGCAGACCTGCTGGGACCCCTCATGCAGGTCGAGCGCGACGCCGGCGGCTCGATCGGCAAGCGCTACCGCCGCCAGGACGAGATCGGCACGCCGTGGTGCGTGACCGTCGACCACCGGACGCTCGAGGACCGGACGGTCACCCTGCGCGACCGCGACTCGCTCGCGCAGGAGCGCGTCGCGATCGACGACCTCCCGGGCGAGCTCGCGCGCCGGCTCGCGGCGCCGTGGCGCTCGCCGAAGCTCGATGTGTGATGAGCATCACGCATGGGCTGACCATTCGGTCAGCTAGATTTGGCCGCGCAGCCAGCCCCCGAGCAGGAGGTCTCGTCCCCCATGGCCATCGTCGAGCGCCCGGCCGGGTCGTCGGCCACCGACGCCGTCTCCTATCCGGACCTCTACGCCCGCTGGGAGCGCGGCAACTGGTCGGCGACGGAGATCGACTTCGCGCAGGACGCGATCGACTGGCGCGAGAAGCTCACCGCCGAGCAGCGCCGCAGCGCGCTGTGGCTCTACACGCTCTTCTTCCACGGCGAGGACTCCGTCGCGGACAACCTGTCGCCCTACATCGACGCGGCGCCGACGGAGGAGCAGACCTACTTCCTGACGACGCAGCAGGTCGACGAGGCGCGCCACGCGGTCTTCTTCCACCGCTTCATGCGCGAGGTCGTCGGCGTCGGCGGCGAGGACATCCGCAGCACGCTGGCGGCCACCCGGCAGCAGCTGCCGTGGGGCCACCGGAAGGTGTTCGGGCGCCTCGACGAGATGGCGCGCGAGCTCCGCGCGGACCCGTCGAAGGTGCAGCTCGCCAAGGCCGTGACGCTCTACCACGTGATCGTGGAGGCGAGCATGGCCCAGCCCGGGCAGCACATGATCGAGGACTCGCTGGAGCGCTACGACGTCCTGCCCGGCTTCCGGGCGGGCATGCGGAACATCGCGCTGGACGAGCAGCGCCACATCGGCTTCGGGATCAAGCTGCTCGCCGACCTGCACGACGAGCTCGGCGCCCCAGTGGCCGACGGCATCGCCGAGGTCCTGCGCGAGGTGCTGCCGTGGACGGCGGGCGTCGCGATGCCGCCGGGCTGGGACCGGTCCTACACCGAGTGCTTCGGCTTCACGCTCGAGGACCTCGGCGAGGAGGGCGCCCGCTCGCTGGAGCAGAAGCTGCGGGCGATCGGCCTGCCGGTGGAGGAGATGCGGGTCCCGATGGACTGGCACCTGTCGCCGCGCGAGCGCGCGACGCGCGGCATGCAGCTGATGCGCGCGCACATGATCGGTCCGGAGGGGCCGGTCGACCGCGCCGCGGGCAACGTGGAGATCATGTTCGACTCGATCGCCCAGAGCGCCGACGCGACCGCCGTGCGGCCCGGGACCACGATCGGCTGGGACTTCAGCGACTTCGAGCCGTGGCATCTCACGCTGCGCCCCGGCGCGACGCAGGCGACGCGGGGCCGCGCGGCGAGCGCGGACCTGACGCTTCGCTGCCGCTTCGACGACTGGGTCGGGGTGGTCGCCGGTCGCCGCGACCCGCGCCGGCTGCTGGTCACCGGGCGGCTGCGGCCGAAGGGCGACCTGCGCCTCCTGCTCAAGCTGCAGCGGGTGTTCGACTAGGCGGCGAGCGCGCCGGCGTCAGGTCTCGTCGCGGTCGATCCACTTCGCGACGCCGACCGGCGCCTCGAAGGCCAGCACCCGCTCGAGCATGGCGCCCGGGGTCGTCTCGACGAGCAGCATCTCGCGGTTCTCGGGGCGCACGAAGCGCTCGAGCACCGCGTGGTCGAAGAAGGCGATCAGGTCGTCGTAGAAGCCGCGGACGTTCAGCAGCCCGCACGGCTTGCGGTGCATCCCGAGCTGCGCCCAGGTGATGATCTCGAAGAACTCCTCCAAGGTGCCCAGCCCGCCCGGCAGGGCGACGAACCCGTCGGACAGGTCGGCCATCAGCGCCTTGCGCGCGTGCATCGAGTCCACCGTCCGCAGATCGGTGAGCCCGAGGTGCGCGATCTCGCGCTCGAGCAGCGCCTTCGGGATCACGCCCGTGACCTCACCGCCCGCCTCCAGGACGGCGTCGGCGACAGTGCCCATCAGCCCCACCCGCGCGCCGCCGTAGACCAGGCCGATGCCGCGCCGGGCCAGCAGCTCGCCGAGCTCGCGGGCGCAGGCCACGTAGGCGGGGTCGCGCCCCGGGGAGGACCCGCAGAAGACGCAGAGCCGGCGCACGCCGCCGTCAGCCACGGTCGGTGAGCAGGGCGCGCACGGCGACGACCCCGGCCTCGATCGTGGAGCTCCAGTCCCGGCCCGGGTCGCCGAGCATCCGCAGCGCGATGCCGTCGCCCAGCCCGAGCAGGATCTCGGCGACGTCCGCGGGGTCCGCGCTCAGGCGCAGGACGCCCTCGGCCTGCTTGGCGGCGAGCAGCCCGGCGACGTGGTCCCGCGCGCGCGCCACGAGCTCCGCCCACTCGGCGGCGATCTCCGGGTTGCGGCGCGAGAGCGTGAAGAGCTCGAAGGACAGCGCGATGAGCTCCGGGTCCTCCCGGACCCAGCCCTCCAGCGACTCCCGCAGGAAGCCGATGAAGTCCTCGGCGCTGGAGGCCCGGGCGAGCTGCGCCTCGAGCGCGGCCATCCGCACGTCGCTGTCGCGGCGGACGACCTCCGCGAGCAGCCGCTCCTTCGTCCCGAAGTAGTAGTGCAGCAGCCCGCGGGAGACGCCGGCCTCGCGTGCGACGTGGTCGAAGGTGGCGCCCGACACGCCCCGGCGCGCGACCGACAGGCGCATCGCCTCGACGATGCGACGCGCCTTCTCCCCGTCGATGGACCGCGTGTGGCCGGTCGCCGCCTCCATGGACGCATGCTATCCCCGGGTGCGCGGGCGTGATCACGCCCCGCCCCCGGAACGACGAGGGGCGCCTCGCGGGCGCCCCTCGGACCAGCTCGTGGCGGTGACGCGGCTAGGCCGTCGGCGCCGCGCTCGGCGTGGTGGTGGAGGTGTAGTCGAACTCCTCCTCCTTGCCGAAGAGCGCGTCGAGGACCTTGTTGCGCAGGTCGCTGGACGCGCCGAGGGCGACGCCGGCGCCGATGCCCAGGATCAGCAGCTTGCGGACGAGGCCGCCCTTGCGCCGCTTGGGCTTGGGGTGCTTCGGCGCCTCGATCAGGGCCGATCCCACGTCGCGCAGCGCGTCCGCCGCGGTCTGCAGATCACGGTGCAGCTTCTTGTCGTCGACGAGCTTCTTCGGCAGGTCCTTGCCGCTGCTCAGCCGCTGGAAGGCGCTCTGTGCGGACTCGTAGGCGACGCGGACGTTGTCGCGCAGGTCATCGTCCTCGACGACGCGCTGCAGATACGGGTTGGACTTGACCGCCGAGACCGCCTCTGCGGCCGTCGCGCCGGCCGCCACGGCCTTCTTCTTCTTCGCCATCCGTCGGCTCCCTTGCGTTCTTGTTCTGGGTCAGGGCGAGTCTATACCCGCGTCATGGGCGTTCGAGCGCGACCTCGAGGACCTCGTTGATGTCGTGGACGAAGCGGAACTCGAGCAGCCGCCGGAGGTGCTCGGGGATGTCCTCGATGTCGGCCTCGTTGCGCTCCGGGGCGATCACGCAGGCGAGCCCGGAGCGCTGCGCCGCCAGCGCCTTCTCCTTCAGCCCGCCGATCGGCAGGACCTGCCCGGTGAGGGTCATCTCGCCCGTCATCGCGACGTCGTCGCGAACCGAGCGCCCCGACAGCAGCGACACGATCGCGGTGGCCATCGTCACGCCCGCGCTCGGGCCGTCCTTGGGGGTCGCACC
>JAXDGY010000180.1:0-16219 GCA_034664785.1 Solirubrobacteraceae bacterium
TGATCGGAGTCGTGACCCATGAGCGACGGCATGTCGAACGCCGTGCTCAGGCCGGTCTGACCCTGGCCGAGCAGGGAGTGGAATCGCTCGTTCGTCTCCTCGGCCGTCCCGAACCCGGCGAACTGGCGGACCGTCCACAGCCGCCCGCGGTACATCGACGGGTACACGCCGCGCGTGAACGGGAACTGCCCGGGCAGGCCGATCGGGTCCTCGCCGCCCGGGGGCCGCTCGGGCAGGTCGGCGGCGGTGTAGAGCGGCCGGACGGGCTCGCCGCTGAGCGTCGTGAACGGGACGTCGCGCTCCGGGGCGGCGGCGTAGGCGTGCTGCCACCCCTCGAGTGGCGTCTGCTCCCGCGTTGCCATCGGCGGCAGTCTAGTTCCGACAGGCCGTCAGCGCGCGCGGGTGCGGGTGGCCACGTTGTGGCCTGCCGTGCCGACGAGCGCCGCCGCGCCGACCGCGGCCACCGCCTTCAGCCGCCGGCCCAGCCGCTCGAAGCGCAGGACCTCCCAGTCCTCCTCGCGCGCGACCCGCTGCAGCGGAGCGTCGGGATTGACGGCGACGGGGTGGCCGACGGCCCGCAGCATGGGCAGGTCGGACTCCGAGTCCGAGTAGGCCCAGCTCGCGGTGAGGTCGAGGCCCTCGGCGGCCGCGAGCGCGCGGATCGCCTCCGCCTTGCCCTCGCGGTAGGTGAACGGGCCGCCGGCGCGGCCGGTGTAGACGCCGTCGACGATCTCCGACCGCGCGCCGATCGCGCCGTCGAACGCCAGGACGTGGGCCATCATCTCCGCCATCTCCTGCGAGGCGGCGGTGCAGATGTAGACCGGCCGCCCGGCGTCCTGGTGGGCGTAGGCGACGTCGAGCATCTGCGGGTACATCCGCGGGAGGACGCCCGCCAGGACCTTCGGCGCCAGCCGCTGGAAGTCGAGCACCCGCCGGCCCGCGATCATCTCCCCCACCTCGCGGCGGACCCGGTCCGTCGCGTCGTCGGTGGAGCCGCGCAGGCGGAACTTGACGTTCTGCCACGCGTAGCGGGCCATCCGGCGGCGATCGATGAGGCCCGAGGCGAAGCCCGCCCGGGCCCAGTAGAAGCCGGACGAGCCCGCCATCAGCGTGCGGTCGAGGTCGAAGAAGGCGGCGCCGCGCGGCACGCCGGAGGCGGCCGCCTCGACGGCCTGGACCTCCTGCTCCGGCGTGACCGCGTCCCCGGCCAACGGCCCTCAGACCTTCAGGATCAGCGCGTCGCCCTGCCCGCCGCCGGAGCAGATGGCCGCGCAGCCGTACCCGCCGCCGCGACGGCGCAGCTCGTGCACGAGGGCACCGATGATCCGCGCGCCGGAGGCGCCGATCGGGTGCCCGAGGGCCACGGCGCCGCCGTTCACGTTGACCTTGTCCTCGTCGATGCCGAGGATGCGGATCGAGTTCAGGGTGACCGAGGCGAACGCCTCGTTGATCTCCCAGAGGTCGATGTCCTCGGCGCTCAGGCCCGCCTTCTCGAGGGCCTTCTTCGCGGCGGACGCCGGCGTGGTGGCGAGGTAGGCGAAGTCGTTGGCGGACTGGGCGTGGGCGACGATCTCGGCGAGGATCTCCTTGCCGTTGGCCTGCGCCCAGGCGTCCGAGGACAGGACCATGGCGCCGCCGCCGTCGTTGACGCCCGGGGAGTTGCCCGCGGTGTGCGAGCCCTCCTTGCTCGTCAGGCCGGGGAGCTTGGCCAGCGCCTCCAGCGTGGAGCCGCGGCGCGGGCCCTCGTCGACCTCGACCTCGGTGTCGCCTTTGCGTCCCTTGACCGTGACGCTGACGATCTCGTCGGCCATGCGGCCCTCGTCGATCGCCTGCAGCGCCAGCTCGTGGGAGCGCAGGGCCCAGCGGTCGAGGTCCGGGCGGGTCAGCTCGAGCTCGTCGCCGACCTCGGTGGCCTCCACGAACATCTGCTTGCCGCTGAACGGGTTGGTCAGCCCGTCGTGGACCATCGCGTCGAGGGCCTTCGCGTCGCCCATGCGGTACCCGAAGCGGGCCTGCGGCAGCAGGTAGGGCGCACCCGACATGGACTCCATGCCCCCGCCGACGCCGATCTCGACGTCCCCCGCGCGGATCGCCTGGTCGAGGATGACCGCGGCCCGGACGCCGGAGGCGCAGACCTTGTTGACCGTCTCGGAGGAGACCTCCTTCGGGATGCCGGCCGAGATCTGCGCCTGGCGCGAGGGGATCTGGCCCTGGCCGGCCTGGAGCACGTTGCCCATGACGACGTGGTCGACCTGCTCGGGCTCGACGGACGCGCGCTCGAGGGCCGCCTTCATGGCGATTCCGCCGAGCTCGGTCGCCTTCAGGGACGACAGACCGCCGCCGAGCTTGCCGATCGGCGTGCGGGCCGTGCCGAGGATGACAGTCTTGGGCATCAGTAGGTGACCTCTCCAGTTCTCCGTGGCGTGGGGGGGCTCAGGGTAGTGTCTCGGCCGCCGCATGCTCGTAGCAGCAACCACCACAGCCCCCGTCGACACCCACGCGGACACCGTCGCGGTGGGGGTGTTCGACGGCAAGGGCGTCCCCCACGACGTGGACGGCGCGCTCGGCGCCCTGCTCGAGGCCGGCGAGGCCCGCACGACCTTCAAGCACCTCGCGGTCACCCACGCGGCCGGCAAGCGCTGGATCCTGGTGGGACTGGGCTCGCGCGACGACTTCACGGCCGAGCGGGGGCGGGTCGCGGCGAGCGTGGTCCACGCGCGCGCGAAGGAGCTCGGGACGCGCGTGCTGTGCTGGGAGCTGCCCCACCGCCTCGACGACCGCACCGCCGCGGCGTTCGTCGAGGGCACGATGCTTTCCGCCTACGTCTTCACGCGCTACAAGCCCGAGGCCGAGGCGCCGCGCCTGCGCGAGCTGGTCGTCTCCGACCACGACGACCGCTCCGAGCCCGTGGCCGCTGCCGTCGTGGTCGCCCGCGCGGTGAACTTCGCCCGCGAGCTGCAGGACACCCCCGCCAACCACCTCACCCCCACGGCCCTCGGCGAGCGCGCCCGCACCGCCCTCGAGCCGCTGGGCGTGCAGGTCGACGTCGGCGGCCGCGAGCGGCTGGACGAGCTCGGCATGGGCGCCTTCGCGGCGGTGACGCAGGGCAGCGACGTCCCGCCCGCGCTCATCGTCGCCCGCTACGACGGCCCGGGCGCGACCGAGGGCACGCCGGTCCTCGGCCTGGTGGGCAAGGCGGTCACCCACGACACGGGCGGGCTGTCGATCAAGCCGGCGGCGTCCATGGCGAGCATGAAGTTCGACATGTCCGGCGGCGCCGCGGTCCTCGGCGCGCTCGCGGCGATCGCCGAGCTGCGCCTGTCCGTCCGGATCGTCGCGGTCATCGGCGCCACTGAGAACACCATCAACGGCTCGGCGATGAAGCCGGGCGACATCGTCACCGCGATGGCCGGCGTGACGATCGAGGTCAACAACACCGACGCGGAGGGCCGCCTGGTCCTCTGCGACTGCCTCGCCCACGCCATCGACCTCGGTGCCGAGCGGCTCGTGGACCTCGCGACCCTCACGGGGGCGATGGTCACCGCGCTGGGCAGCGTCTACGCGGGGGCGTTCGCCAACGACGACGCGTGGGCCGACGCCGTGCTGGCGGCGGGTGCCGCGACGCACGAGCGCCTCTGGCGCTTCCCGCTCGACCCCGACTACGCCGAGCAGATCGCCGGCCGCTACGCCGAGATCGTCAACGCGCCCGAGGTCCGCAAGGCCGGCCCGGTCACCGCCGCCGAGTTCCTGCACCGCTTCGTCGCCGACGTCCCGTGGGCGCACCTCGACATCGCGGGCGTCGCCTACGACGCCGGCCGCCCGTGGGCGCAGAAGGCCGGCAGCGGCTTCGGGGTGCGGCTGCTCGTCGAGCTGGCGCGGGCGCAGGCGGCGGGCTGAGCGGGCGGGGACCGTAGGCTGCGCCGGTGCGGCGCGCGCTCGTCCTCTGGCTCGTCCTCCTCGGCGCCTACGCGGCGACCCTCGGCCTGCCCGCCGCGCCGGGGCACGACCACTCCCGCCCGGAGGTCCACCGCCTCCTGACGATCGCGTCGCTGGCCGACGACGGCGACGTCGACCTCACCAACCAGTACCGCGACCGGGCGTGGCGCGCCTTCTCCACCGTGCCGGTGCGCCCGGCGGTCGGGCGGTCGGCCGGCGGCATCGTCGAGCCGCAGGGGCTGGGCTACGCCGTGCTCGCCGCGCCGGCCTACGCGCTCGGCGGCGCCACGGCGGTCCAGCTCGCGGGCGCCGCGCTGCTCGCGCTGGCCTTCGTGCTGGCTGCCGCGCTCGCGCGGCGGATCGTGCCGGAGCCGTGGGCGACCGGCGGCGCGCTGCTGACCGGGCTCTCGCCGCCCGCGCTGGCCGCCTCGACGGCGATCGCCCCCGAGGCGGCCGCGGCGGCCCTGCTGGCCGGGGCGGCGGTCCTCGCGCTGCGGGTGCGCGAGCGTCCCGTGGGGCGATGGAGCGCCGGCTGCGCCCTCCTGGTCGCGCTCGTGCCCTGGCTGGCCCTCCCACTGTTCCTGCCCGCCGCGGTGATCGCGCTGGCCCTCGCGCGCTGGCTGCGCCGCCGCCAGCGCGGGCTGTCCGGCTTCGTCGCGCTGGAGGTCGTGCTCTTCTCGGCGGTGCTGTTCATCACGGTCAACGACCGCCTCTACGGCACCCTGCTGCCCTCGGACGCCGACCTGCTCGGGGTGCCCGAGCCGCCCGACGCCCACGACATCCTCGCCCGCACCCCGCGGCTGCTCGGCGTGCTGATCGACCAGGACGCCGGCCTCCTGCGCTGGGCGCCGGTCGCAGCGCTCGCCTTCTGCGGCGTCTGGCTGCTCTGGCGATCGGTGCGCGACCGCCTCGCGGTGGCCGTCGCCGACCAGGTGGACGTGGAGGTCGGGGCCGGGCTCCTCGCGCTCGTCGGCGCCGCCGGGCTGGTGGCCGCCGCGCTCGCGCGCCCGCTGCTGCACGGGCCGTGGCTCGTGGTCCCCGATCTCGTGGCCGTCCTGCCGTGCGTCGCGCCGCTGGTCGCGTGGGGGCTGCGGCACGCCAGGCGGACGGGCGCCGTGCTCGGTGCGCTCACCCTCGCGGCGAGCGCCTGGCTGCTGGTCGGCGCGCGGCTGGACCCCGACGCCGGGCTGCGGCCGCCGACCGGGGCGCTGCCGTGGGCGGGCGCGGAGGGCCTGCTGCCGCGCTTCGGCGACGGCGGGCCGGGCGAGGTCGTCGCGCTGTCGCTGGCGGGCGCGGCGCTGGTCGCCCTGGCCGCGGGCGGGCTGCTGCGCGCGCGCCGCCTGCACGACGGCCCGGCGGGGGCGGCAGGACCGCCGAGGTCCTAGGCCTCGAAGGAGGCGAGGATCCGCGTCGCCGCGCTGGCCGGGTCCAGCCGGCGGGCGACGACGTCGTCGAGCATCCCGGCGAAGGACGGGTCCTCGGCCAGGCGCGCCTCCAGGTCGCGGCGCATCCGCGCCGCGCAGATCGCGACCACCTCGGCCTGCAGGTTGCGCCGGCGCCGCTCGCTGAGCGTCCCCTCCTCCACGATGAACGCGCGGTGCTCGTCGAGCTTCGCGACGAGCTCCTCGACGCCCTCGCCGCGCACGGCCTCCGTCTTGACGATCGGCACACGCCAACCGCGCTGCGGCGCGAGGCTGAGCACGCCGCGGATCTCGCGCACCATCGTGTCGGTGAGCGGGTGGTCGGCCTTGTTGACCACGATGATGTCGGGGATCTCCATGATCCCGGCCTTGAGCGCCTGGATCGAGTCGCCCGAGCCCGGCATGAGCACCAGCACGACCGTGTCCGCGTGGTCGATGACGTCGATCTCGGCCTGCCCGACGCCGACCGTCTCGAGCCACACGTCCTGCTTGCCCGAGGCGTCCATCAGCAGCGCCGCCTGCAGCGCCGCCTCCGACAGCCCGCCGAGCGCGCCGCGGTTGGCCATCGAGCGGATGAAGACGCCGGGGTCGAGGAAGTGCTCGGTCAGGCGGATGCGGTCGCCGAGCAGCGCGCCGTGGGTGAACGGCGAGGACGGGTCGATCGACAGGACGGCGACCTGGCGGTCCTGCGCGCGGCGCAGCTTGGTGAGCGCGCCGATGAGCGTCGACTTGCCCGCGCCCGGCGCGCCCGTCAGGCCGACGATCGACGCCCGGCCCGTGTGCGGGAAGACCTCGCGCACGAGCTCCCACCCCGCGGGGTCGTCGGACTCGACGAGCGTGATGGCCCGGGCCAGCGCGCGCTTGTCCCCCGCGAGCAGGCGGTCGGCGAGCGAGTCGGCGGGCGAGGCGGGGGCCATCAGGCTCGGCACATTACCCTTGGGCCCGTGGAGCCCGTCCTGTCCCCCTCCGCCGTCGAGAGCCCGCCCGCGGAAGCGCCCATCGTCGTCCGCGGGGACCCCGCCCCGCGCAGCGGCGGACCGCTCACGCTCCTGCGCTTCCTGCGCGCGCACGGCATGCTCAACGCGAAGTACGGCCGGCTGGCGCTGCGGCTCGCGTGGCTGAAGCTGCGCTTCCGCGGGCGCCTGAAGACGGACGGGCTGGCGTTCGTGTGCCCCGGCGTGACCTTCGAGATCGGCAAGGACGCCGTCGTCCACCTCGGGCGCTGGTCGTGGATCGGCCACGGGACCAAGGTGCGCTGCCACGAGGGCGAGGTGCACATCGGGGCCAAGACGGTCCTCGGCCAGGAGTGCACGATCTCCGCCTTCCAGCACATCTCGATCGGGCGGGAGTGCATCATCGCCGACCGGGTGATGCTGATCGACTTCGACCACGGCGTCACCGAGGTCGACCGCCCCGTCCGCCACCAGGGCATCTACAAGCGCGACGTGCGCGTCGGGCACAACTGCTGGGTCGGCTACCACGCCGCCTTCCTGCGCGGCGTGACCGTCGGGGACAACGCCGTGGTCGGCACCCACACCGTCGTCACCAAGGCCGTCCCCGCCAACGCGGTGGTGGGCGGCGTGCCCGCGAAGGTCCTGCGGATGCGCGCGGCCCCGAAGACCTTGCGCTGGGGCTGAGCCGGACGGGCGCGGGCCGCGGGAGCGCGGCGCCGGGTGTGCGGCGGAATCGCTGCTCGGGTCCCCTTGACTTGAAGTTCACTTGAACTTGTAGCTTGCGCCTCTCCCGACCCGAGCGACCAGGAGAGGCCCATGCGCAAGCCCCAACCACGCGAGGTGCTCGTCACCGGCGCCACCGGCCACGTCGGCCGGCACGTCGTCGACGGCCTGCTCGCCGCCGGCGTCGGCGTCCGCGCCGTCACGCGCGACCCCAGCTGGACGGCGCTGCCCGACGCCGCCGGGATCGTCCAGGCCGATCTGTCGGTCCCCGGCTCGCTCGAGCCCCATCTCGACGGCGTCGACGCCGCGTTCCTCGCCTGGCCGTTCACGACCGCCGGGGGCGCAGCGGAGGTCGTCGCCGCCCTCGCGCGCCACGTGCGCCGGATCGTCTACCTCTCCTCGATGGGCGGCCACCAGCGCGAGCCCGCCGGCGCCGTCGCCTTCCACGCCGAGGTCGAGCACCTCATCGAGGCCTCGGGCGCGGCCTGGACGTTCCTGCGCCCCAGCGGGTTCGCCACGAACGCGCTGCTGTGGGCGCCCCAGATCCAGGCGGGCGACGTGGTCCGCTGGCCGTTCGCGAGCGCGGCGCGGTCGCTCATCGACGAGCGCGACATCGCGCAGGTCGCGGTCCGGGCGCTCACCTCCGACGGCCACGCGTCGCGGCGGCTGCACCTGACGGGCCCCGGGACGCTCACGCAGGACGCGCAGGTCCGCGCCATCGGCGACGCGCTCGGGCGCCCGCTGCGCTTCGAGGAGATCCCGCCGCAGGACGCCCGCGAGGAGCTGCTGGCGGCCTGGGGCGACCCGGCGTTCGTCGACGGCGCGCTGACCGCGTGGGCGCGGTTCGTCGCAGAGCCCGAGCCCATCACCTCGACCGTGGAGCTGGTCACCGGGACGCGGGCGCGCCGCTTCCGCGACTGGGCGGTCGACCACGCCGACGAGTTCGCGGCCTGAGCGCGGCGCCGGTCAGGGGACCAGCAGCGGCGCCGGGCTCGCATGCGGCGCGAGGTTGCGCAGCGCGGGGTCGTCGGCCGGATCGCCGGCCAGCGCGGCGGCCAGCCCCGCGGCGTGGGCCGCGGCACGCTCGCGCGGGTAGGGGCCCGCGAGCTCGCGGCTGACCAGGAACGCCCAGTCGCTGGACTGCAGCGCCAGCAGCTCGCGCACTGCGCGCGGTCCGGCGCGGGGCCCGGCGGCCACGACGCGGAGCTCCGCCGCCCGCGCCTGCCACGCCAGGTCGGCGACCGCGGGGGCGTCCCACGTCGACAGGTCGCGCGGCGTGCCCCACGTCGTCGCGGGGAGGTCGCGGGCGGGCGCGGGGTCGAGCCCCGGGTCGGCCAGCGCGTCGTCGAGGTGCACGAGCTCGAGGCCCTGGCGCTCGGCCTCCTCGAGGACGGCCGCCAGCCACGCCGGGCCCTCGTACCACCAGTGCCCGAGCAGCTCGGTGTCCAGCGCGCAGACGCAGAGCCCGCCGCCGGCCACTCGCGCGCGGGCGCGCGCGACGAAGTCCGCGGCGTCGGCGCGGGCCTGGGCCAGCGCGCGCGCCGGGTCGTAGACGGCGCCGTCGACGGCCCACGGGTGGTGGTCGCGGGCGGAGCGGCGGTGGTAGTCGCGATAGGCCGCGTGCGACGGGTAGCCGCCGGCGCTCCACACGAGCTCGAGCACCTCGCGGTCGATCGGGACCAGCAGCGGCCCCGCGTCGGTGGCGAGCGGGCGCAGCTGCTCCGGCGAGCCGCGGCCGAGCACGTCGGTCAGGTCCACGCATGTCGCGTGGACGCCCGCCTCCTCCAGGAGCGCGTCCAGCCACGGGGCGTGGGCGCACTCGGGCAGCCAGAAGCCGCCCGCCCACGCGCGCGGCGTCCGTGCCCGGTGGGCGTCGATCCCGGTCGTCAGCTGCAGGCGCACGCCCGCGTCCGTCGCCACCAGCGGCAGGACGGCGTGGGTGGCGCTGCTCGTCCAGGCGGCGTGGGGCGCGAGCGCGCCGAGCAACCCCGCAGGGCCCAGGGCGTCGTGATGCTCGGCAGCCCACGCGTAGTCGCCGGCCGCACGCTGGAGCTCGGCCGCCACGGCTGGGTCCTCGGCGGCCTCGATGTCCAGGCGGTGCGAAGCGGGGCGCAGCTCGCGCAGGAAGGTCGCGAAGCGGGCCGCGATCCCGGGCGCCTCGAGTTGGTCGGCGAGCACCGGGGTCACCGACAGCGTGATCGGGCCGCGCCCGGCCGCCGGTCCTGGCCCGGTGGGTCCGGTCAGGATCTCGAGCAGCGGCAGGTAGGAGGTCGCCATCGCCTCGAAGAGCCACTCCTCGCCGAACGGCCACGTCCCGAAGCCCTCGACGTAGGGCATGTGGGAGTGCAGGACGAGCGCGAGGCGCCCGGGGCTCACACCCGGCACAGCGCGACGAAGTCCAGCGCGCCGTCGAGCGGGCGATCGGCCCGCAGCGCGAAGTCGTGCACCGAGATCGCCGGGGTGAAGCGGTCGTAGAACGGCTTGGTGAGCCGCAGCGCCTTGTGGATCGCGTCCCAGCCGAAGCGCTCGATCGCGACCTGGTGGGCGGCGAGCCTGCGCGCGTGGAACAGGCCGTGCAGCTCGACGCCGGCGAAGTGCGTCTCGCAGAGCGCCCGGAACTCCGCGGGCCGGTACTCCTTCAGGTGCCACGGGTTGCCCGACTTCTCGGCGCCCTCGGGCGCGAGGGTCAGCACGTTCGGCGTGGAGATGACGACCATCCCGCCCGGGCCGACCATGCCCTTGAAGTGCTCGAGGACCTCGCCGGGGTTGGCGACGTGCTCGATGGTCTGCAGGAAGACGACGGCATCGCACGGCTCGTCGAACAGCTCGACCAGGTTGCGCTCGAAGCGCAGGTTGTCCCGTGTGTAGCGCAGCCGCGCGTGCTCGTGGGCCTCGGGGTTCGCGTCGACCCCGACGACCTGCGCCGCGCTGCGGGCGAGCACGTCGGAGCCGTAGCCCTCGCCGCAGGCCATGTCGACGACGCGCAGGCCCGCGATGCGCTCGCGGATCCACTCGTAGACCACCAGGTGGCGCTGGTACCAGTAGTTCTCCTCCGGGACGTCGGGCAGCGTGCGCTCCCCCGTGAGGGCCAGGGGCGGGACCCCCTCGGGCTGGTTGCGCTGGAGGTAGAGGCGGGCGTCGGGCATCGCGCCCTGCACCCTAGGGATCGCCGGTTCCACGGCTCCGTCTGAACGCAGGCGTTCGGGGTCGCGCGCTAGCCTGCCGCGCCATGACGGCCCAACCCACGGCAGAGGAGATCCGCGACGTCAACACGCGCTACCACGACGGCGCGGCCGCCGACTACGACGTCAAGTGGGGCATCGACTTCGGCCCGATCGGCCGCGGCCAGGTCGTCGGCAAGCTGCGCAAGGTGCTCGGGAGCCCGCTGCCGCGCTTCGGACGCTCGCTGGAGATCGGCTCGGGCACGGGCTACTTCACGCTGAACCTGCTGCAGGCCGGCGTCATCGGCGAGGCCACCTGCACCGACATCTCCCCCGGGATGCTGACCTCGCTGCGCGCCAACGCGGAGCGGCTGGGCCTCGACGTCGCGACGGAGGCCTGCGACGCGGAGGCGCTGCCGTTCGCGGACGACAGCTTCGACCTCGTCCTCGGCCACGCCGTGCTGCATCACCTGCCGGACCTCGACATGGCCTTCTCGGAGTTCCATCGCGTGCTCGCCCCGGGCGGGACCGTGCTGTTCGCGGGCGAGCCGTCGCGGGTCGGCGACCGGATCGCGGCCTATCCCAAGCGGGCGGCCGGTCGCGTGGCCCCGGCCTGGCGGCGCCTGCTCGGTGCGCGCAAGGCCACCGAGGGCCACCACGACGGCGGCTCGGCGAACCACGCGCTCGAGGGCTCCGTCGACGTCCACGCCTTCGTGCCCGAGGAGCTGCGCTCGTTCGCGGTGGGCGCCGGCTTCACCGACGTGCGGGTGCGCGGCGAGGAGCTCCTGGCCAACTGGTTCGGCTGGGCCAACCGCGCGCTCGAGGCGACGGCGGAGCCGGAGGACGTCCCGTGGCTCTGGCGCCAGTACGCCTTCCGCGGGTACCTCGCGCTCCAGGAGGTCGACCGCCGGCTGCTCGAGTCGCGGCTGCCGCCGCAGATCTTCTACAACCTGATGCTCACCGCGCGCACGCCGGGCACGTAGAACCGCTTTCGGAATGCGGGCCGGCAGTTCCTGGGCGCGGCGCTCAGCCCCGCCCGCTCAGCAGGTCCCATGCCCGGCGCAGCTTGTCGGACAGGTCGGCGGGGCCGACGTCGTCCGGGGTGGCATCGAGGGTCGCCGGGTTCGCGGCGGGCTCGGGCAGGCTCGGGATCGCGTCTCGCGCCACGGTGAGCACGACGCCATGCTCGTGGAGCTCGTCGACCAGCGGCGCGTCGGCGAAGCGCGGCCCCATCATCGTGTCGATGACGAGGCCGTCGAAGATGTCCTTCTCGGCGTCGGCCAAGACGTGCGTGACCGTCCCGACCTCGGCGCCGTCGGACGACAGCACCGGCGTGCCCGGCTCGAGGGTGAGGTAGGACGCCGGGCCGCCGAGGTCGGTCATGCCGGGTCGTTACCCGGAGCCGTCTCGGCCAGCACCACGGCGGACATGTCCTTCTCGCCGTGCCCGGCGGCCGACGCTGCCGCGAAGCGGTCGCGGATCACCTGCGCGAAGCCGAGCGCGAGGTCGTTGTCGCCCGCGGCCTCGAGGATCAGCCGCGTGTCCTTGGCCGCGTTGTCGAGGCCGAAGCTCGGCGCGAACTCGCCCTCGATCATGGCCGCGCCCTTGACCTGCGCGTAGCCGGAGTCGAGCGGCCCGCCCGCGATCGCCTGGAGCCACAGCCCCGGGTCGACGTCGAGCGCCCGGGCGAGCTGCACGGTCTCCGCCACGCCCTGCACGAGCACGAAGACCCAGTGGTTGGCGACGAGCTTCAGGCGCGTGGCGGCGCCTGGTGCCTCCCCGACCCGCAGCACCTTGGCCGCGGTCGGGCCGAACACGTCAGCCTCCAGGCGGTCCAGGGCGTCGGACGGGCCGGCGGCGAGGACCAGGAGCTTGCCGTCCTCGGCGGGCTGCTTGGTGCCCAGCACCGGCGCGTCGACGTAGGTCAGGCCGTGCTGCTCGGCCAGGCGCGACAGGCGCTCGGTCCCCTCGATGCCGACCGTGCCGGCCTGCCACCAGATCGTCGCAGGCCGCGCGCAGCGCAGCGCGTCGCCGACCGCCGCCTCCGTGCTCCCCGCGTCGAGCAGCATCGTGACCACGACGTCGGCGCCGTCGATCGCGTCGGCGGGGTCGGCGGCGATCCGCGCGCCGTGCGCGGCCAGCGGCTCGGCCTTCTCCGGCGAGCGGTTCCAGACCCGCACGCGGTGCCCCGCCTCGAGCAGGTGGCGCGCCATGGGCGCGCCCATCGTGCCGGTCCCGAGGAAGGCGATCTCCATGACGTCCGTCGTGCCCGCCTGGGGCGGTGTCCGAACCCCCGCTCAGTACAGGACCGAGGGGTACCAGGGGCCTCGCGGCTCCTGGTACTCGCCGAGCGCCATCAGGTTCATCGGCTTGACGAGACGAAGGCCTTCCTCGAGGCACCAGCGGAACAACCCGCTCCGCAGCGGCACGAGGAAGGCGAGCGGCTCCTCGACGGCGACGGCCGCTCCCTGCAGCAACGCCCGCATGTCGTCCTCGCGCTCGGCGACGCCGTGGTTCAGCGGCCAGAACGTCACGCTGGAGGCGTACGCGACGATGCGTCCGTCCCGCTCGGCGACGAACGGGGCGAGCGCCTTGCGCGCATCCCGGAGCTCGTTCGTGCGCTCGAAGCCATGGACCTCCTGGCAGAGCCCGGCGCACGCGCCGAGGTCGCGCTCCTCCAGCGGCCGGACGTCCACCCCGTCGACGGGGCCGCTGCGGGTCGCGCCGCCGATCACGGCGACGGGCTCCCGCACGTCGAAGCCGAGCGACTCGTAGAGGGCGAGCGAGCGCATGTTGAACGCATCCTGCAGCAGCCGGATCCCGCGCGCCCCCGCGCCGCGGTCGAGCACGGCCTGCATGAGCTTGCGGCCGACGCCGGCGTCCTGGCCCGCGGGATCGACGCTGATCGGGCCGACGCCTTTGATCGGGCCGCGCTCGTCCAGGAAGTTGGAGCCGACGATCCGCCCGTCGACCTCGGCCAGCACCCCCCAGATCGCCGGATGCTCGCTCCACATCCCGATCACTCCCTCGGCGGCCTCCAGGACGGGGAAGTCGCGCGGGAACCGGTGGTGGTCGTCGATGCCGGCGAAGGCCTCGAACAAGATCCTCGCGCACGCGTCGACGTCGCCGGGCAGCACCTCCCGCAGCATCACGCGTCGCGCGGTCGCGGTCGAAACGGCTTCGGTCACGGTCTCCCCCTTGCAGCTCGAAGCGGCGCCCTGCCGGCCCGCCAAGGCTACGCGCGCCGACCCGCGAGCCGCAAGGGCACAGATCGCCCCGCGAGCGGGCCGGCCCACCCGGTCAGCGCGGGCGCCGGCCAGTGAGCACCGCGAAGCGCCCGGCGCGGAACGTGCAGGCCACGCGCTGGTAGCCCGCGTCGCGCAGCCACTGCAACTGCGGGGCGACCGGGGCGCAGCGGTCGTGGGCCATGCGCGCCTCGGCCGCCGCCCACTCTGCGTCCGTGGTCCCGAGCGCGCGGCTCTCGCGCTGGTGGCGGGCGCGCAGCGCGGCGTCGTGGGCGGGGTCGTCACCCGCCACCTGCTCGGCGTTGACCCACGCGCCGCCCGGGACCAGCGCGTCGAACGCGCGGGCGCAGAGGTCGGCCTTCGCGGCGTCGTCGAGGTGGTGGATCGCCAGGGCCGAGACGACGGCGGAGAACGGGCCCGCCGGCAGCGGATCGGTGAGGTCCTGCACGTGGACGGCGTCGACCGCTGCGCCCAGTGCCTCGCGCGCCCGGTCGAGCATGGGCGCGGCGCCGTCGATGAGGACGAACCGCGCCCGCGGGTGCGCGCCGAGCAGCAGGCGGCTGAGCAGCCCCGTCCCGGCCCCGAGGTCGAGGACGCGCGCCGGGGCGGGCCCGGCGGCGGCGAGCGCGGCGCCGTAGAAGGCGTCGAAGCAGGGAACGAGGCGGCGGCGAGGACCGTCGTAGCCTGCGGCGCCCGCGCTGAAGACATCCGTCGTTGCGTTCGTCATCGCGTACAAACGTACGCGATGACGGTCGATCGGGCAAGCGATCCCGGAACGGCGCCACTCAGGCGGCGGCCTCCCGGTAGCGCTCGATCGCCACCCGCCGCTCGTGCGCGTGGTCGACGATCGGGGCCGGGTAGTCGTCGCCGATGCGGCAGCCCGCGGCCTCCTGCTCGGCGGGTGTCATCGTCCACGGCTCGTGGATCCGCTCGGTCGGGACGGCGCGCAGCTCGGGGACCCACGCGCGGATGTAGGCGCCGTCCGGGTCGAACTTCCGCGCCTGCAGCGTGGGGTTGAACAGGCGCTGGAAGTACGGTGCCGGGTCCACCCCGACCGAGGCGACCCACTGCCAGTTGCCGTTGTTCTGCAGAGGCTCGCCGTCCAGCAGCTTGCGGGCGAACCAGAGCTCGCCCTCGCGCCAGTCGCGGTGCAGGTCCTTGGTCAGGAACGACCCGGCGATCAGCCGCGCGCGGTTGTGCATCCACCCCGTCCGGCTCAGCTGCCGCATCCCCGCGTCCACGGCGGGATAGCCGGTCCGGCCCTGCTGCCAGGCCTCGAGCATCTCCTCCGTGCCGCCCCACTGCAGCCCGCGGTAGCGCTCCTGGTGCTCGCAGCGCACGTCGTCGGGGTGATGCAGCAGGACGTGGGCGTAGAAGTCGCGCCAGCACAGCTGGGCGAGGAACTCGCGCGGCCCGTCGCCCGTGTGGCGGCGGGCGCGCTCCTCGAGCTCGCGGACGGACAGCAGCCCCCACCGGACGGCCGGCGAGAGCGTCGACGTGCCGCCCTGGAGCGTGTCGTGGCGCCGGCCGTAGCGCTCCAGGTCGCCGTCGAGCCAGCGCCCGGCCTCCTCGCGGGCGGCCGCCTCGCCGGGCGGGCACACCGGCTCGGGCACGTCGTCGGCGAGGCCGAGCGCGTCCAGCGACGGCAGGCTGCCCTTGCGCAGGCCGGAGGGCAGCGCCGGCAGCCCGGCAGGCGCGCGGTGGACCACGCGCCGCTCGGCCTGCTCCCAGGCGCGGCGGAAGGGCGAGTAGACCGTGTACGGCTTGCCGCCGGCGGTGCGGATCCGCCCGATGTCCGCCACGAAGTTGCCGGGCTGCGGGACCGGCTCGACCCCCGCCGCACGCAGCGCGCCGGTCACCGCGGCGTCGCGGGCGCGGGCGTAGGGCCCGGCGTCGCTCGCCCACAGCACCGCGCCGGCCGCGCACTCGCGGGCGAGGGTCGCGAGCTCCGCGGCCGGGGTCCCCTCCCGGACCACGAGCCCGGAGCCGCGCTCGCGCAGCGCGGCGTCGAGCTCGCCCAGGCAGCCCAGCATGAACGCGGTCCGCGGGCCCGACCGGTAGCGCCCGTGCAGCAGGGCCGGGTCGAGGACGAACACGGGGACGACACGGTCGTGCTCGTGCAGCGCACGGTGCAGCGAGGGATGGTCGTGCAGGCGCAGGTCGCGCCGGAACCAGACGATCGCGGTGCTGGACACGCATGGACTACGACGGCTGCCGGGAGCGGGTTCACCGTGCGTAGACTCGGCCCATGCCCGACCGCGTCGTGCAGGAGTTCCCCCTCTTCCCCCTCGGCCTCGTCGCCCTGCCCCACGAGTACGTCCCGCTCCACGTCTTCGAGGACCGCTACAAGACGATGATCGGCGAGTGCCTTGAGCGCGACACGGAATTCGGGATCGTCTGGGTCTCCGACGACGGGCCGCGCCAGACGGGCTGCGCCATGCAGATCACCCGCGTGCTGGAGCGGATGGACGACGGCCGGCTGAACATCCTCACGCAGGGCACCCGGCCGTTCCGCATCATCGAGGAGGTGCACGACCTCCTCTATCCGGCCGCCACGGTCGAGTTCCTGAAGGACAAGGAGGAGGTCCCGGACCCCGGCACGGCCGAGTCGGCGCGCGAGGCCTACGCCGTCCTGGTCGAGCAGGCGACGGACAACGCGCCCGAGCCCGACGAGCTCGTCGCGATGACGGCATACGGCATGGCCGCGACGGTGGACTTCGGCCTCGACGCCAAGCAGGGGCTGCTCGACCTGCGCTCGGAGAACGCGCGGCTGCGGCTCG
>JAXDGY010000181.1:0-4241 GCA_034664785.1 Solirubrobacteraceae bacterium
GAGGACCTGCTGGTGCTGGTCGAGGAGCCGGGCGCGCGCCCGGCCGACGGCTTCTGCGGCCTGTACCACGCCGCGCTGCTCGTCCCCGAGCGCCGGGACCTGGCGCTGTGGCTGGTGCACGCCGCGCGGACGCGTGTGGTGCTCACCGGCCTCGCCGATCACTTCGTCAGCGAGGCCGCCTACCTGACCGACCCGGACCACCACGGCATCGAGATCTACTGGGACCGCCCCCGGCAGGTGTGGGCGGGGCTCGTCGCGGAGCGGATGACCACGCTGCCGCTCGACACCGACGACCTGCTACGCGTGATCGGCGACCCGAAGTCCGCGTCGTTCGACGGCCTCGCCGCCGGGACGCGGGTGGGCCACGTGCACCTGCGCGTCGCCGAGCTGGACCCGGCGCTGGCCTTCTACCGCGACGCGCTGGGCTTGGCGCTGATGGCGCGGCTGGGGGACCGCGCCGCGTTCCTGAGCGCCGGCGGCTACCACCACCACGTCGGCGCGAACACCTGGGAGAGCGCCGGGGCGCCGCCGGCCCCCAGCGGCACCGCGACCCTGCGGCGCGCGACGGTCGTGCTGCCGGACCCGATCGCCCGCGACCGCGTGGCCGGGCAGGCCGCGCGGGCGGCCGCGAGGCCCGAGCTGCTCGACGACGATGACGGGGTCCTGGTCCGCGACCCCTCGGGCAACCCGGTCGCGCTCGTCGCCGAGCCCGTCCGCCCGGCCTCCGCGGCACCGGCCCGGCGGTGAGGCGCCTGCGGCGCCCTCCCGAGGAGGAGCGCCGCGCCACGTCGGCGGAGCTCTTCTTCGATCTCGTCTTCGTCTTCGTGGTCACGCAGCTCGCGGCGCAGCTCGCGCACGACCTGACCCTCGCGGGCGCCGGGAGGACGCTCTTCCTGCTGCTCGCCGCGTGGTGGGCGTGGATCTACACCACCTGGGTCACCAACTGGTTCGACGCCGACACGGACGTCGTGCGCGCCATCCTGCTGGTGGGGATGCTGGCCGGCCTGCTGGGGGCGATCGCCATCCCGCACGCCTTCGGCGACCGCGCGCTGCTGCTGGTCGCGGGCTACGTGGGCATCCAGTCCTTCCGCAACGCCTTCATCGTCCTGGCGACGAACCCCGACGACCCGCTGTATCGCCCGTTCCAGCGCATCCTCGGGTGGACGCTGCTGGTCGCCCCGCTCTGGCTTCTCGGGGCCCTCCTGGACGGCGACGCCCGGATCGCGGTGTGGGTCGTGGCGCTCGTGGTGGACTACGCCGGGCCGTTCGCCGGCCATCGGCTGCCGGGCCTGGGACGGTCACGCCCGCAGGACTGGCACCTCGAGCCCAGTCACTTCGTCGAACGCCTGGAGCTGTTCCTGATCATCGCGCTGGGGGAGTCGATCGTGGACTCCGGCGTGACCGCCTCCGCCCTCGACCCGACCGCCGCCCGGCTCGCCGCCCTGCTCGTCTCGGTGCTCATCACCGCCGTGCTGTGGTGGCTCTACTTCGACGTCCACGCCGACCGCACGCTCGAGCGGCTGAGGGCGGCGGCGGACGAGCGCGGCCGTCTGGGCCGGGACCTGAGCTACCTGTTCATCCCGCTGATCGCGGGGATCATCGCGGCGGCGGTCGCCAACGAGCTGGTGATCTCCGCGCCCGGGCGGGTGCGCCACGGCCCGGAGCTCGTCGTGATCGCGGCCGGCCCCGTGCTCTACCTGGTCGGGAGCGTCGCGCTGAAGATCCGCGTGCTCCACGCAAGGTGGGGGCGCCGCCTGGTCGCCGCTGTGCTCGTCGCGACGGCCACGGCGCTCGGCCATGGCCTCCCCGGGCTCGTGCTCTGGACGATCGTGCTCGCGATCCTCGCCGCGCTCGCCGTCGTCGAGAGCGTCGAGGCGCGGCGTGCGCCGGCCGGGTCGTTGGAAGCCCGTCGCCGCGACCTAGTCCCCACGCCATGACCGCGACCCAGGCCATGACCGAGGCCGCAAGGGCGATCGCCCGGCGCTTCATCGAAGCCTTCAACGCCCGTGACGGGGACGCGCTGCGGGAGCTCGTCGCCGAGGACGCCGAGTTCCGCCGGCCGCGCCGCGAGGCCCTGCGCGGCGCCGACGGCGTCCGGGCGCTGCTCGCCGCGGCCCAGGACGCCGACGTACGGCTCGTGGCGCTGCGGGGCGAGACCATCGAGGAGCAGGACGGGACCGTGCGCCTCACGATGCCGGTGCGGGAGCTCATCGGGCCCGACGACATCGAGCGGATCGCCGAGTGGGAGGTCCGCGACGGCCGCGTCACGGCGTTCAGCGTGCGGCCGCTGCGGTAGGCACGGAGCGCCCCCGGCGCCCGCTCAGGCGAGCTCGACCGTGGCGTCGGGGCCGAGGGCCAGCCGCAGGGCCCGGGGGAGCTCGAAGCTGCGGGTCACGCTGGCGCCCTCGCCGATGACGCTGCTCTCGATCCGCACGCCGGTGTTCTGCACACGCGCGCCGGCGACCAGGACGGTCGCCTCCACCTCTGCGTTCTCCACCACGCCGTCGTCGCCGACGACGGTATGCGGACCTAGGTAGGCGTCGGCGATGCGCGCTCGGGCGCCGATGACCACCGGGCCGCGGATGACCGAGCGCGAGACGCGCGCGGTGGCGTGCACGTCGAGGCGCCCGGTGACCCGCGAGTCGGCGAGGCTGGACGGGAGCCGGGCGTCCGGGAGATCGTCGAGCGCGAGCCGGTTGAGGGTCAGGAGCTCCTCGGCGCTGCCGTCGAAGCCGTACCACCCCTCGGCGGGGCAGGGCCTGACGCCCGCGCCCTGGCGGGCGAGCGCCTCGAGCGCCGAGCCCAGCGACGCCTCCGGCGCCGCGACCCCGTGGAGGGCCTCCACGATCTCCGGGCCGAAGCACGCCACGGCGAACTCCGCGGCGGCCGCGGCCGCGTCCGGCGACGCTGCAGATGGCCCGTGCCCGACCGGAGCGGGGACCGGCTGCAGGACGCGCGCAGGCTCCGTGACCGCCGCGCCGGCGACGTAGAGCAGTGCGGCGTCCTCGCTGCTGCGCAGGGCCTGGCGCAGCCGGCGCCGGTGGCGCAGCCACAGGCCCCTGGTCGTGTGGACCAGGAAGCGGTCGCCTCCGAGAAAGGCCTCGGCACCGAGGATCGCGCGCCCAGCGTCGTCCGTGGCATCCGACGCGATCCACTCCACGTCGACGGCGGTGCGCCCGGCGCCGGCGCTCCGCAGGTCGGACAGCAGCACCGGGGGGCAGACCACGGCCACCTCGCCTGCCCCCGCGGCGATCAGCATGTCGACCGCGTGCGCCAGCAGCGGCCGGTTGGCGACCGGCACGAGCGGCCCGGGGCAGGACGACCACCTGGGCGTGACGGGGCCGTCCCGAGGGGGGACGATGAGGACGAGTCCCTTCACCGATCAGTCAACGCTCGGAAGGGATCGAAACGGGCAGATATCCCCTGATTGCCCAACCTCCGGGGCAGGCATTCGCACCCGGGCTGCCGCGGCCCGGCCGCGCGACCTACGGCTCGCGGCGCAGCGCGGCCAGATCCACGTCGAGCTCCTCGCCGAGCTGGCGGCGGAAGCGCCCCCGCACGTGCCCCAGCCGTCGCTCGGCCTCCGCGTGGCGCCCGCTGCGGATCATCATCCGCAGCATCTCCTTCTGGACGTCGACGTCGAGCGGCTCGAGCTCCGCCAGGGCGATCATGTGGTTGGCCGCCCCGGCCGCGTCCCCGGAGGCGACGCGCAGCTGGGCGAGCGACCGCAGGCACTCTGCCGCGAGGTCCCGCAGCCGGTCGCGCTCCGCGAGCACCCACTCGCTGTAGGGCTCGTCGCTCATGAGCTCGCCGCGGCGCAGCGCGACGGCGGCGCTCAGGTGCCGCTCGGCCGCCGCCGCGTCGCCGGCCGCCAGCGCGCGTGCGCCCTCGCCCGCGTGCGCCTCGAAGTCGTCGACGTCGACCCACACGTTCTCGGCGTCGAGCCGGTAGCCGCCGCGGGCGGCGCGGACGAAGGCCGACTCCCCGTGCCGCCGGCGGGCGGGCTCGAGCCGCTCGCGCAGCACGTGAACGGCCTGCCGGATGCTCCCGGACGTCCGGCGGCGCTCCGTCTCGGCGAAGACCTCCAGCAGCTCGTCCAGGGGCACGACGTGCCCGCGCCGGAGCACGAGGTACTTCAGGACCCGCCCGGGCCGGTGGCCGAGCCACGCGCCGCCCAGGCTCCCGTCGGGGCTGTCGACCTGCGTCAGGCCGAGCGCGTGGATGCGCAGCCGCGGCTCGCT
>JAXDGY010000182.1:0-9132 GCA_034664785.1 Solirubrobacteraceae bacterium
CTCGCGCGTGCCCGCCCCCGCCTTCGCAACGGCCCAGCTCGTCGCCCGCCTGGTGCGCGACGGGCTCGCGCCGGCGCCCCGCCCGTTCCCGGCCGCTCCCGCGTCGTGATCGCCGCCGCCGAGCGCACCTACCCGGCCGCGGACAGCACCTCCGGGCCGAGCTGGTCGACTGTGGTGTGCCCGCTGAGCGCAAGGGTCAGGTCGAGCTCGGCCAGCAGGCAGCGCAGGACGTGCTCGACGCCGGGCTGGCCCGCGAGGGCCAGGCCCCAGACGTAGGGGCGCCCGAGGCAGACGGCGTCCGCCCCGAGGCACAGCGCCTTGACCACGTCGGCGCCGGAGCGGATGCCGCTGTCGAACAGGACGGGGAAGGCGTCGCCGACCGCCGCGCGGGCGGCCGGCAGCGCCTCCAGGGCGCCGATCGCGCCGTCGACCTGCCGCCCGCCGTGGTTGGAGACGACGATGCCGTCCACCCCGGCGTCGACCGCCCGCCGGGCGTCGTCGGCGTGCTGGATGCCCTTCAGGACGATCGGCAGGCCGGTCTGCTCGCGCAGCCAGGCCAGGTCGTCCCACGTGACCGACGGGTTGGCGAACTGGTAGGCCCAGTGGCCGATCGCCGGGCCCGGGTCCTCCTCGGGCGTGCGCTCGAGCGCGCCGCGGAAGACCGGGTCGCTGAAGTAGTTGGCCACGCCCTCGCCCTTGAGGAACGGCAGGTAGGCGCCCTGGAGGTCGCGCGGGCGCCACGCGAGCAGCCAGGTGTCGAGCGTCACGACGAGCGCCGCGTAGCCCGCCCGCTCGGCGCGGCGCACCAGGCTCGCCGCCAGGTCGCGATCCTTCGGCCAGTAGAGCTGGAACCAGCGCGGGCCGTCGCCCGCCGCCTCCGCCACCTCCTCCATGGTGTGCGACGCGGCGGTCGAGAGGATGTGCGGGACGCCGTGGGCGGCGGCGCCGCGGGCCACCGCGAGCTCGCCCTCGGGGTGGACGATCGTCTGGACCCCGACCGGCGCGAGCAGGACCGGCGCCGGCATGGGCGTGCCGAGCACGGTCGTGGAGAGGTCGCGCTCGGAGACGTCGCGCAGCATCCGCGGCACGATGCGGTGCGCATCGAAGGCCGCGAGGTTGGCGCGCGCCGTGTGCTCGGCGCCGGCGCTGCCGGCCACGTAGCCGAAGGGGCCGTCGGCGAGCCGCTCGCGGGCCGCGGACTCGAGGCCGTCGGCGGTGATCGGCAGCTCCGGGACCGCGCCGGCGAGCCCCCGGCCGTAGATCTCGAACTGGAAGTTGGCCAGTGCCGGCGGGAGCTGGGGCGTCTCGGTCATGCCCGCACCCTAAACCGCCGCGCGCTGCTCCCCGACCCAGTCGTCGAGCGTCTGCCAGCGGTCGTAGAGCCAGGCGATCCGCGCGTCCTCGTCGTCCGGCACCTCGGCCGCGGGGAAGCGCCAGAAGCGGATGCGCACCGTCGTCCCCACCAGGCCGCCGGCCCAGATGTCGCGGACGTACTCGAAGCCGTCGAGCCCGACGTGGCCGAACAGGACGATGTCGGCGCCGCGACCCTCGTCGAGCAGCGCGAGCGGGCCGCCGAGCCGCGGCGGGAGCACGTTGCGCAGGCGGTCGGCCAGCGGGGCGACCGCCGGTTGGCGCTCGGCGATGAGCTCCTTGGCTCGCGCCAGCTTCGCGTCGGTGTGCCGCGTCCCCTCGGGATAGATGAGGATGCCCTCCCCCTCCCCCAGGTCGTCCGCGAGGCGTCGCAGCCGCGCCACCTCGCCGTTCGTGTCGGTCGACGCGCGGCGGACGAAGTTCGTCGGCACCCAGCGCCCGCCGATGTCGATCGTCGGGAGCATCTGGAGCTCGCGCTTGATGACGAAGCGCAGCCCCAGCCCGTGGCCGTGCCCGATGACGGCGTCGGGCAGCATGTTGTCGATGATGCTGGCGTGGCGGATGAGGACGAGCACCGGGCCCGGGCCCGCGAGCTCCAGCCCGTCGATGCCGAACCGCAGCCCGAACAGGACCCGGAGCCCGGCCAGGTGCATGCGGGCCCAGCGGATGCGCAGGTCATAGACCAGCCGCCGCCGCCGGAGCGACCGGCGCCCGAACGGGCCGCCGGTCGTCAGCCAGATCCACCCGAGGGTCGCGACGCCGCGCAGCTCCCCGAGCAGGAACCACCATGCCATCGCGGCGAGCCGGACCGCCATCCACGGCTTGCGTCGCGCGAGCCACAGCGCGAGGTCGACCAGGACGGCCGCGCCGAGCACCAGCGGGGACAGCAGCGTCAGCGCAGCGAACGCCGCGGTCTCGACGGCGATGCCCGTGGCCCGGCGCCGCAGGCGGGCCCCGGCGGGGCCGTCGTCCGGGAACAGCGGACCCCTGGTGACCCGCCGGACGCGCATGCGTGCGACCCTACTGGCGCAGGATCGATGCCACCGGTGCGCCCGAGGGCCCTCGACGCCCCCGACAGGAGAGCCCGGATGAGCACGCAGAACCCGATGGACCACCTCGGCACGGAGGACCTGGAGGCCATCGCGCGGGAGCTCGACGCCATCCGCGACGAGGTCCGGGCCGACCTCGGCGCGATCGACGCCGCCTACATCCGCCGGGTCATCCGCGCGCAGCGCAGCTTGGAGGCCGGCGGCCGCGCCCTGCTCGTCCTGTCGCGCTTCAGGCCGGCGCTCGTCGCCGGGACGCTGATGCTCACCGTGGCCAAGGTCCTCGAGAACATGGAGATCGGCCACAACGTCATGCACGGCCAGTGGGACTGGATGCACGATCCGCGCATCCACTCCACGACGTGGGAGTGGGACCAGGCCTCCACCGCCGCGTCCTGGAAGCGCGCTCACAACTACCAGCACCACACGTACACGAACGTGCTGGGCAAGGACCGTGACCTCGGCTACTCGGCGATGCGCGTGGACGCGGCACAACCGTGGCATCCCGTGCACCTCGCGCAGGCCGTGTACGGGATCGCCATCGCCGCCACCTTCGAGTGGGGCATCGCGATCTACGACATGGAGCTGGACGCGGTGCGCAAGGGCACCAAGACCGCCGCCCAGGCGCGAAGCGAGCTCGCGTCCTTCGCGCGCAAGGCGGCCCGCCAGCTGACCAAGGACTACGTCGTGTTCCCGCTGCTGTCGGGGCGCTCGTGGCGCCGCACGCTCGCGGCGACCGCGCTGTCCAACGTCGCCCGCAACCTCTGGGTGCACACCATCGTGTTCATGGGCCACCTCCCGGAGGGCGCCGTGACGTTCGCCGAGGACCACCTCGACGGCGAGACGCGCGGGGGCTGGTACGTGCGCCAGCTGCTCGGCTCATGCAACCTCGAGGGCAGGCCGGCCTTCCACCTGATGAGCGGCAACCTCTCCTTCCAGGTCGAGCACCACCTCTTCCCCGACCTGCCGACGACCCGCTACGCGGCGATCGCCCCGCGGGTCCGGGCGGTCTGCGAGCGCCACGGCCTGCCCTACTCGAGCGGGCGCCTCGGCCCCCAGTACTGGTCGGTGGCCAAGAAGATCGCGCGGCTGTCGTTCCCGGGCGGCGGCGCGGTCGCCGCCGCCTAGGGACCGCTGATCGCATGCTCGGCGCCGCAAATCGTCAGGCGGCGGCGCGGACCTCGACGGTGCACGCCACCTGCACCGTGGCCTCGGGCGGCTGCGCCAGCAGCCGCTCGACCTGCCTGCGCGACTGGTGCTCGAACCGCGCGAGCTCCTCACCGGTGCGCGGGGAGCGGAACGTCACGGTGGCCGTCGGTGCGGGGGTCGGGCGACGGGGACGGAGCATGGCCTCAGTGTTCGGCAGGCGGGCCGCGGCATGCAGCCCCCCTGGGGTGAACGTTCGCCACCCTCGGCCGGCGACCTGCATCCGCCTCGCCCCTTCCCGCCTACGCCGGGCTGACCGTGAGCGTCGCCGCGACCTGGTCGAGCGCGCGCTGCTCCTCCTCGCTGACCTCCTTGCCGCCGACGCCGAGGAAGCCGCCCTCCTTGTGGGCCTTGGCGGCGGCCTCGGCGACATCGAGGATGAAGCGCTTGTAGGCCCCGACCTCCTCTGGCGTCGCCTTCTGCTCCATGAGCCGCACCGCCTCGCGCAACCGCTCGGTCACGACCTTCGCCATGTCGTCGCCCTGCTGCAGGTGGCTCGGGTCCACGGCGGGCGGGGACGCGACGAGGGCGTCGAGCAGCTCGCTGGCGCCCTGCTGCTTGCGGGCCTCGGCGTAGGTCTTCGCCATCGCCATGCTCTCGCGGAGCGTCCCGCCGCGGCTCGCCGCGACGACGCTCATCCCGGCCAGCAGCGGAGCCTGGGCGACGATGTCCCACTCCTCGGCGTTGAAGTCTGCCTTGGTGGTCATGATGCTGCCCGTACCCGCGACGCACCCGCTCAAGCGGGCTGTGTCAGGATCGGCGCGTGGCCGGTCTCCCGCCACCCCGCGCCATCGACGCCGCCCTGGCGCTGCGCCGGCTCCTGCTGCGGGCCGCCGACGCGCTGCTGCCCGCGCAGGCGGCCGCGTGGGATCGCACGATGGGTGTCGCGCGCACCCAGGTCGTGGGCGCACTGGCGGAGCTCGGGGTCGCCGACCACCTGGCACGGGGCCCGCTCACCGCCACGGAGCTTGCCCCACGCGTCGGCGCGGACGCGGACGCGCTGCACCGCGTCCTGCGGGCGGCCGCGGTGGACGGCATCGTGCGGCTGGACCGCCGCGGGCGCTTCCGCCTCACGCGGGTCGGGCGTGTGCTGCGCAGCGACGATCCGTACTCGCTGCGCGACTGGGCGCGCTACCAGGCGCTCGGCTCGACCAGCGCGGCGTGGGACGACCTGACCCGGAGCGTCCGCTCCGGTCGGTCGGCCTTCCCGCGGGTCCACGGGATGTCGGTCTGGGACTGGTTCGCCGCCCATCCGGAGGAGGAGCGGCTGTTCGCGTCGGCCATGCGCTCGGTCACGGAGATCGACGCGCCGGGTCTCGCGGCGGCGCAGCTGTGGCCGGACCGCGGCCGGGTGTGCGACGTGGCGGGCGGGGTGGGCACGCTGCTCGCCGCGATCCTGGGGCCGCGGCCCGGGCTGCGCGGGGTCCTCGTCGAGGCGCCGGGGGTGCTGTCCGAGGCCGAGGGCCACCTCGGCCGCCATGGCGTCCGCGACCGGGTCGAGCTGGTGGCGGGCAGCCTCTTCGCGCCGCTCGAGGCGCGAGCCGACGTCTACGTGATGAAGAACATCCTGCACGACTGGGACGACGGCACGAGCGCGCGCATCCTGGCCTCCGTGCGCGCCGCGATGGCGCCCGGGACCCGCCTGGTCGTGATCGAGCAGCTCCAGCCCCGCAACCGCCCGCTGCCGTTCGCCTCGCTCTCGGACCTCCAGATGCTCACCCAGTGCGACGAGGGCCGCGAGCGTTCCGCCGGCGAGCTCCAGGCGCTGCTCGCGGGCGCCGGCCTGACGCCCGGGCGGGTGGAGCGAACGGGGATCAGCGCCCTCGTCGAGGGCGCCGCGCACTGAGAACGCGCGTCAGCCCAGCGCGACGGACACGCTGCCCAGCCCGGCGGCCGAGACCTCGACCCGCTCGCCGCCGCTCACCGCGATCCCGGGAATGACCGACCCGGTGATGACGACGTCGCCCGCCCGCATGCGGTCGTCGGCGGCGGGCAGCGCGTCGGCCAGCAGGCGCACCACGTCGGCGAGGTCGCCCAGCAGCTCGGTGGGGTCGACGTCCTCGGCGATCGGGCCGCCGGCGCCCGCCACGTCGACGCGGAGCCCGTCGAGCCCGACCCCGTCGCCGACCGGCACGAACGTCCCGAGCACGACGGCGCGGTGGAAGATGTTGCCGGCGAGGATCGCCTCGACGTCGTCGAGCGGCCCCGAGAGGTCGGCGAGCTCGATCGCCGGGGCGAGCGCGTCGATCGCCGCGGCCGCCTGCTCGCGGGACGCGCCCGGCCCGAGGTCCGTCCCGAGGCGCACGGCGATCTCGGGCTCGAGGACGGCCTTGCCCCAGCCGGCGACCGGCATCGAGCCGCCGTCGGGCAGCAGCGTGCGGTCGGTCATGAACCCGGAGAGCGGCGCGTCGATGCCGAGGCCGGCCATCGCGGCGGCGGTGCCGAAGCCGGCCTTCCACCCGAGGCGCCGGGCGCCCGCGTCGAGGAGTGCCCGCCGCTCGGCCGCCTGGCGTTCGAGGCCGGCGAGGATGCGCGTGTCGGTGACCACCCGCAATGCATACCCGATCGCCGGCGAACGGGCGCGCCGCGGCCCGCGGATAGGCTCGGGCCATGTCGTCGTCGCAGGAGGCCCGGGTCGTCGTCCTGGAGGCGTTCGGGGCGCCGGTCCGCTCGCGCGGGCTGCCCGTGCCCGACCCCGGCCCGGGCGCGATCGTCGCCGCCGTCGAGCTCGCCGGGGTCTGCGGGACCGACGTGCACCTGCAGGCGGGCCGCCTCCCGATCCCGCTGCCGGTCGTCCTCGGCCACGAGGGCGTGGGCCGCGTCGCGGCGCTCGGCGAGGGCGTCACCGAGGACTCGCTCGGCACCCCGCTGACCACGGGCGACCTGATCACGTGGGGGTCGAGCATCTCCTGCGGTGACTGCTTCTACTGCCGCGACGTGCACGAGCCGACGCTTTGCGAGCGCCGGCGCATCTACGGCATCAACCGCCGCGCCGACGAGTGGCCGCACCTCGGCGGCGCGTGGGCGGAGGCGATCTACCTGCACCCCGGGTCCATGGTCGTGCGGCTGGAGCCCGGTACCCCGCCGGAGGCGGTCATCGCGCTCGGCTGCGCGGGCCCGACGGCCGTGCACGGGCTGCTCGGGGTGGCGCCGGTCGCGGTCGGCGAGACGGTCGTCGTCCAGGGCGTGGGCCCCGTCGGCCTGGCGACCGCGATGTACGCGCAGCTCGCCGGGGCGGCGCGCGTCGTCCTCATCGGCGGCCCAGCGTCGCGGCTGGAGCGCGCCCGCGGGCTCGGGGTCGGCGACGTGCACCTGGACCTCGACGCACAGAGCCCGGCCGAGCGCCTGGACGCCGTGCGCGCGCTGACCGGCGGGCGCGGCGGCGACCTCGTCGTGGAGGCCACCGGCGTCCCGGCCGCCGTGGCCGAGGGCCTCGACCTCTGCCGCCCGGGCGGGCGCTACCTCGTCCTGGGTCAGTACACCGACCACGGGCCGACGCCGCTGAACCCGCACCTCGTCACCCGCAAGCAGCTGCAGGTCCTCGGGTCGTGGGCCTTCTCGCAGGCCGACTACGCGGCCTACCTGCGCACGGTGCCCCAGCTCGCCGCGCGCTTCGACCTCCCCCGCCTGCTCGAGCGCTTCCCGCTGTCCGACGCCCAAGGCGCGCTCGACGCCGCGCGCGCCGGGGAGGTCGGCAAGGCCGTGCTGGTCCCGGACACGGTCTGAGGGTCCGGACTCAGGACGGCGGCTCGGCATCCCGGCCGAGCCCGAGCCCCGGTACCCGGCGGCGGCTGAGCTACCCCGCGTCGGCGGGCGTCTGCGCCAGCGCGATCACGCCGAACAGGGCGCCGAACGGGTCGGCCACGATCGCGAAGCGGCCGATCTCGAGGTCGACCGGGCCGTGCAGCGTCTTGCCGCCGAGATCGGCGACGCGCTCGATCGTGGCGTCGCAGTCCTCCACCGCGAAGTACGCCTGCCAATGCGCCGGCATGTCGGGCGGCCAGCCGTCGTCGATCGCGACGAGCCCGGCGGCGTTCGCCTCGCCGAGCCGGAAGACGGTGTAGGGCGCCCCGCCCATCGGGTTGTCCTCCGGGGCCCAGCCGAACAGCGCGGAGTAGAACGGCTTCGCCGCGCCGGGATCGCGCGTGGCCAGCTCCGCCCAGCAGAACGCGCCGGGCTCGTTGACGAGCTCGGCGCCCTTGTGGGTGCCGGGCTCCCAGGTCCCGAAGACGGCGCCCGTCGGGTCCTCGATGATCGTCAGGCGGCCGCTGTCCATGACCGCCATCGGCTCCACGTGCACGATCCCGCCGTGCTCGCGGGCGAGCTGCGCGGTGGCGGCCGCGTCCTCGACGGCGATGTAGATCGTCCACGCCGGCGGCTGGCCCTCCTGCATGAGCGGGCCGAACCCGGCCACCATGTGCCCGTCCTTGAGGAAGAACCCGTACCCGCCGGTCAGCTCGACCGGTCCGGCCGAACGGTTCTCCCACCCCAGCAGGCGGAAGTAGAAGGCGACCGCGGCGTCGACGTCGGGGGTGCCCAGGTCGGTCCACGAGGGCATGCCGGGCCGGTGGCCATCCACGACGGGCATGGCCGGAGGCTCCCACTTGGCGCGACGGCGTTCAACAACCCCCGTCGCGGGCCGATCACCCTCCCATGGGTCTTCAGTCCGTCGATCCCGCGGCCGGCGGCCGCCACATCTGCTGCACGATGACCACGGTCGCGTTGCGCTTCGTCGCCGATGCCGCGGGCGAGGCCGGCGTCGACGACCTGCTGCGGATCGCCGGCTCCCGGCGCACGCGCCGCTTCCTGGAGACCGAGGAGAACTGGATCTCCGTCGACGAGGCGGTCGCGCTGCTCGCCGCAGCGGTCGAGGTCACCGGTGACCCCGACGCGCCGCGGAGCATCGGCGCGCGCACCGTCCAGCAGCACGCGGGGACCGGCGTGTCGACCCTCCTGCGCTCGCTCGGCTCGCCCGAGGCGGTCCTCGCCGCGATCGCCGCGGCATCCAGCAAGCTCAGCACGGCGACCGAGATGGAGTCGCTGGAGAACGCGCCCGGCCGCTGCGTCGTCCGCGCCGCGGCCCGTCCCGGGTTCGAGCGCAACCGGCTGCACTGCGACTGGGCGCGCGGCCTGTTGTCCACGCCGCCCAACCTCTTCGGCCTGCCGCTCGCCGAGGTGGAGGAGCTCAGCTGCCAGGCCCTCGGCGACGACGAGTGCCGCTACGTGGTGACCTGGGATGCCGAGCAGGCCGCGGTCGGCGCCGACCCGCAGCAGCGCGTGACGGCGCTGGAGGCGCAGCTCATGGCCACGAAGGAGCGCCTGCGCGGCGTCTTCGCGACGGCGGGCGAGCTGCTCTCGGCCGACGACCTCGACGTCGTCCTTGCCCGCATCGTCGAGCGCGCCGCCGAGACGGTGCGCGCCCCGCGCTACGTGCTGGCCGTCCGCGCGGGCGACGACACCGACGTGCGCATCTACAGCGACGGCGTCCCCCAGGCCGACGCGGCGGCCA
>JAXDGY010000183.1:0-27914 GCA_034664785.1 Solirubrobacteraceae bacterium
GAGGGCGACGAGGTCGTGCGGCTGCACATGCCGCTCGCGCGCGTCGAGCCCGACGGCCTCGTGGCGCACGCCATCGCGTTCGACGGGTTCGGCAACGTGACGCTCGACGTCGAGCACGAGGAGCTCACCGGCGCCGCCCTCCGGCTCGGCCGGCCCGTCACGGTCAACGGGCAGCGCGCGCACTACGCCAGCACCTTCGCCGACGTCGCGCCGGGTGACCTGCTGCTCTACGAGGACGCCTACCGGACGCTCTCGCTCGCGGTCAACCGGGGCTCGGCACGCGAGGCGCTCAGCCTGGAGCTGGACGCCGAGCTGACGATCACGCCCGCCTGAGCGGCGGCTCGGAGCCATGCGCCTCGGCCACCCGCGCCTGCACCTGCGCACCACCACGTCGACGAACGACCGGGCCCGCGAGCTCGCCCAGGCCGGCGCGCCGCACGGGACGCTCGTCACCGCGCGCGAGCAGACGGCGGGCCGCGGGCGACAGGGGCGCGCCTGGACCGCGCCGGCCGGGACGTCGCTGCTGGCCTCGCTCGTCCTGCGCGACGCCCCGCCGCTGCTGCCGCTCGCGGCCGCCGTCGCCGTCGCCGACCTCGCGGGCCACGAGGCGTCGATCAAGTGGCCCAACGACGTGCTGCTCGACGGTCGCAAGCTGGCCGGCATCCTGGTCGAGGGCCGGCCGCAGGAGGGCTGGGCGGTCCTCGGCATCGGCATCAACGTCGCGCTGCGGGTCGGCGACCTGCCCGCCGAGCTGCGGGAGCGGGCGTCGACGCTCGGCCTGCAGCCGGCGGACGTCGACGCCGTGCTCGGCCGGCTGCTCGCCCGCCTCGAGGGCACCCTCGCCCTCCCGCCGGACGCGCTGCTGGCCGCCTGGCGCCGGCGCGACGCGCTGCTGGACAGGCCGGTGAGCTGGGCCGGCGGCCATGGGACGGGGGCGGGCGTGGACCACGACGGGCGACTGCTCGTCGACCAGCCCGACGGCACGCGCATCGCGCTCGACGCCGGCGAGGTGCACTTGGGCTCCGGCCCGCACGGGTAGGTTGATGAGCATGGACTTCAAGAAGCTCACGCAGCGCGCCAAGCGCGTCATCGACGATCGCGGCGGCACCGATGCGCTCAAGCAGGACGCCCAGGAGCTGCGCGACATCGCGCGCGGCAAGGGCACGGCGAAGGACAAGGCCAAGCGGGCCGCGGATGCGATCAAGCGGCCGGGGGCGGAGCCCGGCGCGGAATCCGCCTCCCCCACCCCGCCGCCACAGCAGCCGGGCGCGCAGCCCTAGGTCCTAGGCCGCGTCGGCCTCCGGCGAGGCGTCGCCGGCGGGCTTCGCCTTCGCGGTGGTCCGGCGCCGCTTGGGCTTCTCCTCGGCGCCGTCGTCGGTGGAGGCCGCCTCGGGCTCGGGCTTCGCCTTGGCCTTGGGCTTGGCGGCGGCGCGGCGGCGCTTGGGGGGCGCGGCGGCCTGCTCGTCCTCCGCGGCGTCGGGGGGCTTCGCGGCGGTCCGGCGGCGCTTGGGCAGGGCGGCGCCGTCCTCGGCTTCGTCGGCCTTCGGCGCGGGCCGGCGGCGCTTGGGCACGGACGCCCCCTCGGCCTCGGGGGCCGCGCCCGCGGCACCGTCCGCATCACCTTCGAGCGCGCGCGGCGCGGTCTCGCCCTCATCGTCACCCGCGGTCCGCCGGCGGCGCGAGCGCTTGGCGGGCGCCGTCGCCTCGCCCGGCTCGGAGGCCGCCTCGGCGGCGCCGTCGGCGCGCTCGGCCTCGGTGAAGGACTCGACGGGCGCGGAGGACGCCTCGGGGTTCGCGGCGGCGGCCGCCGCCGCGGCGGCGGCGCGGCGCCGGCGCGACCGGCTGCGCTTCGACTTGCCCGTCCCCGGGGCGGAGGGCTCGCCGGGCGTGCCGCCCTCGCCGCTGCCGATCGACGCCGCCGCGCTCGCGACCGCCTCGACCGCGTCGACCTGGGGCGCGGAGCCCTCGCCCGCGCCCTTCTTGCGGCGCCGGCGGCCCCGCCGGCCGCGGCACTTGGTGAAGTTGCGCAGCAGCTCGCGCGACAAGGCGCTGGGCTTACGGGCCATGCGGGTGCGCGCCCCGCGGATGACCTCCATCGCCTCGGGCGTGTGGGCGACCGCCGCGGCGAGCAGGGCGGCGCTGAGGCGGCGATCCTGCTTGCGGGAGGCGTGGACGAGGCGGCGGGCGTTGCGGGCGTGGGCGCCACCGCTCGAGTTCACGAGCAGGCCGAGCAGCCGCTTGGTCTCAGGCCAGCGCTGGACGGCGTACTCCTCGTGGACGTCGCGCGTCATGTCGGCGAGGTCCCAGATCCACTGCGAGGCCTGGTCGCGCCGGCCGATCCGCTTCTCGGCGAGCGCCTGCAGGAGGATCTTGGCGCCCTCGCGCTTCTCGTCGCGCGCCCAGGTCCCAACGACGTCCACGGCGGCGACGAACGCCTCCGGGTCCTTGGCCGCGGCGATCTCCTGCAGGGCGCGCAGGCGCAGCTGCGAGTTCTTGTTGCGCTCCAGCGCGGTGAGCAGGAAGCGCCGCTTCAGCTCTCCCGAGCGGTCGAAGTGCAGCATCGCCCGGGCGCGGCGCCAGCCGGACGGGGCAACGCGCGCGCCCGCCAGGGCGGCCCACATGTGCTGCTCGCCCCAGTCGAGGAACTCGACGGCGATGCGCCAGAGCTCCCGCTCGAAGACCTCGTGACGCCGGTCCTCCTCGTGGGCGACCGGGACGACCCGGCGCTCGACGCGGACCCGGCGGCCCCGGCCCCGGCGGACGGGCCCCACGACGATCGCGCCACCGCGGTAGACGTCGCGGTCGAGCAGCGAGTGCAGCGTGACCACCGCGTCGTCGTTCTTCGTCGCCGGGTGGACGAAGTCGACGACGACGCCGGCCTCCTTGCCCGGGTGGCGGCGGGTGACGCGGCCCACGCGCTGCTGGTAGATGCGCTTGGAGGCCGTCGGCGCCAGGTGCATGCAGACCGTCGCCCGGGGTGAGTTCCAGCCCTCGGCCAGCAGCTGCGCGTTGACCAGCACGTCGATGTCGCCGCGCTCGTAGCGGGCGAGGATCTCGGCGAGCTCGCGCTTGGGCGTCTCGCCCGAGACCGCCTGCGCCTTGATGCCCTCCTGCCGGAAGGACTCCGCGACGTTGTAGGCGTGGCGCACGCCCGCGGCGTAGACCACGCCCGGAACGCCGTTGAAGCGCGTCTTGTAGAGGTTGGCGATCGCCAGGTTGAACGGCAGCTGGTCCAGCAGCTCGGCCAGCATCTCCTGGTCGAACTCCACGTCGACCTCGCCGCGGCGCAGCGGGACCTTCGCGATCGTGCGGACGCCCGCCCCGGGCGGGACGCGGATGTCGCGCAGCGGGGCGATCACGCCGCGGCGGGCGGCCTGCGCCAGGTCGAAGCGCGAGGTCTGCGTCGGGAACAGGTCGGTGACGTGGCGCGCGATCAGCGCGCCCGTGGCCGTCATGCCGATGAAGATCGGGCCCGTCCACTCGCGGATGGCGGCGGACGTCTTCTCGCCCAGGGCGGTGTGGGCCTCGTCGCAGATGACGATCGTGTAGGCGGGCGAGATGCGCCCGGCGTTGCGCACGAACCACTGGTAGGTCTCGACCGTGACCGGGCCGTTGGCCTCCTCGACGCCGTCGCCGTCGAGCAGGGGGCCGGTGATGCGGTCGGCGTAGCCGCGCGTGCGCAGCTCCTCGTGGAACTGGTCGACGAGGTTGCGGCGATGGGTGAGGATCAGGACGCCGCCGGTGCGCGAGGCGTCCACGAAGCCCATCGCCGCGACGGTCTTCCCGGCGCCGGTGGCATGCTCGAACCAGAAGCGCTTGGCCGCGTTCGGATCGTCCGCGGCGCCCTCGGCGATGTCGTCGTCCACGCCCGGGTCGACGTCGTCGTCCTCGTAGCTGTCGGACTCGTCCTCCTCGACGTCGACGTCCTCCTCGTCCGCGGCGCCCTCGGGGACGTCCTCCTCGTCGTCCTCGTCCTCGTAGTCGTCCGCCTCGTCGGCGGGTGCGACGCCGAGCTCGTCCTCCTCGTCGTCGTCCTCGTCCTCGTCCTCGTCGAACTCGGGCTCCTCGTCGTCCTCCTCGGCCTCCGCCTCCCGGTCGGGCACCGGCTGGGGCGCGGCGTAGGCGGCCGCCTCGTCCACGGCGAGCACGGGCGCGGCCGGGGCGGCCTCCATGGCGTAGCCGTTGCCCTGGGCGGCGGCGAGCAGCGCGGTGAGGGTGCCTGAGAGCGCGTCGACCTGGTGGGGGTTGAGGAGCGTCCCGTCGGCGAGGCGCGGCTCGTCCTCGCTGAGCACCCGCTCGAGGCCGAGCAGCAGGGAGTAGCGCCGCCGCCACTTGGTGGACGGGATCGTCCGCCCCTCCTCGATCTCCTTCAGCGCGCGGTCGAGCGCGCGGCGGCGCGCGGTGCCGAGGGCGAGCGCGGTCGCGATGTCCTCGCCCTCGTGGACGAACACCTCGCGCGTGAAGCGCTCCGCCTGGGCTACGACAGCAGGATCGGGAATGGGTGGGGCCTCAGCGGCCACCGACGTGGGCTCAGCCATGAGTCGGCTCGGAGTTGAGTGAGGGCTCGCAGCACGTCTCGCAAGCCCGCGGATGCCGGGAGACCAGCCCGGTACGGCAGAGGGGCCCCCTGACCTGCGCCCCTCCTGCCTCGTGGTCGCCACGGAGGATACCGCACGACGGCGAAAGCACGACGACCTGTCACCATCGGCGCCATGCGCCGTGCCGTGATCGGAGCCGCCGCGGTCCTCATCCTCGCCGTCCTCGTGGCCCTCGGGCTCTCCCAGGCCGGCAGCGGCACCGGGGGGACGACGGCGACGGTGCCGCCGGCGCCGACCAAGGCCGAGCTGGCCCGGAAGCTCGCCGGCGCCCCACCGGCCCTGGCCGCCCTGCACGCCCGCGCCAACACGCTCCTGCCGGGGGGCAAGGGCACGCTTGAGACCGAGCTGAAGGCCCTGAAGGGGCATCCGGTCATCGTCAACAAGTGGGCGTCCTGGTGCGGGCCGTGCCGCGCCGAGTTCCCCGTCTTCCAGCGCGTGGGCGCCGACTTCGGCAAGCGGGTCGCCTTCCTCGGGCTCGACGCGGGCGACAACCACGACAACGCGGCCACGTTCCTCGCCCGCTACCCGGTGAGCTACCCCAGCATCGAGGACCCGCGCGAGCGCGCGGCCGCGTCGCTGAAGGCCGGGACGGTCTACCCGATCACGATCTTCTACCGGGCCGACGGCTCACGGTCCTACATCCACCAGGGCGGGTACGCGACCCCGGAGAAGCTCGAGGCGGACATCGAGCGCTACGCGCTGCGATGACGCCGGGCGAGATCCGGGTCGACCCGCTCACCGGGCTGCGGGTGATCGTGGCGCCGGAGCGCGCCGGCCGGCCCGGCGCGCTGGCCGCCGTCGCGCCGGCCGCGCCGATCGACCCCGCCGTGGACCCGTTCGCACCCGGCCACGAGGCCGAGACGCCGCCGACGCTCGCCGCGCACGGCCCGGAGACCGGGGGCTGGACCGCGCGGGCGTTCGCCAACCGCTACCCCGCCCTGGTCGGCGACCCCCCGCACCCGGCGCCGGAGGCCAAGCCCGACCTGTTCGGGGCGGTGCCGGCGCTCGGTGCCCACGAGGTGATCGTCAACGCGCCGGAGTCCGTCGCGTCGCTGGCCGACCTGCAGACCTCCCAGGTCGCCGACGCCGTGGAGCTGTGGCGGGAGCGGATGCGCGCCCACGCCGCGGCGGCCTACGTCCACGTCCACGTCAACGAGCGCCCGGAGGCGGGCGCGTCGCTGGCCCACTCCCACGCCCAGCTCTACGCCATGGACTTCGTGCCCGCGCTGGTGGCGCGGGAGCGCGAGCGCTTCGGCGCGCACGCCGTGCGCACCATGGGCGGCAACCTGCTGGCCGACCTCGTGCAGGAGGAGGTGCGCCGCCGCGATCGCATCGTGGCCATCGACGACGAGGCCGTGCTCATGGTCCCCTGGGCCGCCCGCGCCCCCTACGCCCTGCTGCTCGCGCCCCGGCGCACGCGCGGCGCGTTCGAGGACGAGGGCCCGACGGGCGCGGCGCTGCTCCACGACGGCCTCCGGCGGCTGGCGCGCCGCTTCGGGGCCAGCCCGCCGCTGAACCTCTGGATCCGCACGGCGCCGCGCGGCGCCGAGCACTTCTGCTGGCACATCGACGTCCTCCCCCGGCTCGCCGTGCAGGCGGGGCTGGAGCTCGGCACGGGGGTCGAGCTGAACGTCGTCTCCCCCGAGCAGGCGGCGGACGAGCTGCGCAACGCGTGATCGCCGTCGTCGCCGCGATCGCGCTGTCGACGGCGGCGGGCGTCTGGGCCGAGCGCCGCTGGGGCGACGGCGCGCGGGTCCTCGCGGTACGGCTGCTCGACCTGCTGCTCTACGTCGGGCTGCCGTTCATCACGTTCTTCGTGATCGCGCGGCTGAAGCTCGACGCGGGCGTCGGCGTCGGGCTGCTGCTGGCCTACGCGGAGCTCGCGACCGTCGGCGCGGTCGCCTACCTCCTCGCCACGCGGGTGCTGCGCGCCCCGCGGCCCGTCGTCGGCGCCGTGGTGGTCGGCGCGCTGCTGGGCAACACGGGCTACTTCGGCATCCCGCTGAACGCCGCGCTGCTCGGGCACGACGCCATCGCGCCCGCGATCGCCTGGGACACCACCGTCAGCGGGCCCATGTTCTACGCCGTCGCCTTCGCGGTCGGGGCCGCGTTCGGCACGCGCGCCGGCGGCAGCGCGCGTGAGCGGGTCAAGGCGTTCGTGACGCGCAACCCGCCGCTGCTCGCGCTCGTCGCCGGCCTGCTGGTCCCCGACGCGCTGGTGCCCGAGGTCCTCGTCACGGCGGCCCGGGGTGGGGCGTTCGCGATGCTGCCGATCGCCTTCTTCGTCCTCGGCGTCACGCTGGGCAGCGAGGCGGAGGCGGGCAAGCTCGCCATCCCGCCGCCGGTCAGCGCGCCGCTCGTGACGATCGTGGGGCTGCGCCTCGTGCTCGCCCCCGCCCTCTTCGCCGGCCTCGCGCTGCTGGCCGGGGCAGCGGGCGCGCGGCCGCCGACGGCCTACTACGTGCAGGCCGCCGCGCCGTGCGGCGTCAACGCGATCGTCGTCGCGCACGTCTACGGGCTCGACCTGCGGCTGATCGCCGGGGCGATCCTGTGGAGCACGGCGATCGTGGCGCTGGCGGCGCTCGCGTACGTCGGGCTCGGCGGTCTGCTCTGATCCAGTCGTGCGCGCCCTCGTCCAGCGGGTCACCTCCGCCGCGGTCCGCGTGGACGGGACCGAGGTCGCGGCGATCGGGCCTGGGCTGCTCGTGCTGCTCGGGGTCGCCCACGGCGATGACGCCGCCACCGCCGACCGCGTCGCGGACAAGCTCGCCCGCCTGCGGATCTTCGAGGACGACGCGGGCCGGATGAACGAGCCGCTGGGGGACCGCGCGGTGCTGTGCGTCAGCCAGTTCACCCTCTACGGCGACGCGCGCAGGGGCAACCGGCCGAGTTTCGTGGACGCCGCGCCGCCGGCGGTCGCCGAGCCCCTGTACGAGCGGGTCTGCGATCGCCTCGGGGCGGCCCGCGGCGTGTTCGGTGCGCACATGGAGGTCGCCCTGGTCAACGACGGGCCCGTGACGCTGCTGGTCGAGGTCGACCCCTAGACTCGCCGCCACCTATGACGCCCACCGACCGCTTCGTCTGCCGCTTCGCCGCCGAACCGCCCCAGGAGGGGCTGCCGTACGGGCGCTGGGCCGACCGCCTGCGCGTCGAGTTCCTCGGCGCGTGCCTGCGCATCGACGACGAGGGCGAGGATCTCGGCGAGGCCGGCGACATCGTCTGGTACCCCGACCGCACCTGGGACGGGCAGACCTACGTCCCGGCGACCACGCGGACGTCCACGGGCTACGAGCTCTACGGCTTCGTCGCCTACCCCGCGCCCGCGCCCGACGAGGAGCCCACCGACTTCAGCGCCCAGGCCGAGTTCACCTCCGAGACCGCCGACGCAAACCCGGACTGGAAGCTCGACCTGTGCGAGGAGGTCGTCGGAGGGTGGCGCGGCGAGGGCGGCGCGCGCGCCGCGATGACGCTGGTCTGGGGGCGTCCGCTGATCCCCGCCGGTGCGGTCGCCACCGCGGAGCTCGCAGACCTCGCGGTGGACCAGTGCGTGCTGCTCGAGGACCGCTTCACCCTGCTGGCGCCCGACAACTACCGCGGCGACGTCCTCGACATCAAGCTGTTCGACGCCCGCGGGACCGAGCTGGCCTCCGAGTCGCTGTACGAGGAGGACGAGGACGAGGAGGCCGCCGATGGAGCTTGAGCAGGCCATCCGCACCCGCCGCACGCACAAGGCCTACGGCAGCGAGCCCGTCGACGACGCCACGCTGGAGGAGCTGTTCGAGCTGGCGACGTGGGCGCCGAGCCACCACCTCACGAACCCGTGGCGCTTCCGCGTCCTGGGCCCCGCGTCGCTGGCGCGACTGAAGGAGGCGGCCGGCCCCGAGGCCGCGGGCAAGCTCGCCCGCGCGCCGACGCTCGTCGCCGTCTCCGCCGTGCAGACCGGCGATCCGGTCCAGGACGAGGAGGACCTGCTGGCGACCGCGTGCGCCGCCTACATCGTCCTGCTCGCCGCGCACGCGCGCGGCCTCGCCGGCTACTGGCGCACGCCCGCCGTGCTGCGCGAGCCCGCCGGCCGCGCGGCGCTCGGCATCCCGGACGCCGAGCACCCGCTGGGCCTGCTGCACCTCGGCCCGCCGCGCCAGGAGCAGCGCACGCCCGAGCGCGCGCCGGCCGCGGACGTCGTCACCCGCCTGGACTGACCCCACCTGGGGCTGTCGGCACGCGCTCCGCGATCTCCTGGTCGGAGAGCGGGAAGTGGCAGGCGGCGAGGTTGCCGCCCTCCTTGACGCCGAGCTCCGGGTAGTCCACGTCGCACTTGCCGGCCACGGCCTTGTAGCAGCGGGTGTGGAACCGGCAGGCCTTGGGCGGGTTGGTCGGGGAGGGCACGTCGCCGCCGAGCACCTGGCGCTTCTTGGTCTTGGCCAGCACGGGGTCGGCGACGGGCACGGCGCTCAGCAGCGCGCCCGTGTAGGGGTGGCGCGGGTGGGCGTAGAGCTCGTCCGCCCCGGCCAGCTCGACGATCTTGCCGAGGTACATGACCGCGACGCGGTCGCACATGTGGCGCACGACGCTCAGGTCGTGGGCGATGAAGATGATCGTCAGCCCGAGCTCGCGCTGCAGCTCGCGCAGCAGGTTGAGGATCTGCGCCTGGATGGAGACGTCGAGTGCCGAGACGGGCTCGTCGGCGACGACGAGCTTCGGCTTGAGCGCGATCGCGCGGGCCACGCCGATGCGCTGGCGCTGGCCGCCGGAGAACTCGTGCGGCAGCCGGTTGAAGTGCTCCGGGTTGAGCCCGACCTGGTCCATGAGGGCCTGCACGAGCTTGCGGCGCTTGCCCTCGTCGGGCTCGATGCCATGGATGATGAACGGCTCGCCGATGATCGACCCGACCGTCTTGCGCGGGTTCAGCGACGAGTACGGGTCCTGGAAGATCATCTGCATGTCGCGCCGCAGCGGCTTGAGCTCGCGGCGGCCGAGATGCGCGATGTCGCGGCCCCGGTAGTTGATCTGCCCGCTCGTGGGCTCCAGGAGCCGCGTCAGCAGGCGGGCGGTCGTGGACTTGCCGCAGCCCGACTCGCCGACCAGGCCGAGCGTCTCGCCCTCCAGGACGTCGAAGGACACGCCGTCGACCGCCTGCACGGCGCCGACCTGGCGCTGGAAGATGATCCCCGAGCGCAGCGGGAAGTGCTTGACGAGGTCGCGGACCTCGATGAGGGGGTCGCCGTTCACGGCTGGAGCTCCTCGGTTGCGGGGGTGCCCTCGGCGGGCAGGCCGGGGATGCCGACCGCGGCGACGGCCTCGGCGGGCTTCTCGCCCGCCTTCAGCGCAGCCCAGAGCCGGCGGCGCACGTCCGAGGGCAGCAGGCAGGCGACCTGGTGGTCGGGGCGCCCGGCCACGGGCTCCAGGACCGGCTCGATCGTCTTGTGCGTCTCACGTGCGTAGGGGCAGCGGGGGTGGAACGCGCAGCCCGACGGCGGGGTGATCAGCGACGGCGGGCGGCCCGGGATCGGGACGAGCTCCTCGTCGCGGGGGCCGTCCAGCCGCGGGATCGACTTGAGCAGGCCCCACGTGTAGGGGTGCTCCGGCGCGGCGAAGATCGTCTCCTTGTCCGCGCGCTCGACGATGCGCCCGGCGTACATCACCGCGATGTCGTCGCTCACCTCCGCCACGACGCCGAGGTCGTGGGTGATCATCACGATCGCCGTGTCGAGCTCGGTCTGCAGACGGCGGAGCAGGTCGAGGATCTGGGCCTGCACCGTCACGTCGAGCGCGGTGGTCGGCTCGTCGGCGATCAGCAGCTTCGGGTCGTTGGACAGCGCCATCGCGACCATCGCGCGCTGGCGCATGCCGCCCGAGAACTCGTGCGGGTAGGCGTCCACGCGCTTGCGCGGCTCGGGGATGCCGACCAGGCCGAGCATCTCGATCGCGCGGTCGCGGGCCTGGGCCTTGGAGACGTCGCGGTGCGCGCGCACGGCCTCGACGAGCTGGTCGCCGACCTTGTAGAAGGGGTGCAGGGAGCTCAAGGGGTCCTGGAAGATCATCGAGATCTCGTTGCCGCGCAGGCGGCGCATCTCCTCGTCGGACGCCTTGAGCAGGTCCTTGCCGTCGAGCAGGATCTCCCCGGAGATCTCGACGGTCTTGGAGAACCGCGTCAGCCCCATCACGGTGAGCGAGGAGACCGACTTGCCCGACCCAGACTCGCCCACGATGCCGAGGGCGCGGCCGCGGTCGAGGCTGTAGGACACGCCGTCGACGGCCTTGACGATTCCGTCGTCGGTGTGGAAGTGGACCCGGAGGTCCTTGACCTCGAGCATCGGCATGGATCAGTACCTCACGCGGGGATCGAGGAACGCGTAGAGCACGTCCACGAGCAGGTTGAGCAGGATGATGAAGAACGCCCCCATGATCACGGTGCCCTGGATCGTCGGGAGGTCGCTCTTCTGGATGGAGTCCACGGCCAGCCGGCCGATCCCCGGGATGTTGAAGACCGACTCCGTCAGGATCGCCCCGCCGAGCAGGATGCCGAGGTCGAGGCCGAGGATGGTCACGATGGGCGTGATCGCCGAGCGCAGGCCGTGGCGGAAGATCACCGTCCGCTCCGGCAGGCCCTTTGCGCGCGCCGTCCGGATGTAGTCCTCCGACATCACCTCGAGCAGGTTCCCGCGCAGGAACCGCGCGTAGATCGCCGCGAACGAGGCCGCGAGCACCAGCCAGGGGAGGAACAGCGTCGGGGCGACGGTGAACGGGCTGTTGAAGAGGTTCGAGCCGTCGTTGGGGTAGGTGCCCGCGCCGTCGAAGACGCCCCAGACGCCGATGCCCTTGGAGAACAGGTACAGGGACACCAGGCCGAGCCAGTAGACGGGCGCGGAGATGAGGACGAGCGCGCCGCCCATGGCGAGGCGGTCGGCGAGCTTGCCGCGCTTGACCGCGGAGATGATCCCGATCGGGATGCCGATCAGCAGCCAGACGATGGCGCCGCCGATCGCCAGGCCGGCCGTGGCGGGGGCGCGGTCGAAGATCTGTGACTTGACCGACACCTGGTTCTGGTAGCTGGTGCCGAAGTCGAAGTGGAACGCGAGCCGGTCGAGGTACTTCCAGTACTGCACGTACCACGGCTTGTCGAGGCCGAGCTGCTCACGGATGACCTTGATGAGCTCGGGCGAGGGCTGCTTGCCCGCACGCAGCACCGCGGGGTCCGCCGAGGGCAGCAGGTAGAAGATCATGAAGGTCAGGAAGCTGATGACGATCAGCAGCAGGACCATCCAGAGCAGGCGGCGGACGATGTAGCTGAGCATGTGGGGGAGCTCCGGCGCCGGCCGCCGCCGCCCGGGTGGGGCGGCGGCGGCATTGCGCGGTTCGTTCGGGGAGGGCGCCTACTTCAGCGAGCTGAAGGAGAGGTCCTGGACGGTCGTGTAGCCGTTGGGGACCTGCTTGACGTCCTTGGACGCGATGAGCGCCGTCTTGTCCCAGATCCACGGGATCGCCGGGGCCTGCCCGATGATCATGTCGTTGATCTTGGCCCACGCCTTGTTGCGCTCGGTGCCGACCGGAGTCGTCGCCGCCGCCTTCATGGCGTCGTTGATCGCCGGGACGTCCAGCTGGGGCCAGTTCACGTTGCCCTGCTGGAGGATGTTGTTGCCGTTGAACGTGGCATCCAGCATCGACTGCGGATCCGTGAAGTCCTTGAACCACCCGACGTTCGGGCAGATCGCGACCTTCTGGCTCGGCACGCCGCAGAACTTCGTGTACAGCGTGTCCTGCGGGACGATCCGGAACTGGAGCTTGAAGCCCAGCTTCGTGAACTGGTTCTGCGCGACCTCGGCGGTCTTCTTGCCGGGGTCGGCGTTCGTGGCGATGGTCAACAGCTTGTCCGGACCGTTGTACAGGCCGTTGGAGCCGATCGGCACGCCCTCGGCCTTGGCCTTGGCGAAGTACTGCTTGGCCAGCGCCAGGTCACCCGTGGGCTTGGTGTCGAAGTCGTACTGCTTGCCCTGGGTCAGGCCGCCGGCCTCCTCGAAGCCCGGGATGCCCGGCGGGAGCCAGCCCGTCGCGATGTCACCCAGCAGCTTGCCGCCACGCGTCTGGCGCAGCGCGTTCTTGTCGAACCCGGCGACGACCGCCTTGCGGACGTTCAGGTTGTCGAACGGCTTGACCTTCGTGTTCAGCGCGATGTAGCGCGTGCCACCGCTCGGGACGAACGCGATCTGGTCCTTGTTGCTCGTCAGTGCGGACTTCAGCACCTGCGCGGGCGGCGAGCCCGCATCGCAGCACATCAGGCCGTTGCCGCTGAGCGTCCGGCGGGAGGCGACCTCCAGCTGGTCGTTGCCCTCCTCGATGGTCACGCCATCCAGGTAGGCCGGGCGGTAGTCACCCGTCGCCTTGCCGTCCCAGTTCGGGTTGCGGACCATCGTGATCTGCTTGCCCGGCTTGCGGCCGACCAGCTTGCCCTTGCTGTCGTTCTGGATCATGTACGGGCCGGTCTGCGCCACGTACTGGTCATACGTCGACGGCAGCTTCGCGTCGAACGGCTTGGCGTACTCCTCCGGCACCGGCACGGTGATCGGCATCACCAGCGCCTGGGAGACCAGCGGCGCCTGCGGCGCCTTGAGCTTGAACACGATCGTGTACTTGTCCGGCGTGGTGATGCCCGAGATCGGCTTGATGTCACCCGTGTTCGGCTTCGCCGGCGTGCCCTCGATCGACGAGAAGTACGTGCCGGCGTACCCACTCGGCACGTTCTTGGAGAACGAGCGCTCGAAGGCGTACTTGACGTCGGCCGTGGTGACCTCACGGTTGACCGGGGGCGCGTACTTGACGCCCTGACGGATCTTGACGGTGATCGTCTTGTTGTCCGCGGAGATCTCCGGCGGCCCGGCCGCGAGGTCCGGGACCGGCGTGGTCGTGTCATCCGGCTTGAACGAGTACAGCGGGCGGTTGATCGCCTGCTGGACCATGAAGCCGAACGTGTAGTACGTCTGGCCTGGATCGGCGTAATCGATATCGGCCGCGGCCAGGAAGGTGATCTTCCCGCCCTTCTTGCCGGCCGAGAGGTCGACCTTCGTCGGCTCGCCCGCCTTGCTGCCGTTCGTGCTGCTGCTGTTGCTGCTGCTGCCGCCGCAGGCGGTGAGCCCGACGACCAGCGCGATCAGCGCGCCCAGCATGACGGCCCACCTGAGGGACCTCTTCATGCGCGTTCCTTTCGATTGCTTGAACGTACGTGCACTGCGTCCTGCTCCCATTGGGCAGTCCTCACTGCCCCGACCTCGGGTTGAGCGCGTCCTGCAGGCCGTCACCGACGAGGTTGAACGCCAGGACGGTGAGCAGCAGCGCCGCTCCGGGGAAGGTCATGTACCACCACGCCGTGTCGAAGATCGTGGCCGCGTCGGCGATCATCGCCCCCCAGCTGGCCTGGGGCGGCTGCACGCCGACGCCCAGGAACGAGAGGGAGGCCTCCAGCAGGATGTTCTGCGGGATGAGCAGCGTCGTGTAGACGATGATCGGGGCCACGAGGTTCGGCAGGATGTGGCGGAAGAGGATGCGGGTGTTCGACGCGCCGAGCGACTGCGCTGCCTCGACGAACTCCTTCTCGCGCAGCGACAGCACCTGGCCGCGGATGATCCGGGCCATGTACGGGATGTTGGCGAGCGCGATGATGAAGATGACGACCGGCAGCCCCGGCTGGATGAGGGCGCCGTTGGTCTTCTTGACGACGACGGCGAGCACCAGGCCGACCACCAGCAGCAGCAGCCCGGGGATCGACCGGCCGACGATCTCGCCGAGTCGCAGCGGCGGCAGGTCGGGATCGCGGCGGCGCGTCATCAGGAGGTTCCACCCGTGCATGCCGACCAGCGTCAGGATCCCGAGGACGATGAGGACCTGGCCGGTCCTGTCGTAGTTGACTGCGATGCAGCCGTTGCCGAGCGCGCACGCCGCGCCGAGGCCGAGGGCGAGCAGGAGCACGGGGAAGGCGAGCAGCACGTCGAAGACGCGCGAGAGCGCGCTGTCGACCCAACCGCGGAAGTACCCCGCGACAAGGCCGAGGGTGACGCCGATGACGACGGCCACGGCGGCCGTGATCAGCGCGACCTCGAGCGAGACGCGTGCGCCGTACAGCGTGCGGCTGAAGACGTCGCGACCGAGCCCGTCCGTCCCCATCAGGTAGCCGCCGCCGGGACCGCGCGCCGAGCCGAAGTCGTCGAGCGCAGCCGAGTTCTGGTCGTTCGGCGGATGCGCGCCGAAGAGCTTGACGATGAGCGGCGCGAAGACGGCCACGATCACGAGCAGGGCGATGAAGCCCAGGGCGACCAGCGCGACCTTGTCGCGGCGCAGCCGCCGCCAGAACAGCTCGAACGGGGATCGCGCCGCGATCGCGGCGGCCGGCTCGGCCTCGCCGTCGCCGGGTCCACCGACGACGCCGCCGGTGCCCTGCAACAGCTCACTGGCACCAGTGCTCACGGTGCATTACCTCCACCCGGGGTGGAAACGATGTGCGGAACGGGTCCCTCTCCCATGTCGCTGCGATTCGCGGTGCTCGAGGGGGCATTCGGCCCCACCATCACCGCAGCGCTTTCCCCGCACGGGGGTGCGGAAGTGGGTGACTGTACTCCCCTCCGACGCTGCGCGTCGCCACTCTCGATGCAGCGCAAACAGTGCCCTTGGCCCATCGGGACAGCGGCTAGGACGGGCGCTACGACCGAGTGTCGAAGGCTGGGATGAATCCTTTACGCCAGCCTTACCTCGGCGTGCCCTCGGGCTGCCCGGGTCTATCCTTCCACGGGCCCTCGCCCCGATAGCTCAGGTGGATAGAGCGACCGCCTCCTAAGCGGTAGGCCGCAGGTTCGACTCCTGCTCGGGGCATCGACCGTCCGTCCAGCGCCTCCGGCGCCTCGCGCGCGCGAGAGACGAGCCCGCCGCCGGGGCACCCGCGGCGCGTCCGCTACCCGAGCGCCCGGCCCGGGCCGCGCAGCAGCGCGAAGGTCCCGTGGAGGTGACGGTCGACGATCTCGCGGGCCGCGTCGCCGTCGCCGTCCGCCACCGCAGCGGCGAGCGCACGGTGCTCCGCGAGGATCTGCTGGACGCGGTCCGCGTCGGCCGCGAGCGCCGCGAGGCCCATGCGGCTCTGGCGGTCGCGGAGGGAGTCGTGGAGCTGGAGGAGCAAGGGGTTGCCCGCGGCGGCCACGTAGGTGCGGTGGAACCGGCGGTCGGCGTCGACGAACGCGGGGGCGTCGCCGCGCTCGGCGTGCGCGGCCTGCTCGGCGATGAGCGAGGCCGGGACGTCGCCCAGGTCGGTCCCCGCGCGGACGATCTTCTCGATCGAGAAGCGCTCCACCAGCAGCCGCGTCTCCATGACGTGCTCGACCTCGTCCGCGGAGACCGCGACCACGAGCGCGCCGCGCTTGGGGTAGAGCCGGAGCAGGCCCTCGGCCTCCAGGCGCAGGAACGCCTCGCGCACGGGCGTGCGGCTGAGCTCCACGCCGGCGGCGACGTCACCCTCGCTGATGAGCTCCCCGCCGGCGAACCTGCCGTCCAGGATCCGTTCCTTCGCGAACGCATAGGCACGATCCGTCGCCGTCATGGTGATGCATCTATATCGCATCCTTGACTTGGTCCGCCGTCGCTGGGATACATCGATGAGGATGCAATCGGTCACCAGCAGCGAGGGACGGACGGGCCGGCAGGTACCCGCCGCACTGCACGACCTCGGCCTGGGCCCCCGGCTCCTGACCAATCCGGCGGCCCTCGCGGCGTTCGGATCCGATGCGCTCACCGCGTTCCACCAGCGGCCGCTCGCCGTGGTGGTGGTCGAGACGGAGCAGGAGGTCATCGACACCGTCCGGGCGTGTCACCGTGAGGGCATCCCGTTCGTCGCGCGCGGCAGCGGCACCTCGCTGTCCGGCGGCTCCGTGCCCGTCGAGGGCGGCATCGTCATCGCGCTCAACCGCCTCAACCGCGTGCTGCGGCTCGACCCCGTCACGCGCACGGCCGTCGTGCAGCCGGGGATCGTCAACCTCGACGTCAGCCGGGCAGCCGCGCCCCATGGGCTCGCCTACGCACCCGACCCCTCGAGCCAGTCGGTGTGCAGCATCGGCGGCAACCTCGCGTTCAACTCGGGCGGCGCGCACTGCCTCAAGCACGGGATGACGAGCAACCACGTCATCGGGATCAAGGCGGTGCTGCCGGACGGCGAGGTGGTCGAGCTCGGCGGGGACAGCACGGAGCCCATCGGCCCGGACTGGACCGGCATGTTCTGCGGGTCGGAGGGCCTGTTCGGGATCGCGCTGGAGGCGACGCTGCGGCTCGTCCCCCTCGCCGAGGCGACCCGCACCGCGCTGGCCGTCTACGGGTCGCTGCAGGACGCGGGCGAGGCGGTGGCGCAGATCGTCGGCGCCGGGATGCTCCCCGTCGCGATGGAGATCATGGATGCGCTGGCCATCGAGGCCGCGGAGGCCTCGGTCAAGCCCGGGTACCCCAAGGGCGCCGCGCTGCTCATCGTCGAGCTCGAGGGCGAGCGCGAGGAGGTCGAGGCCGACGCCGCGCGCCTGGACGACCTGCTGCGCGCGTCCGGCGCCACGGAGGTGTCGGTGACCGAGGACGTGGCCGAGCGCGCACTGATCTGGAAGGGCCGCAAGAGCGCGTTCTCCGCCGTCGGCTGGCTGGCCCCGGACTACATCGTGCAGGACGGCGTGGTCCCCCGCACGCGGCTGGGCGAGGCGCTCGCCGAGATCGACCGGATGAGCAAGGCGGCCGGGATCCGCGTCGCCAACGTCTTCCACGCCGGCGACGGCAACCTGCACCCGCTGATCCTGTTCGACGGCCGCGAGGAGGGCGCGGTGGTCAAGGCCGAGGAGCTCGCCGCGGACATCCTTCGCCTCTGCGTGGCCCTCGGCGGCTCGATCACCGGCGAGCACGGGGTGGCGATCGAGAAGCGCGCCTTCCTCCCGCTCATGTTCTCCGACGACGACCTGGAGCTCATGCGCCGCGTGCGCCACGCCGTCGATCCGGACGCGCTGGCCAACCGCGGCAAGATGCTCGAGCCCGCGCCGGCGCCGCCGCCCGCACCCGCGCCCGCATGACGCTGCTGCTCGACAGCGTCGAGGCCGTGCAGGACGCCGTGCGCGAGGGCCCGCGGGTGCTGCCGGTCGGCGGGGGGTCCAAGCCCGCGCTGTCCACGCCGCCGTCGGAGGACGTCGTCGCGCTCGACGTCTCGGGCCTCCGCGGCATCGTCGAGTACGACCCCGCCGAGCTCACCTTCACCGCGCTCCCCGGCACCCCGATCGCCGAGGTCGACCGCGTCCTGGCCGAGCATGGCCAGCACCTCCCCTTCGACCCCCCGCTGCGCGCGGCCGGGGCGACGCTCGGCGGCGTCGTGGCCGCGGCCACCTCGGGCCCGGGCGCCTTCCGCCACGGCGGCGTGCGCGACTTCGTGATCGGCGTGCGCTTCGTGGACGGCACCGGCCAGCTCGTCTCGGGCGGCGGCAAGGTCGTCAAGAACGCCGCGGGCTTCGACCTGCCCAAGCTCCTGGTCGGCTCGATGGGGCGCCTCGGCGTCCTGGTGCAGCTGTCGTTCAAGGTGTTCCCCCGCCCGCGGGCGAGCACGACACTCGCCTTCGAGCTCGGCTCCACGCAGGCGGCGCTCGACGCGATCGCCGCGCTCGGGCGCGGACCGCTCGAGCTCGACGCGCTGGACCTCGAGCCCCCGGGACGCCTGCTCGCCCGCCTCGGCGGCGACCCCGAGCTGCTCGACGCGCGCGCCGCCCGCCTGACCGAGGCCGTCGCGGCGCCGTCGCAGCGCTTCGAGGGCGAGGACGACGCCGATGCCTGGCGCGCCACGTCGGAGCTGACCTGGGCGCCGGAGGGCGCGCGCGTCGTCAGGGTCGCGACGACGGCCGCCTCGGTCCCGGGGCTGGAGGCCGCCCTTGCCGTCGCGGGGGCACGCGCGCGCTACAGCCTGGGCGCGAACCTCGCCTGGGTCGCGTGGCCCGACCACCGCCCGCTGGACGAGCTCCACGCCGCGCTGCAGGGCCTCGGCCTCGCCGGCATGGTCCTGACGGGCCCGCCCGCCGGCGCGCCCACCCGCGCGCTGCTCGGCAGCGTGCGCGGCGGGAGCTTCGCGGCCCGCATCCGCGGTGCCCTCGATCCCGACGCCCGCTTCCTGGAGGCCTGAGCCGTGCACCACGACATCCCCGTCGAGACGCTGGGCCCGCAGGCCGACGCCATGGCACACGCCATCGGCTCGTGCGTGCACTGCGGCTTCTGCCTGCCCACGTGCCCGACCTACGTGACGATGGGCGAGGAGATGGACTCCCCGCGCGGGCGGATCTTCCTCATGAAGGAGGTCCTGGAGGGCCAGCTCGAGCTCGAGACGGCGCTGCCGTTCATCGACAACTGCCTGGGCTGCCAGGCGTGCCAGACCGCGTGCCCGTCCGGCGTGGAGTACGGCGACCTCATCACGCCGTTCCGCGCCTACGCGGAGGAGCGCCGCGAGCGCGCGCCGATGGACCGCGCGCAGCGGGAGATGGTGCTGCGCACCCTCCCCTTCCCGCGGCGCTTCCGGCTGGCGGCGCGCCTGGGCCGGCTCGCCCGCCCCGTCGCCCGCTTCCTGCCGGACTCGATGACGGCCATGCTCGAGCTGCTGCCCGACCGGCTCCCGCGCGCGCAACCGCTGCCCGAGGTCCACCCGGCCGAGGGCGAGCGCCGGGCGCGGGTCGCGCTGCTGGCGGGCTGCGCGCAGCAGGTGCTCGCGCCCGACATCAACTGGGCGACGCTCCGGGTGCTCGCCCGCAACGGCGTGGAGACGGTCATCCCCCGCGGGCAGGCCTGCTGCGGCGCGCTGGCCATGCACACCGGCGCCGCCGGGCAGGCCAAGCCGCTGGCCCGCCGCAACCTCTCCGCCTTCCCCGCCGACGTCGACGCCGTCCTCACCAACGCGGCCGGCTGCGGCTCGGGGATGCACGAGTACGGGCTGCTCTTCCGCGGCGAGCCGGAGCAGGAGGCCGCCGAGCGCTTCGCCGAGCGGGTCGTCGACGTCAGCGTGTTCCTCGAGGCGCTGGGGCTGCGCGACGCGCCGCCGCCCGCGCCGCGCCCGCTCCGCGTGGCCTACCACGACGCCTGCCACCTCGCGCACGCCCAGGGCGTGCGCGGCGCCCCGCGAGCGCTGCTGGAGGCGATCGGCGACGTGACGCTCGTCGAGCCGGCCGAGTGGGAGCTGTGCTGCGGCTCCGCCGGGACCTACAACGTCGAGCGTCCGGACACGGCGCACGAGCTGGGGCGGCGCAAGGCGCGCAACCTGCTCGACACCGGCGCCGAGCTGATCGCCACGGGGAACATCGGCTGCATGACGCAGGTCGGGACGCATCTGCGCGAGCTCGGCCGCCCGATCCCCGTGCTGCACACATTGCAGGTGCTCGACCGCGCCTACCGCAACGACCTCGAGGAGCCCGCCGCATGAGCACCCCCACGATCCAGGACACCGGGCTGGACGAGCGGTCCCGCACCGAGATCCTCAGCCGGGAGGCCGTGGACTTCCTCACCGAGCTGCACCGCCGCTTCGAGCCCCGCCGTCAGGAGCTGCTGCGCGCCCGTCGCCGGCGCGACGCGGAGCTGCGCCGCGGCGGCACGCTGGACTTCCTCCCGGAGACGCGCGAGATCCGCGAGGGCGACTGGCAGGTCGCGCCGCCGCGCCCGGACTATGCCGACCGCCGGGTGGAGATCACGGGGCCGACCGACCGCAAGCTCGTCATCAACGCGCTGAACTCTGGCGCGCGCGGGTTCATGGCCGACTTCGAGGACGCGAACTCCCCCACCTGGGTCAACCAGGTCTCCGGGCACGCCAACCTCATCGACGCGATCGAGGGCACGATCACCTACGAGAGCTCCGACGGCCGGAAGTACGCGCTCGCCGACGACGTCGCCACGCTGCTCGTGCGCCCGCGCGGCTGGCATCTGCCCGAGAAGCACCTGCTGGTCGACGGCGAGCCGCTGTCCGGGGCGCTGGTCGACTTCGGGCTCTTCGCCTTCCACTCCGCCGCCCGCCTGCTCGAGCACGGCTCCGCGCCCTACCTCTACCTGCCGAAGATGGAGCACCACCTCGAGGCGCGGCTGTGGAACGACGTCTTCGTCTGGGCCCAGGACGCGCTGGGGATCCCGCAGGGGTCGATCCGGGCGACCGTCCTCATCGAGACGCTCCCCGCCGCGTTCCAGATGGACGAGATCCTCTTCGAGCTGCGCGACCACTCCTACGGCCTCAACGCGGGCCGCTGGGACTACATCTTCTCGATGATCAAGGTCTTCCGGGATCGGCCGGAGTTCGTCCTGCCCGACCGCAACGACGTGAAGATGACGGTCCCGTTCATGTCGTCCTACGCGCAGCTGCTCGTGCGGACCTGCCACCACCGCGGCGCGTTCGCGATGGGCGGCATGGCCGCACTGATCCCCTCGCGCAAGGACCGCGAGGCCAACGACCGCGCGATCGAGGCGGTGCGCGCCGACAAGGAGCGCGAGGCCGGCCTCGGGTTCGACGGGACGTGGGTCGCGCACCCGGACGTGGTCGGCGTGGCCAAGGAGGCCTTCGACGCGGTGCTCGGCGACCGCCCCAACCAGATCGACCGGCAGCGCGACGACGTCCACGTCACCGCCGCCGACCTGCTCGACGCCGGCTCCACGCCGGGGGCGATCACCGAGGCGGGGCTCCGCGGCGACGTCAGCGTCGGCTTCCAGTACATCTCGTTCTGGCTCGGCGGCCGCGGCGCTGCGGGGATCGCCAACCTGATGGAGGACGCGGCGACGGCCGAGATCTCGCGGTCCCAGCTGTGGCAGTGGATCCGCCACGGCGCGACGCTCGAGGACGGCCGGGCGGTCACGCGGGAGCTGGTCCGCGAGGTCCTCGACGAGGAGATGGACCGCATTCACGCCGAGGTCGGCGACGAGGTCTGGGCGAAGGGGCGGCCCGAGGAGACGCGCGCCGTCTTCGAGCGCGTGGCCCTCTCGGACGAGTTCCCCGAGTTCCTCACGCTCCCGGCCTATGAGCTCCTGGACTGAGGCGCCGCACGGCGCCCCGGCGCTGGCGAACGGGGTCGCGCGCCTCGGCACCGAGTCGGCGTTCTCCGTCCTCGCGCGCGCGCGCGAGCTCGAGGGCCAAGGGCGGGACGTCATCCACCTCGAGATCGGCGAGCCGGACTTCGACACGCCCGCGCACATCGCCCAGGCCGCGTGGACGGCGATCCAGGCCGGGGAGACCCACTACTGCGCGAGCGCCGGCATCCCCGAGTTCCGGGCGGTGATCGCCGAGGAGCTCTCGCGGACGCGCGGCGTCGCCGTCGACCCGGCGCGCGTGCTGGTGGGCAACGGCGCCAAGCCGTTGATCTTCTTCACGATCCTCGCCGTCTGCGAGGCCGGCGACGAGGTCGTCTACCCCGATCCCGGCTTCCCGATCTACGAGTCCGCGATCCGCTGGGCCGGCGGTACCCCCGTCCCGCTGCCGCTGCACGAGTCCTCCGGCTTCTCGTTCGACGTCGACGAGCTGCGCGCGCGCCTGACCGACCGCACGAAGCTCGTGATCTTCAACTCCCCGCAGAACCCGACCGGCGGCGTCGTGCCGGCCGCCGACCTCGAGGCCGCGGCCGCGGCGATCGGCGACACGAGCGCCTGGGTCCTCTCCGACGAGGTCTACTCGCGCCTGCTCTACGGGGACGAGTTCGCCTCGATCGCGACCGTGCCGGGGATGCTCGAGCGCACGGTGCTGCTCGACGGCCTTTCGAAGACCTACGCGATGACGGGCTGGCGCTGCGGCTACGCCGCCGTCCCGGAGCGCCTGGTCGAGCCGCTCTCGCGGTTCTTCGTCAACGCGACGTCGTGCGTGCCGCCGTTCATCCAGCACGCGGGGATCGCGGCGCTCACCGGGCCGCAGGACGCGGTCGACGCGATGCAGGCGGAGTTCCGCGCGCGCCGCGACCTCCTCGTCGCCGGACTCGGCGGCCTGCCGGGCGTGCGCTGCGAGCTCCCGCGCGGCGCCTTCTACGCCTTCCCGAACGTCTCCGGCGTGCCGCTCGGCGCGGACGAGCTGGCCTCGAGGCTGCTCGAGGAGGCCGGCGTCGCCGTGCTTGCGGGCTCGGCGTTCGGCGCCGTGGGCGCCGATCACCTGCGGATCTCCTACGCGAACTCGCGCGAGCACCTCGACGAGGCACTCGACCGCATGGCCGGGCTGCTGACGTCGCTGGGCTGACGCGGCGCCGTCAGCCCTGCACGAGGACGACGAGCCGCCGCGGGCCGTGGACGCCCTCGACGCGCTCGAGCTCGATGTCCGACGTGGCCGACGGCCCGGAGACGAGCGTGACCGGCCGGCCCTCCGCGACGGCGGCGCCCAGCCGGTCGAAGGCCTCGGGGACGGTCGCCACGACCTGGACCGCCTGCAGGACGCAGAGGTGGAGGTCGGGCAGGAGGGTGAGCGCGCGGCGCCCCTGGCCGGGGCCGTGGTCGAGCACGATCGTGCCGGTCTCGGCCACGCCGACCGCGGCGCCGGTGAGCACGCCGTCGACGGCGTCGAGGGCGGCCGTCGACAGCGGGGCGGCCGGGTCGTCGCCCTGCCACGTCACGCCGGGGACGCGCCACGCCTCCGGCACGCCGGGCGGGACGGCGACGCGCTGGGCGCCCTGACGCTCGCAGGCGGCCCGGATCGCCTCGGCGAGCGCCGCGTCGCCCGCCGCGCAGCGGACGACCTCCGCGCGGTAGTCGGCGACGCGCTCGACGAACAGGTCGACGACGGCGTCGCGGCTCAGCGGCGACGACCGGCGGTAGGCGTCGGGCGCGCCGGCCGGGCCCGGGCCGTCCCAGCGCTCGGGCTCCGCCGCGGGGACGTCGGTGAGCGCGGCGCGGATCGTGCCCAGCATCGCTTCGCGGGCGGTGCTCATCGGTCGCCGTCACGGCCGGACCTGCCCGACGCCCGCCACCAATCACGGAACGTCTGCGCGGGCGGGGCCTTGAGGTCGCGCACCGCCGTCCAGCCGGCCAGCGGCCCCGGCAGGCGGCGCTCGATGCGGCCGTCCTTCGACAGCGGCCAGGCGCCGAGGCGCGCGGCCTTCTGCGCGGTCTCGTAGCGGCGGCGGTTGCGGAACACGCGACCGAGGACCGCCATCGCCGCGCGCTCCGGATCGAGCCGCCCGTGACCCTCGCCGCCCTCGGCCACGACCCGCCGGCGCAGGTGCACGAGGATCGCGGGGATGTCGATCTTCACCGGGCAGACCTCGTAGCAGGCGCCGCACAGCGAGCTCGCCCACGGCAGGTCCGCGTGGTCGCCGAGGCCGGCGAGCTGGGGGGCCAGGATCGCGCCGATCGGCCCGGGGTAGGTCGCGCCGTAGGCGTGCCCGCCCGTGCGCTCGTAGACCGGGCACACGTTCAGGCAGGCGCTGCAGCGGATGCAGTGCAGCGCGTCGCGGCCCACCTCGTCGGCGAGGGCGTGCGTGCGGCCGTTGTCCAGGAGCACGAGGTGGAAGGCACGCGGGCCGTCGGCCTCGCGCACGCCCGTCCACAGCGACGTGTACGGGTTCATCCGCTCGCCCGTCGAGGAGCGCGGCAGGAGCTGGAGCATCACCTCGAGGTCGGCGAAGCGCGGGACCACCTTCTCGATGCCCATGACGGTGATCAGGACGTCGGGCAGCGTCGTGCACATGCGCCCGTTGCCCTCGCTCTCCACGACGCACACCGTCCCGGTGTCGGCGGCCGCGAAGTTCGCGCCGCTGACGCCCACGCCGACCGAGAGGAACTTCGCGCGCAGGAAGCGCCGCGCGGCGGCCGCCAGCAGCTGCGGGTCGGAGGGCAGCTCGCCCTCGCCCGGGAGATGGCGGCGGAAGACCTCGGCGATCTCCATCCGGTTGAGGTGGATCGCGGGGACGAGGATGTGCGACGGGCGGTCCTCGGCGAGCTGCACGATGAGCTCGGCCAGGTCGGTCTCGATCGCGGCGATGCCGTGGCCGGCGAGCGCGTCGTTGAGGCCGATCTCGTCGGTGGCCAGGGACTTGACCTTGATGACCTCGCGGCTGCCGGCCTCGCGGGTGATCCGCGCGACGATCGCGTTGGCCTCCGCGGCGTCGCGGGCCCAGTGCACCGTGCCGCCCCGCGCGGTCACCGAGCGCTCGAGGTCCTCGAGGTGGCGGTCGAGGTGGCGGACGGCCTGCGCCTTGATGCGCCGCCCCGCCTCGCGCAGCTCCTGCCAGTCGTCGCGCTCGCCGACCACCACCGCGCGCCGGTTGCGGATGTGCGTCGTGGCCTTGCGGAGGTTGCGGCGCAGCTGCGGGTCGGCGAGCGCCTCGCGCGCCGCCTCCGGGAACGGCCGGGCGGAAGGGGTCATCGGGAGGCCAGGATCTCGGCGACGTGCATGGCGCGGACCCCGGCGCGCTGCCGCGACAGCCCACCGCCCACGTGCAGCAGGCACGAGTTGTCCGCCGAGCAGACCACCTCGGCGCCGGTGTCCAGGACGGCGCGCAGCTTGTCGGTCAGCATCGCGGCGGACGTGTCGGCGTTCTTGACCGCGAAGGTCCCCCCGAAGCCGCAGCACGTCTCGGCCTGCGGGAGCTCGACGAGGTCGATGCCGGCCACGTTGCGCAGGAGGCGCAGCGGCGCGTCGCCGATCCCGAGCGCCCGCAGCGCGTGACACGCCGGGTGGTAGGTGACGCGGTGCGGGAACGTCGCCCCGACGTCCTCCACCCCGAGCTCGTCGGCGAGGAACTGCGTGAGCTCGAAGACGCGGGGGCCGAGCGCCTCGACGCGACGCAGCAGCTCCGCGTCACCCGCCTCCTTGGCCAACGCGGCGTACTGCTCGCGGACCATCGCCACGCACGAGCCCGACGGGGAGACGACCGCATCGTGGCCCTCGAAGACGTCGACGAACCGGCGGACGAGCGGGAGGGCGTCCTCCCCGTATCCCGAGTTCGCGTGCATCTGCCCGCAGCAGGTCTGCTCGAGCGGGAACTCCACGTCGCAGCCCACGCGCTCGAGCAGCCCGACCGCCGCCTTCCCCGTCTCCGGGAACAGCGTGTCGTTGAAGCACGTGATGAAGAGGGCGACGCGCATGCGACCGCTAGCCGGTGGCGCCGGGGAGCGGCGAGGCGAGCCCGTGGTCCTCGCTGCGCTCGCGGCGGATCGGCCCGCTCGCCTCGCGCAGGGGGACGCCGGAGCGCCCCGCGCGGTGGGCCGTCATCTCCGCCAGGACCGCGATCGCCGTCTCCTCGACCGTCGCGGCGCCGATGTCCAGCCCGGCCGGCGCGAAGAGGCGCGCGAGGTCCTCGTCGGTGGCGCCCGCGTCGCGCAGGCGGTGCTCGCGGTCCTCGGAGGTCTTGCGACTCCCGAGCGCCCCGATGTAGCCGGCGTCGGTCCCGAACGCGGCGATCAACGCCGGGACGTCGAGCTTGGCGTCGTGGGTGAAGACGAGCACCGCGTCCCGCGGGCCGGGCTGGAGCTCATCGATGACGGCGTCGGGCCAGGCGGCCATCGTCTCCGCGTGGGCGGAGAAGCGCGCGGAGGCGAGGAAGGCGCGGCGCGGGTCCGCGATCGTCACGCGCCAGCCCATCCCGCGGGCGATCGTCGCGAGGGCGGCGGAGAAGTCGATGGCGCCGAAGATGACCATCCGCGGCGCGTCGGCGTGGGCGGTGACGTGGACCCGCAGGCCGGTGCCGAGCGTGGTGCCGTCCTCGCCGAAGTGGCGCACCGCGGTGCGGCCGTGGGCCATCAGGCCGCGCGCCTCGCGCTCGACGTTGACGTCCAGGAGCTCCGGGCCGCGGAGCGACCCCACCCGGGTCGAGGCGTCGACGTACAGCTTGCCGCCGGCGTGGGCACCGTCGAGCACGGTGGCCACGGCGCTCGGGCGCCCCTCGACGAAGGCGTCGAGACCGGCGAGCGTCGCCTCGCGCGACGCCTCCGAGATCTCGTGGATGAAGATGTGCACGGTCCCGCCGCACATCAGCCCGACGGTGCCGGCGAGGTCGTCCGAGATGCCGTAGGTCACCAGGCGCGGGCCGTCGCCGGACTCGAGCATCGCCTGGGCCTCCTGGGCCACGGCGCTCTCGACGCAGCCGCCGGTCACGCTGCCCTCGATCACGCCGTCCGCATCGACGTACATGCTCGCGCCGACGTCGAGCGGCGCGGACCCGTCGATGGCCACGAGCGTGCCCGCGGCGACCCTCCGGCCTTCGCGCAGCCACTCGGCGGTCGTCGCGGCAGTGCGCTGGGCTGGTCTCATGGCGTAGGCTTTGCGGGTCGATGTCTGGGATCGATTATCGAGCGAATCTAGGAGCGCCGCGACAGGGTGTCAAGCGCTCTACCCGCCAGGCACCCGACTCCACCCCGTCGCCCGCTGCACCGACCGCTACCTTGCTCTCATGAAGCCCAGTCGCCGCGCGTTGCGACACGACGTACGGGACGGCATCGTCCGGTCGATCCTCGCCGGCGACTACGGGGCCGGCGACCGCCTCGTCGAGATGCGCATCGCGAACGAGTACGGGACCAGCCAGGGCCCGGTGCGGGAGGCGCTGCGCGAGCTCGAGATGCTCGGGTTCGTGCGCAGCGAGCCGCACCGCGGCACCTACGTCCGCGATCCCTGGCAGCGCGGCATGCTCGAGCTCTACGAGCTGCGGGCGGCGCTGGAGGAGTTCGCGACCCGGCTGGCGACCCCCGTGCTCGCCACCGACGCCTCTGCCCTCCAGGACGAGATCGACGCGATGGCCGCGGCGGCCGCGCGCGACGACGTCAAGGGCCTGGTCGAGCACAGCGAGGCCTTCCACCGCATCATCATCGAGGCCAGCGGCAACCAGCTGCTCGGCAACGTGTGGGGCAGCCTGGCCATCCGGGACCACACGGAGCTCACGATGGTCACCCTGTCCCCCGACCTGGCGACGGTCGCGACGTCCCACCAGCCGATCGTCGACGCGATCGCCGCGGGCGACATCGAGCTGGCCTGCCGGGTCAGTCGTGAGCACCAGGCCTGGTTCGAGGACCTCCTGACGGCGCAGGCCGCCGACGACGGCGAGCCGCGCGCCGCCGTGTCGTCGAGCTGAGCGTCACCCTGCTCGACGCGGCCGGGCCCGAGCGCTAGGCTCGGCCGGAGGGCCGACAATCGATAGTCGATGGTCAAGGGGGCGCGAAGGTGCAGCACGCGCGCACGGCAGGGCGGGAGCCGCTGGTGGACGGGCATGGGCGGCGGGTCGCGGATCTGCGCGTCTCGGTCACCGATCGCTGCAACTTCCGCTGTCAGTACTGCATGCCGGCCGAGGGCCTGCCGTGGCTGGAGCGCTCCGACGTGCTGAGCTTCGAGGAGATCACGCGCCTGGC
>JAXDGY010000184.1:0-7680 GCA_034664785.1 Solirubrobacteraceae bacterium
ACGAGGGCGGGCGGTACGACTCCGCGCGCAACAAGATGAGCCGGCTCGACTACGCGACGCAACTGCAGGAGATGAAGGCGATCGGCGGCCAGCCCGACTACGCCCTCGGCAGCGTCCACGCCGTCACACACGACGGAACGCTCGTCATCGCCTCGGCGTCGGGCAGCCAGCTCGCCTCCTACGCCTGGGGCGCCACCAACGTCATCTTCGTCGTCGGCGCGCAGAAGCTCGTCCCCGCCCTGGAGGCGGCGCACGAGCGGATCGTCGAGCACAGCCTGAAGCTCGAGGACGCTCGTGCGTACGCCGCCTACGGGCAGCACAGCTTCATCGGCAAGGTCCTCGAGATCCGCCAGGAGCTGCCCGGGCGCATCCACGTGGTCCTCATCCGGCAGTCGGTCGGCTTCTGAGCCGCGACCATGGACTACGGCCACGCACTGGAGTTCGGGTACTTCCTGGTCCCCGACGCGGCTGACCCGCCGGCGGTGCTCGAGACCGCGCGGCTGGCCGACACGCTCGGCTACGACGTGCTCGCCGTCCAGGACCATCCCTACCAGCCCGCGCACCTCGACACGCTCGCCCTGCTTGGCGTGATCCTCGGGCAGACCGAGCAGATCCGCGTCTTCCAGGACGTCGGCAACCTGCCGCTGCGCCCGCCCGCCGTGTTCGCGAAGGCGGCGGCGACGCTCGACCTGCTCAGCGGCGGGCGCTTCGAGGCCGGCCTCGGCGGCGGCGGCTTCCTGCGCGCCGCCCAGGCGATGGGCGCGCCGGCCATCGGCGTCGGGGAGAGCCTGGAGGCCCTGGAGGAGGCCGTCGCGATCCTGCGCGCGAGCTGGAGCGGCGCTCCCGAGCTGCGCTTCGAGGGCCGCCACTACCGGCTCGACGGCGCCCGTCCCGGCCCGGCTCCCGCGCACCACATCGCAGTCTGGCTCGGCGCCATGAAGCCTCGCGCGCTGGCGCTCACCGGGCGGGTGGCCGACGGGTGGGCGGCGCCGCTGATGAACTACCTGCCGCCGGCCGACGCCGCCGGGGCCCACGAGCTCATCGACCGCGCGGCGCGGGACGCCGGTCGCGACCCCGCGGAGATCCGGCGGATCTACAACATGCCCGGGGCCTTCACCGCGGCAGCGCCCGCGCCCGCGAGCGACACCGACGAGGCGATCGTCGGGCCGCCCGAGCACTGGGCCGAGGTGCTCGCCCACCTCGCGCTGGACCTCGGGTTCGGTACCTTCGTGCTCATGGGCCGGCCGGATGCCCAGATGCTGCGGACCTTCATCGAGGATGTCGCCCCACGCGTCCGCGAGCGCGTCGCGGCGGCGCGCGCCACGAGTCGGGTATGAGGAGAGACGACATGTCTCAGGAGCATGTGACGGAGATGGCGCCGCTCGACGACGCGATCGACCACGTCCGGGGCGGGCCGGCGGCGCGCCTGATCGTCGAGTACGGCGACTACGAATGCCCGTACTCGCGCCAGGCCTTCCGGGAGATCGAGCGCGTCGAGCAACGGCTGGGTGAGGGCGTCCGCTTCGCGTTCCGGCACTTCCCGCTCACCGAGATCCACCCGCACGCCCTCGCCGCGGCCGCTGCCGCCGAGGCGGCCTCACGGCAGGACCGGTTCTGGGACATGCACGAGCTGCTCTTCCACCGCCAGGCGGCGCTCGAGGACGACGACCTGCGGTCCTATGCCGCCCAGCTCGAGCTCGACGTCGCGCGGTTCGAGGCCGACCGGACCGGTGCCGCCGTGCTCGCGCGCATCGGCCGGGACGTGGAGAGCGGCACGGCGACCGGCGAGGTCCTGGGGACGCCCACGCTGTTCATCGACGGGGTGGTGCACCGCGGCGGCTACGACGCCGCGGCGTTGCTGGAGGCGGTGGCCGGATGAGCGCTCCGCACAGCACCATGATGCTGCCGGAGCTGCACCTGGCCGACTGGCGCGCCACGCGGGACACGCTGCACCTCTACACGCAGATCGTCGGCAAGATCCGGCTGGCGACCACCGCGCCCCGCAACCACTGGTGGAACGTCCCGCTGTACGTCGACGTGCGAGGTCTCACGACGCGCCGGCTGCATCACCACGACACCACGTTCGAGATCACGATCGACTTCATCGATCACGCCGTGATCGTCCGCACCGCCGACGGGCGCGCGGGGTCGTTCGGGCTCGGCGGCGGACTGCCCGTCGCGGACTTCGATGCGCGCATCCACGCGCTGCTCGGCGAGCTCGACGTCGACGTCGAGATCACCGAGCACCCGTTCGGGGTCCCGATGACGACGCCGTTCGCCCAGGACGTGGACCATGCGTCCTGGGATCCTGAGGCGATCGCCCGCTTCGGCCGGATCCTCGACTGGTCCGACTCGGTGTTCGAGGAGTTCAGCGGGTGGTTCAACGGCAAGACGAGCCCCGTGCACCTGTTCTGGCACAGCCTCGACCTCGCGGTCAGCCGGTTCTCCGGCCGGCCGGGCGGGCCGATCGATGCTGATCCCGTCACCCGGGAGGCCTACTCGCGGGAGGTCATCTCGTTCGGCTTCTGGGCGGGTGACGACAACGTCGGCGACGCCGCCTACTACTCCTACACCGCCCCGGAGCCCGAGGGCCTGCGCGACCAACCGCTGTCGGCGGGCACGTGGATCGAGTTCGGCTCCGGCTCGCTGGCGATCCTCCCCTACGAGACGCTGCGCACGGCGCGCGACCCCCGACAGGGACTGCTCGCGTTCTGCCAGAGCGCCTACGAGGCCGGTGCCCGCCTCGCCGGCTGGGACACCGGCGGCTTCGAGTCGGCATGGTGTCCGAGCGCGGCGCAGCTCCAAGAGCTCCACGCCGGCGCCGCCGCGACCCTTGGGCGAGCGAAGGAGCAGGAAGGGCGACCCGGATGATCGACGACAACCCGGGCGGGGCGTGACACGTGGCCCGCGGCGAGGTCGAGCACTACGCGCACGTCGAGGGGCTCGTCGGCGAGGAGGAGGCGCTGCTGCGCGTGCGTCCCGAGCACCGCACCCCGCAGCACCACGAGCGGCTTGCGACCGTCCGCGACGATCTCGACAAGGCCTATGAGGCGCTGCGGCGGCGCGCCCATGCCCGGGGCGGCGCCGGGCCCGAGGACCCCGGCTCAGCGTAGGTGGATCGGGTTGGAGAGCAGCCACAGCCGGCCGCCGATCCGCGCCTCGACGCGGTAGACGCCGGCGCCCTCGAGGTCGGCGTCCAGCGCCGCGGCGTGCGTTTGGTGGAGCGGCGCACCGTCACGGAGGAGGACGACGTCGGCGGACCGCGGGAGCCGCAAGCGCAGCACCGCCCGGCCTGCCGGCGCCTCGCCGCCCATCGGGATCGTCGCGCCGTCCGCGCGCTCGGCCCACAGCCGCGCGCCGTCGGCCGCGGCCACGAAGGGGCACGCCAGCCACGCGGCGCCGGCGGCGAGCGCTGCGAGCAGCGTCGCGCGATCGGCCACGGGATCGCCGGTCAGCGGGCGTCCGCAGAGCAGGTGGGTGCGCAGCAGCCCGAACGTGCGCTCATGCGACAGCGGGGAGACCACGCGCCCGAGCACGCGGACTCCCGGAGCGTGGCCGTCGAGCCCGCCGATCGCCGGGACGCGCCGGCGACGCGAGAGCTCGTCCCAGCGGCGCAGGTGATGGGCCGGCGGCCCCTGCGCGACCGCCGCCTCCGGGTCGCGCAGCCAGCGCAGCGCCTCGGCGGGCGTGCGCCACGCCTCGGCGGCATCGGTGGTCACGCTCCACAGCTCGATGCCGTCGCAGCCGTCGTCGTCCTCCAGCGCCGGCCAGCCCTGTGGCAGCGCGACCCTGCGCGCCAGCGTGGCCGGGACCATGCGCCCGCCGACCGAGAACGGGTGCGCTGCGAAGCCGACGCCGCCCGCCGCGCGCACCGCCGCCGCGACCGGCTGCGCCGCCCGTCCGGTGTGTGGGATCTCGCGCTCCGGGCCGAAGGCCAGGTAGTGACCGTGCTTGAGGGTCACCTCGTTGCCGACCAGCACGAAGACGCCGTCGTGCAGGCCCTCCCAGCCGTCGCGGCGCGCCTGCACAGTGTTGTGATCGGTGAGCAGCACCGCGGCGGCACCCGCTGCACGGGCGGCCGAGAGCAGCTCGGCGGCGGTCGCCGTCCCGTCGGAGTACGTCGTGTGCACGTGCGCGACGCACGACACGTCGAAGAGGCGATCAGGGTGCGCCACGCGCCCATCGTCGCGGAAGGCCGCCCGCGTCGGCACCAGCAGGAGTCCGTCGACCTACGCCTCCTGCAGCGCCGCGAGCAGGCCGGAGGCCGCGCACTGCTCGGCCAGCGCCTCGGCCGTCGCCCGGGCGCTCGCCGCCCGGGCCGGGTCGGGCGCCAGCATCGCCACCGCCGCGTGCGCCTTCGCGCGCTCCAGCCGGGCGGAGGTCCCGTCGAGCAGGCCGGCGGCCTCCTCCACGTGGTCGCACCCCGCGGCGCCGCCGATCTCGCCGAGGATGCGCAGGCCCCGCCCGATCACCCACGGGGCGCCGACGCGGCGCGCCAGCCGCAGGTCGTCCTCGGCGAGCGCCAGTGCGGCCGTCCGCTCGCCCAGCGCGGCCAGCGCCCGGGCGCGCAGCGTCCGCCACGGCGCCCAGACGGGGTGGGTCTCGGCGGGGCGCATGCCCTCCAGGCGCTCGGTGACCCGCACCGCGTCCTCGGGACGGCCCTCGGCGAGCAGCAGCTCGGCCCGGGTCGCCAGCCAGAACTGCGCGCCGTCGGAGGATCCGTCGGCGGCATCGACCCGGTGCAGGACCTCCCGGGCGCGCGCGACGTCCCCCCGCTCCAGCCACGCGAGCGCGAGGAACGCGGCGGAGTACCCCATGACCGCGTCGAGCTTCGTGCCCCAGAGCCGCTCGCCCTCCTGCGCGCGCTCGAGCGACGCGACCGCCGCCCGCAGGTCGCCGGCCAGGATGTGCGCGTGCCCGCCCCAGAGGTCGGCGCCGATCGACCCGAGGATCTCGCCCTGCCCCCGCGCGTGGTCGGCGTAGCGCCGGACGGCCTCAAGGCCCTCGGCGGGCTCGCCGAGCGTCAGCGCGGCGACCCCCAGGGCGACCGGCGCCGTCACCTCGAACGACCGCAGCCCGTCCCCGTCGAACGCCTCGCGCGCGAGCGCCGACGCCTCCGGGGCCGGGATGCAGGTCAGCGCCGCCGCGAACGCGGTCATCGCCGTCAGCGCGCGGGCGCCCGGCCCTGTGCCGCGCGGGCCGCGCCGGACCGCCTCCAGCCGATCGAACTCGCCCGGCCCGAGGGCACCGAACGCCGTCCCGATGAGGCGGATCGCCAGCAGGCCCTGTCGCAGGTCCTCGTGGTCGGGCGGCAGCTCCTGCGCCGCGCGCTCGGCGAGCTGCACGCCCTCGGTCGGCGAGCTCACGAAGAGCAGGAGATGGCTGAGGCGGATCGCCGCCCGTCCGCGCTGGGCGGGATCGATCAGCTCGCCGTACGCCCGGCGCAGCGGCTCGATGCCGGCGGGGCCGCGGACGAACGCCGCGCTCTCGCCGAGCTCGAGCGCCAGGTCGGCCCGCTGATCGGCCGGCGGCGGCTCGGCCTGCGCCCGCTCGAGCAGCGCCATTGCGGCGTCCGGGGCGCCGCGCCCCATCGCCACGGCAGCCGCCTCGCGCAGGCGGTCCACCACCCACGCGTCGGCGCGGGCGGGCGTGAGCAGCAGCTGGGCGGCGACGCGCTCGGCGCTGGCGCCCAGGTCGGCCAGCAGGCGCGCCGCGCGCGCGTGCTCGAGCCCCCGCCGGACGGCGGGCAGCTCCTCGTAGACCGCCTCGCGCACGAGCGGGTGCACGAAGCCCAGGGGCTCCTCGGCCCGGAGGATCTCGGCGCGCGCCAGCGTCTGCACCGCGTCCGCCGCGGCCTCCTCGCCGGCCCCGGCCAGGGCAGCGACCGCCCGCAGCTCCGAATGCTCGCCCAGCACCGCGACGGCTCGGGCGACGGCGGGCGCCGGCGCCGGCATGCCCGCCAGCCGCAGCGAGATCGTGCGCGACACCGCACGACGCCCGATCGCCCGTACGTCCGCCGCCCGCTCGGCCGCCGGGTCCACGCCGTCGGCCGCGAGCGCGGAGAGCAGCTGCCGCACGAACAGCGGGTTGCCCGCGGTCACCTCGTGGCAGGCGGCCGAGAAGGCCGGGTGCGCCTCGTCGCCCAGCCGGCCTTCCACGATCGCCGCGGTGGCGGCGCCGCTGAGCGGCCGGGGACGCAGCGACACGGTCGCCGGACCCTGCGCCAGCTCCTCCAGCAGCGACTCGTCCGTGCCGGGCTCGCCGGTGCGCACCGCGGCTGCGATGAGCACCGGGACGGTGTCGATGCGGTGGGCGAGGTACGCCACGAACCGCATCGACGCCGGGTCGCTCCACTGCAGGTCGTCCAGGCAGAGCAGCAGCGGGCCGCGGGCGGCGACGTTGACGGTCAGCTGGAAGAGCCCGTCGAGGACGGGGAAGGTCCCGTTCCCGGCGCCGCCGTCGGCCAGCGCGGTCCGCGCCGCCTGCGCGGTGCCGGACATCAGCTGCGGGTCCCCGCCGGGCTCCCGGAACAGCTGGCGCACGACGCCAAAGCCGTACTCGCGCTCCAGGACGCTGCAGCGGGCGCTCAACACGCGGGCGCCAGAGGCGTGCGTCCGGCACACGTCCAGCAGGGCGCTCTTGCCGATCCCCGCCGGCCCCTCGAACAGCAGCACCCCGCCCGAGCCCTGGCCGAGTCGCGCCAGCGCGGCGTCGACCTCGCGCAGCTCGCGGTCGCGCTCGACGAGCCGGTGGTCGCCTTGGCCGTCCGGGGCGCGCGACGTGACCTGCGGGACGTCCGGGGCGGCGGGCCCGGCGTCGGCGAGCAGCTCGGCGTGCAGCGCGATCAGCTGAGGGCCGGGTGTCGTCCCGAGCTCGTCGCGCAGCAGCGTCCGCAGGTCCTCGTAGACGAGCAGCGCCTCGGCGACGTTGCCGCGGGCGCGCAGGGCGCGCATCAGCGCCGCCCGGGCGGACTCCCGGTAGGGCGCGGCGCCGACCGCGGCGCGGGCGGCCTCCTCGGCCTGGGCCGGCCTGATCGCCAGGGCCGCCTCGGCCACCACCTCCAGCGCGTCGATGCGCAGATCGTGCAGGTTCGAGCGCGCCTCGGTGAGCCACGGCGCCTCGAGCTCGGGCAGCAGCCCGCCGTCGGTGAGGCGGATCGCCTCGCGCGCCTGCGTCAGCGCGGCCAGCGGATCCGCGAGGTCCCGTGCCTCGTCCAGCAGCGCCCGGGCGGCCTCCACGTCGACCCAGGCCGGCTCGGGGAGGACCAGGCGCAGGGCGCTGCGGCCTTCGATCTCGGCCGGGTGGATCGCCCGCCGCAGGCGCGAGAGCACGGGGGCCAGCGCGCTCTCCCCGGGCGCGGTCGGCCCACCGACGTCCAGCGCCTCGATCAGCGCGTCGCGGCTCACCGGCCGCGACCGGTGCAGCAGCAGGTACGCGAGCACGAGGCGCGCCTGGGTGCCGCGCAGCGCGGGCGCGCGGTGCTCGCCCATGAGCTCGAGCCGCAGCTGACCACAGAGATGAACGCGGCACGGCGCCTGCTGCATGGAGGGCGCGAGCCTACCCCAGGCGACCGCGGTCGACGGCTCGGCATCCCCCTCAGCTGAGGGAGGACCCGGGGCCGAGGACCCCCGCGCCGCGGGATGGCCGCCGGCCGCGCGGTGACCCAACCTGGCCATCACC
>JAXDGY010000185.1:0-21967 GCA_034664785.1 Solirubrobacteraceae bacterium
AGCGAGCGCAGGTCGCCCGGGTTGGCCAGGGCGTACTCCTGGGCGATCATGCCGCCCATCGACACGCCGAGCAGGTGGAAGTCGCTGATGCCCAGCTCGTCGACGAGCGCCTTGGCGTCCTGCGCCATCTGCGCGGTCGTGTACGGCCCGTCGGGCGTCCCGGAGGAGCCGATCCCGCGGTTGTCGAAGCGCAGGACCCGGTAGCCGGCGCCGAGCAGCGCGTCGACCTGGAAGACCCACGTCTCGAGGTCGTCGGCCAGCCCGTTGATCAGGACGATCGTCTGCTCGCCGTCGCCCTCCAGGCGGTAGTTGAGCTCGACCCCGTTGACGGTGGCGATGGGCATGTCACTCCTCTGTGGTGGTGCGGGCCGCCACGTGGCAGGCGGCGCGCTGGGTGGGGCCGAAGCGCGTGTGCTCCGGGCGGACGCTGGAGCAGGTCTCGATCGCGACGGGGCAGCGCGGGTGGAACGCGCAGCCAGGCGGCGGGTCGACGGGGCTCGGGATCTCGCCGGGCAGCCGCGGCGGCGTGAGGCGGCGCGCCGGGTCCGCGAGCGCCTCCGCCTCGAGCAGCGCCCGCGTGTACGGGTGCCGCGGGCCCGCGAAGACCTCCGCGGTCGCCCCCTCCTCGACGATGCGCCCGAGGTACATGACGGCGACACGGTCGGCGATGTGGCGGACCACCCCGAGGTCGTGCGTGATGAACAGGATCCCGAGCTCGGCGTCGCGGCGCAGGTCGTCGACGAGGTTGAGGATCTGGGCCTGCACGAGCATGTCCAGCGCGCTCACGGGCTCGTCGGCGACGATCAGCCTCGGGCGCGGCGCCAGCGCGGCGGCGATGGCCACCCGCTGGCGCTGGCCGCCGGACAGCGACGCGGGGCGGCGGTCGGCGTGGGCCTCGGTGAGCCCCACCTGCTCGAGCAGCTCCCGCACCCGGGCATCGCGCTCCGCGGGGGTGCCGATCCCCTGCGCGTCGAGCGGCTCGCGGATCGTGCGACGCACGGGCCAGCGCGGGTCCAGCGAGCTGTAGGGGTCCTGGAAGACGGGCTGGGCCAGGCGGCGCAGGGCGCGGGCGTCCTCGCCGGTGCTGCCGGCCCGGCGCCCGGCGACGATGACCTCGCCCTCGGTCGGCTCCAGGAGCCCCAGCACGGCGCGGCCGAGCGTCGTCTTGCCCGACCCGGACTCCCCGACGAGCGCCACGATCTCACCCGCGGCGACGTCGAGGTCGACGTCCTCGACGGCGTGCACGATGCCCGCGCGCCGCCCGAGCGCGCCGCGCAGCGGGAAGCGCACGCTCAGGCCGCGGACCTGCAGCAGCGTGGGGGTGGCGGGGGCGGCGGCGCTCATGCCCGGCTCCGCTCGGGCCCGACGGCCGCGGTCGTGGCGGCGCGGCTCGTGTCGTCCAGCCAGCAGGCCACGGCGTGCTCGCCCTCGCCGGCCAGCACGGGGCCTGTGGCGCACTCGGGCATCGCCGCAGGGCAGCGCGGCGCGAAGCGGCAGCCCGGCGGCGGGTCGGCCAGGTCGGGGACGCGGCCCTCCAGCCCCGGCAGCCGCCCGCGCGCGTGCCCGGCGCCGGGCAGCGCGTCGATGAGCGTGCGGGTATAGGGGTGGCGCGGGTGCGCGAAGAGCTCCGCCACCGGCGCGAGCTCCACGAGCTGGCCCGCGTAGAGCACGCCGACCCGGTCGCACAGCTGCGCCACGACGCCCAGGTCGTGGGAGATGAGCACCGTGGCCATGCGGTGGCGGGCCTGCAGATCGCGCAGCAGGCCCAGGATCTGGGCCTGGATCGTGGCGTCCAGCGCGGTGGTCGGCTCGTCGGCGATGAGCAGAGCGGGCTCGTTGGCCAGCGCCGCGGCGATGACCACGCGCTGGCGCATCCCGCCGCTGAAGCGGTGCGGGGGCTCGCCGTAGCGCTCGGCGGCCGACGGGATGCCGACCTCGCGCAGCACCTCGACGGCCCGCTCGCGCGCGGCGCGGCGGCCGACCTTGCGGTGGGCGCTGACGACCTCGGCGACCTGGCTGCCGACCGAGAAGGCCGGGTCGAGCGCGCTCAGCGGGTCCTGCACGATCATCGCCAGGCGGTCGCCGCGCAGCTCGCGGTACTCCCGCGGGCCGAGCGTGGTCAACTCGCGCCCCTGGAAGGCGATGCGGCCGCGCAGCCGTGCGGCCGGAGCCAGCAGGCCCATGATCGCGTTGGCCAGGGTGCTCTTCCCGCAGCCCGACTCGCCGACGAGGCCGAGGATCTCCCCCTCGGCGACCGTCAGCGACACCCCGGCCAGCGCGGAGGTCGTCCCCGCCTCGCCGGCGAAGTCGACGCGCACGTCCTCGAGCTCCAGCACGGTCATTCCGCCACCCCCGCCGGGTCGTACCGGCGGCGCAGCCCGTCGCCGATGAGCAGGAAGGCCACGACGGTCAGCGCGATCGCGAGCCCGGGGAACACGTCCACCCACCAGGCCTGCTGGAGCACCTGGTACCCGTCGAGCAGCATCAGCCCGAGCGACGGCGTCGGCGGCTGCGCGCCGAGGCCCAAGAACGACAGCGCCGCCTCGACCTGCAGGGCGAAGCCCATCAGCACGGTCGCCTGCACGAGGACGGGCCCGACCGCGTTGGGCAGGACGTGGCGGACCATGATCCCCAGCGGGCCGACGCCCCGCGCGCGGGCGCCGAGGACGTACGGCCGCTCGCGCACGACGAGCACGGAGGAGCGCAGCACGCGCGCGAGGATCGGCAGGTAGATCACCGCGATGGCCACCAGGACCACGAAGCTCCCGGGGCCGAGGATCGAGACCAGCGACACCGCCAGCAGCAGGGCGGGCAGCGCGAGCAGCATGTCGAGCGGGCGCATGAGCACGGCGTCGACCCAACCGCCGCGGTAGCCGGCGATCAGGCCGAGCGGGACGCCCGCCAGCATCGCCAGCGCCACCGATCCGATCGAGATCGCCAGCGAGGTGCGAAACGCGTAGAGGACGCGTGAGAGGACGTCGCGCCCGAGCGCGTCGGACCCGAACGGATGGGAGAGATCCGGCGCGGCGAGCACGCGCGCGGCGTCGATCTGCTCCGGGCTGTGCGGCGCGAGCAACGGCGCGAGCACGGCGACGAGCACGAGGACGAGGAGGATCCCTGCGCCCACGAGGCCGCCGCGCCCGCCCAGCGTCCGCTCGAGCCGGGAGAGCTGCGACCGGCGCCGCGGGGGGAGCACGACGCCGGTCGACTCGGCGGTCACCTGGGCGCTCATGAGCCCTCCGCCCCGACGCGGGGGTCGAGCCACCCGTAGAGCAGGTCGGTGACCAGGGTGACGGCGATGAACAGCGTGGCGATCGCCAGGACCGCCCCCTGCACCACCGTGTAGTTGCGCTGGTTGATCGCCGTGACGACGAGCCGGCCGAGGCCGGGCAGCCCGAAGATCGACTCGATCACGATCGCCCCGCTGAGCAGCACGCCGAACTGGATGCCGACGACCGTCACGATCGGCACCGCGGCGTTGCGCAGCGCATGCCGGAAGACGATGGAGCGCTCGGGCACCCCCTTGGCCCGCAGGAAGGCGACGTACGGCTGGCCGAGCGTCTCGAGCATCGCCCCGCGCGTCGTCCGCAGGATGTAGGCGGCCTCCCCGACGGCGAGCGCGAGCGCCGGCAGGGCGATGTAGCGCAGGTTCTGCCCGAGCCCGTCGCCCAGCGGCGCCCAGCCGGCCGGCGGCAGCCACTGCAGCGTCGCGGCGAACAGCAGGATGAGCAGCGTCCCGAGCCAGAAGTCGGGGATCGCGACGCCGGCGACGACGAACCCGCCGGCCAGCCGGCCCGCGATCCTGGAGCCCCGCGCCGCGGCAACGCCGAGCGGGACGCCGACGACCAGCGCCAGCCCCATCGCGAGCAGCACGAGCTCGAGGGTCACCGGCAGCCGCTGGCCGACGAGCGTCGAGACCGGCACCCCGGAGACGTAGTCGCGGCCCAGGTCGCCCTGCAGCGCCCCGGTGATCCAGGCGACGTACTGGCTCACCAGCCCCTGGTCGAGATGCAGGTCATGGCGGACGAGCGCGACGTTCTCCGGCGTGGCCCGGAACCCGAGCATGGACCGGACCGGGTCACCGGGCACGAGGCGGATGAGCGCGAAGACGAAGACGCTCATGGCCAGCAGCGTCGGGATGGTCAGCGCGATGCGCCGCACGACGAACGCGGTGCGCGGGCTCACGGGCGCACCTCGCCCTGGGCGCGGCGCAGCAGGTCGCGCAGGGCGACCTCGGTCAGCCCGAAGTGGATCGCGGCCAGCCGCGCGGCGGCGTCGCCGTCGCGGTCCGCGATCGCCTCGACGAGCTCGGCGTGCTGCGCGATGGCCCGGCGGCGGATGTCCGCGCTGTAGGGCTCCGCGCCGAAGCCTAGGCTGACCTGCGCGCGGATCTGGCGCGAGAGGCCGGCGAGGTAGGCGTTGTGCCCCGCGCTCGCGATCGCGGTGTGCAGCGCCTGGTCGGCCGCGCGCGAGGCCTCGCGCTCGCTGCCCGCCTCGGCGTAGCCGCGCTGCGCGTGGCGGATCGCCTCGACGTCATGGCTCGTGTGGCGGGCGGCGGCGGTCCTGGCGATGAGCGCCTCGATGAGCAGGCGCAGGTCGAGCAGGGCCTCGAAGTCCGCCCAGTGGGGGGCGAGCGTCCGCCGGACCATCTCCGCCGACGCCGGCCCCCAGCTCGACCGCACGACGGCGCCGCCGTTGCGCCCGCGCTGGATCTCGAGGTACCCGTCGTCGGCGAGGCGGTGCAGCGCCTCGCGCACGACGGTGCGGCTCACGCCGAGCATGCCGGAGAGCTCGCGCTCGGCGGGGAGCCGCTGGCCGGGGACGAACTCGCCCAGGGCGATCGCGGTGACGAGGCGCTCGGCGAGCTGCTCGGCGGCGTTGCGCTTGCGCAGCGGCTCGAGCGCGCTGGGCAGGACGGCCAGGCCGACGGAGGACTCCAGCACGGGCGGCACGGCGCCGTCGGACTCCGGGCCGGCCATCACGCCGCCGCCCTGTCGGACTGGAGCCAGCCGGTCATGAAGCGCGCGAGCGTGCGTGCGCCGTCCACGATGCTCTGGAGCTCGACGGCTTCGTCCATCGCGTGCATGCCCCGCATCCGCGGGCCGAAGCACACCGCCGGGGTCCCGGCCTGGTTGAGGTAGAAGCGGGCGTCCGTGGTCCCGTTCGTGCCGACGACCCGCGGCCGGCTGCCGTGCGCGTCCTCGTGGGCGCCGGCCAGCGCGTCGAGCAGCGGCGCGCCGCCGTCGAGCGCGTAGCCCTCGGCCCGGAAGCCGCTGAGGCGCACCACGGGCGGGTGCTCGAGCAGCCAGGGGTCGTCGCCGGACGCCCGCGTCACCGCCGCGCGGACCGCATCCTCGGCCTGCACCGGGGTCCAGTCGGCGGGGAAGCCGATCCGCACGCCGAGGCGCGCGCGGGCCGGGACGGACGACGGCCATTCGCCGGCGGCGAACGTGCCCACGTTGACGTGGTGGCGGGCGCCGTCGGCCGCGGCGTCGTCCCAGCCGGCCGCCATGGCGCGCAGGCCGCGGACGATGCTCCAGGCGACCTCGGTCGGGTCGATGCCGTCCGAGGCGACCTCGGCGTGGGCGGGCCGCCCCCGCACGAGGACGTCGACCCACAGGACGCCCAGCCCGGACACGAGCAGGTCGAGGTCCGTGGGCTCGGGCAGCACGACGGCGTCCGCACCGACGCCGGCGCGCACGCTGGCAAGGGTGCCGTTGCCCGTGCACTCCTCCTCGATCGCGCCGACGAGCGTCAGGTCGCCCGCCGGGCGCCCGACGGAGAGCATGGCCGCGATGGCGAGCAGCGCCATCGCCCAGCCGCCCTTCATGTCCCCGGCGCCGCGGCCGACGAGCCAGCCACCCACGCGCGTGGGGGTGAACGGCGGGTGGGCCCAGGCGTCGGCGTCGCCCGCAGGGACGACGTCGAGGTGGCCGTTGACGAGCAGGGACCGCGCCTGGCCGGGGCGCGTCCCGGGCAGCCGCGCGACCAGCGTGCTGCGGCCCGCGTAGAGCCCCGACGGCACCCCGGCGGCGGGGTCCTCGCCGATGTCCTCGGGGATCGGCAGCCACTCGACGCCGAAGCCGAGCTCCTCGCACGCCTCCGCCAGGACGCCCTGGGCGCCGGCCTCGGCGCCGAGCAGGCTCGCCTGGGCGACCAGCCGCTCGAGGAGCGCGAACGCCCACTCGGCGTCCGCGGCGATGCGGCGGTCGAGCTTGGCGCCTATTTGGGCGACTGTCTGGTCCATTCGGGTGCATCTTGTCCTCTGCGCCCGCCCGCCGTCAAGGACCGTCGGTCGACGCCGCCTCGCCCGCCGGTCGGACGCTGCGGCCCGGGACCGGCGGCACCCCGCCCAGGGGGGCCGCGCTAGGGTCGGCGCCGCCGTGCCGCTCCGCCGCCTGCGCCCCGCCCTGACCGTCGTCGTGCTCGCGTGCGCGATGACGGCCGCCGGCTGCGGCCGCCGCGACGGCGCTCCCGCGAGCACGCCGACCGGGGCGCCCGTGGCCGTCGGCGGGGACGCGGCGGGCGCCGCGGAGGATCTCGGCTTCCCCCTGCTCGCCACGAAGAACACGGTGCGCGTCGCGGGCACCGACGCGACGGCCGACGCCGCCGGCGTGGCGCGCGCGGTGTTCCCGGCGTCGCGACCGGGCGCGGTCGCCCTCGCCCCGGCCGGGGACTGGCGCGCCGCGCTGGTCGCCTCGGTGTTCATGAGCGCGCCCCTGCGGGCGCCGCTGCTGCTCGGCGCGCGGGACGACCTCCCGCCGGCGACCCGCACGGCGCTCACCACGCTGCGGCCGCGCGGGTCCTCGAACGCCGGCGGCGCCCAGGTCCTGCGCGTGGGCGCCGTCTCGCGCCCGTCCGGCTTCAGGATCGCCGACGTCCAGGGCCGCGACCCGTTCGCCCTCGCCCGCGCGGTGGACGCCACGCAGGCCCCCGCGCGCGGCGGCACGAGCGACCGCGTCCTGGTGGTCTCGGCCGACGACCCGGCCTACGCCATGCCGGCCGCGGCGTGGGCGGCCAAGTCGGGGGACCCGATCCTGTTCACCAGGCGCGACGCCCTGCCCGCCGACACGCGTGCGGCCCTGAGCGCACACGCGCAGCCGCGCATCTACGTCCTCGGCCCGCCCGCCGTCGTCTCCTCCGGCGTCGTGCGGGCGCTGCGCGGCCTGGGGACGGTCACGCGGATCGCCGGACCGGATCCGGTCTCCAACGCCATCGCCTTCGCCCGCTTCACCGACGGCCGGTTCGGCTGGGGCGTGGTCGACCCGGGCCATGGCCTGGTGCTGGCGCGCGCCTCGGCCGACCCGGCGGTCGCGGGCGCCGTCGCGCCCCTCTCGGCCAGCGGCACCTACGGGCCGCTGCTGCTGCTCGGCAACGCCGCCCGCCTCGACGACGCGCTCGGCCGCTACCTGCTCGACATCCAGCCCGGCTACACCAGCGACCCGACCCGCGGCGTCTACAATCGCGCCTGGGTCGTGGGGGACGCCGAGACCGTCACGCCCGCCCTCCAGGCGCAGATCGACCGCCTGCTGGAGATCGTCCCCGTCAGCGCCAACCCGAAGGCAACTCCGTGAGCGAAGCCGAGAGCCCCCTCCGCCGCACTCCCTCCCACGACGTCACGATGGAGGACCTGCGGCAGCTCATGGGCGCCTCCACCCCCCACTTCGCGCTCCAGCTCCGCAACCGGATCGCCCGCCTGATCCGGGGGCTGGGAGACGAGCACCCGATCCGCATCGAGGGGGAGCGCGAGATCGCCCGCCTCACGCGGCTGGGGATGACCGGCGAGGTCCGCGGCCTCAAGCACGAGCCCGGGCTCGAGCCGCTGCCGTCGGTCGACCCGTTCGCCGCCGAGGTCGAGGGCGGCGTGCCCGAGGTCGACGCGGCGTAGGACGCTTGCGCGCCGCCGACCCGGCTGCGCAGCCCGGCGCCCTGGAGCGCTCGCTCCCGCTCGTCCGGCCCGAGCTGCGTCCCGCCGGCCTGCGCGCCCAGGACCTCGTCACGGGCGTGCTCGACCTGCTCGGGGACGACGCGCCGGCGTCGACCGGCCCCGCGCAGGACCTCATGCTCGGGGGCGCGGTGCCGCGCATCTACGAGCGCTGGTGGCGCCCGGCCTGGGGCACCCTGGCGACCGGCGCCTTCGGCCCAGGCCTCGCCGACGAGCGGCGGATCGCCCGCCTCCTGCTCGGCCTGACGCCGGGCGACGGCGTGCTGGACGTCGCCTGCGGCCCCGGCGGCTTCACCCGCGACTTCGGACGCGTCGTCGGCCCGGCCGGGCTGTCGATCGGCGTGGACGCCTCCCCGACGATGCTCGCCCGCGCGGTCCGCGAGACGCCCGCCGCCGACCATCCCGCCGTCGGCTTCGTCCGCGCCGATGCGACCCGCCTGCCGTTCCGCGACGAGAGCTTCGACGCCGTCTGCTGCTTCCTCGCGCTGCACCTCATGGCCGACCCGTTCGCCGCCCTCGACGAGATGGTGCGGGTCCTGGTGCCCGGCGGGCACGTCGCGCTGTTCACGACGTGCCGGACGCGCACGGCGCCGCTGCGCGCGCTCGACGCCGCGATCGGCGCCGGCAGCGGGATGCGGATGTTCGAGCGGTGGGAGATCACCGGCGCGCTGGCGGAGCGCGGAATGACCACGGTGAGCCAGCGCGTGACCGGTCTGACGCAGTTCGTCGGCGGGCGTCGCCCACGCTGATCCGCGCGGCGAGTTCTGCCGGGACGCGGCGCAACAAGAGCCTCGATCACCCCGACTTCGCACGGAACCTTGACAAACCTTCCCCCGATCGGGGAGGTTCCGTCCTCGTGACATCGCTCCGGACTGGGTCCCTGGAGTCCTTGCGCCAGCGCAACCGCCTGGGCGTCGTCGACGTGCTGCGCCGCAAGGGCGCCGTCTCGCGCGCCGAGATCGCCCGCCAGACCGGCCTGTCGCGATCCACGGTGTCCAGCCTGGTCACCGATCTCCAGGAGAGCGGCCTCGTCGTGGAGCGCGAGGTCGACGGCGCGCCGCGGGGTCCCGAGGGCGGCCGCCCGCCTGTCCTGCTCGCGCTCGACCGCTCCGCCGGCGCGCTCGTCGGCATCGACTTCGGCCACCGCCACCTGCGGCTCACGCTCGCCGACCTGGGCTATGCCGTCATCGCCGAGCGGTCCCTCGAGCTCGACGTCGACGACGTCGGGGTCGACGGCCTCGACCTGGCCTCGCAGCTGATTGACGGGCTGCTCGACGAGGCCGGCATCGACCGCTCCCGCGTCCTCGCGGCCGGCATGGGCCTGCCGGGCCCGATCGAGCGCACGAGCGGGCTGGTCCGCTCCCCCACCATCCTGCCGTCCTGGACCGGCGTCGACGCCGCCGCCGAGCTGTCCGAGCGCCTCGGCATGGCCGTCCACCTGGACAACGACGCCAACGTCGGCGCCCTGGGCGAGGCGACCTTCGGCGCCGGCCTCGACCACGAGGTCATGGCCTACCTGCGCCTCTCGGACGGCATCGGCTGCGGCCTGGTCATCGGCGGCCGCGCGTTCCGCGGCTCCCGCGGCTTCGCCGGCGAGATGGGCCACGTGCTCGTCGATCCCAACGGCGTCATCTGCCGCTGCGGCAACCGCGGGTGCCTCGAGACCCTCGTCGCGGGCCCGGCGCTGTGCGACCTGCTCGCGCGCTCGCACGGCCCGATGTCCGTGCCGGAGCTGCTCGAGCTCGCCGCCGGCGGCGACGCGGGCGCACGCCGGGTGATCGCCGACGCCGGCCGCGTGGTCGGCCGCGCGACGGCGGACCTGTGCAACTACCTCAACCCCGACATCGTCGTCGTGGGCGGAGAGCTGTCGGCGGCCGGGGAAGTCCTCCTCGGCCCGATGCGCGAGGCGATCCGTCGCTTCGCGATTCCGGCGGCCACAGAAGACCTGCGAATCGTCGCAGGCGTCCTGGGAGAACGGGCCGAGGTGTTGGGAGCCCTCGCGCTCGCGGGCCATGAGGCGGAGGATCCGTTGCGGGCCCGAGTACCAGTGATGGACAACAACAACAGGAGGAGTGGGTGATGTTCGCAACGACATCTCGTCGGGCGCTGATCGCGTCTGGCGCGGTGCTCGCCCTCGCAGGCGGCCTGACGGCCTGCGGGAGCAGCAACAACAACAACACGACGAGCTCGGCCGCGTCGGGCAGCAGCGGAGGCGGCAAGGCCCAGAAGGTCGCGGTGCTCCTGCCGGACACCAAGTCCTCGGTGCGATGGGAGACGGCTGACCGGCCGCTGCTGAAGGCAGCGTTCGCCTCCGCCGGCGTCCCCGCCGAGATCCAGAACGCGCAGGGCGACACGTCCACGCAGCAGCAGCAGGCCGAGCAGGCGATCACCAACGGCGCGAAGATCCTGTTGCTGACGAACCTGGACTCGGGCTCCGGCGCGGCGATCGAGGCGACCGCCAAGGCGAAGGGCGTCAAGACCATCGACTACGACCGCCTCACGCTGAAGGGCAGCGCGGACTACTACGTGTCCTTCGACAACGTGAAGGTCGGCCAGCTGCAGGGCCAGGGCCTCGTGGACTGCCTCAACGCCGCGAAGGTCGCCAAGCCCCGCATCGCGGAGCTGAACGGCTCGCCGGACGACAACAACGCGACGCTGTTCGCGCAGGGCTACAACTCGGTGCTCGACCCGCTCTACAAGAGCGGCAAGGCCACCAAGGTCGCCGACCAGTCCGTCCCGGACTGGGACAACCAGCAGGCGCTGACGATCTACGAGCAGATGCTGCAGAAGGCGAATGACAAGATCGACGGCGTGCTCGCCGCGAACGACGGCCTCGGCAACTCGGTCATCTCCGCGCAGAAGGCGCGGAAGCTGAAGCCGATCCCGGTCACGGGCCAGGACGCCACGCCGCAGGGCATCCAGAACATCCTCGCCGGCGACCAGTGCATGACGGTCTACAAGGCGATCAAGAAGGAGGCCGACGCCGCGTCGCAGCTGGCCATCTCGCTGGCCAAGGGCACACAGCCCCCGGCCGGCCTGGTCAACGGCAAGTCCAACGACGGCAACCGTGAGGTGCCCTCCGTGCTCCTCACCCCGGTGGCGGTGACCAAGGACAACATCAAGTCCACCGTCATCGCCGACGGCTTCATCAAGCCGAGCGAGATCTGCACCGGCAAGTTCGCCGCCGCGTGCACGAAGGCCGGGATCCAGTAATGAGCAGCACCGAGACGGGGCGCCCGTCGGGGCGCCCCGACCCGGTCCTGGAGCTGCGCGACGTCTCGAAGTCCTTCGGCGCCGTGCAGGCGCTGTTCGAGGTGGACTTCAGCGTGAGCCACGGCGAGGTCGTCGCCCTCGTGGGCGACAACGGCGCCGGCAAGTCCACGCTGATCAAGTGCATCGCCGGGATCTACCCCATCGACGGCGGAGAGGTGCTCTTCGAGGGCAAGCCCGTCCACATCGGTGGCCCGAAGTCGGCGGCGGCGCTGGGCATCGAGGTCGTCTACCAGGACCTCGCGCTCGCCGACAACCTCGACGTGGTCCAGAACATGTTCCTCGGGCGCGAGGAGACCACGGGCGTGCTCCACACGCTGAACGAGACCGACATGGAGAAGCGGGCCTCGGAGACCCTCGCGAGCCTCTCCGTGACGACGATCCGCTCCGTGCGCCAGCTCGTCGCGAGCTTGTCGGGCGGCCAGCGCCAGTCCGTGGCGGTGGCCAAGGCGGTGATGTGGAACTCGAAGGTCGTCATCCTCGACGAGCCGACGGCCGCGCTGGGCGTCGCCCAGACCCGCCAGGTGCTCGACCTCGTCAAGCGCCTCCGCGACCAGGGGCTCGCCGTGGTCCTCGTGTCGCACAACCTGCACGACGTCTTCGAGGTCGCCGATACGATCACGGTCATCCGTCTCGGCCAGAACGTCGCGCGCTTCGCCCGCGGCCAGGTCACGCAGACCCAGGTCGTCGAGGCCATCACCGCCGGCAAGCTGGCCAAGGTCCCCGGCCAGGAGGAGGTTCCCGCATGAGCGCCACAGCTCCCGCCCCGACCGACCCGACGGCCGCAGCGGTCGCCGGCGTGCCCGAGGGCGACTCCGTCGCCGACCACGTCCGTGCGTGGTGGACCGGCGTCCGCGGCGGCGACTTCGGGTCGCTGCCGATCGTCGTCGGCCTGGTCATCATCGCGGTCATCTTCCAGACGCAGAACTCGAACTTCCTCACAGCGGGGAACTTCGTCAACCTCGTCGTCCAGGCGGCCGCGATCACCACGATCGCCATGGGCATCGTCTTCGTCCTGCTGCTCGGGGAGATCGACCTCTCCGTGGGCTTCGTCAGCGGCGTGGGCGGTGTCATCGCGGCGCTCTTGACCCTCCAGGGCGGCGCCTGGGAGTGGGCGGGCTTCCCGGCGATCGTCGTCGCGCTGCTCGCCGGCCTGGCGATCGGCACGCTGCACGGCCTGCTGATCACGAAGCTGGGGATCCCGTCCTTCGTCGTGACGCTCGCGGGCCTGCTGGCCTGGAACGGCGCGGTGCTGCTGCTCATCGGATCCCGCGGCACCGTGGTCATCCAGAGCAAGCTGATCGTCAACCTCGCCAACGGGTTCATCTCGGAGGGCGTGGCGTGGCTGCTGCTGGTCGCCTGCGTGGTGATCTACGCGGGCGGGCTGCTCTGGCAGCGGATGCAGCGGCGCAAGGCCGACCTCCCGTCCGATCCCCCGGCCGTGCTCGCCGCGCGCGTCGCGCTGATCGCCATCATCGGGGCGGTCGTCATCTACGTGATGAACAAGGACCGCGGCGTCCCGTACATCCTCATCGTGCTGGCCGTCCTCTACATCGCATGGACCCACGTCCTGACGCGTACGACGTTCGGGCGCCACGTCTACGCGGTGGGCGGCAACAAGGAGGCCGCGCGGCGCGCCGGCATCAACGTCGACCGCATCTACATCGCCTGCTTCGCCATCTGCTCGATGATGGCGACGTTCGGCGGCGTGGTCCTGGCCTCCCGCCTGAGCTCGGTGGACACGGGCGCGGGCGGCGGCACGATCCTGCTGTACTCGATCGCCGCGGCGGTCATCGGCGGCACGTCGCTGTTCGGTGGACGCGGCAACATCAAGTCCGCCGTGCTCGGCGCGCTGGTGATCGCCTCGATCGACAACGGGCTGGGCCTGCTCGGCCTGAGCTCGGGCACGAAGTTCGTCATCACCGGCCTGGTCCTGCTCGCCGCGGTGACCGTCGACTCCCTGTCGCGGCGCGGCCTGGAGTCCTCGGGGCGCGGATGACGCGTTCCGCGCTGCTGTCCCTCGCCGCCGCCCCGAGGGGCGGCGGCGCGGCCGCGGCGGGCGAGGGCCTGGTCGGATGAGCCTGCGCTGGGGGCTGCTCTCCACCGCGCGCATCAACGACGCGCTCCTCGGCTCGGGGCACGGCGAGTTCGTCGCCGTCGCCTCCCGGTCGGAGGAGACCGCGCGCGCCTACGCCGCCGAGAAGGGCATCCCGCGCGCGCACGGGTCCTACGAGGCGCTGCTCGCCGATCCGGAGGTCGACGCCGTCTACATCGGCCTGCCCAACGCGCTGCACGTCCCCTGGAGCATCCGCGCGCTGCGCGCGGGCAAGCACGTGCTCTGCGAGAAGCCGATGAGCCGGCGTCCCGAGGACGTCGACGAGGCCTTCGCGGTGGCCGAGGCCGAGGGGCTGGTGCTCGCCGAGGCCTTCATGTGGCGCCATCACCCGCAGGTCGCCCGCGCCCGCGAGCTCGTGCAGTCGGGCGCGATCGGCCGGCTGCGCCAGGTGCGCGCGTCGTTCTCCTTCGTCCTGTCCCGCGAGGTCGACGTGCGCCTGCAGCGCGAGCTCGACGGCGGCGCGCTGATGGACGTCGGGTGCTACTGCGTCTCGGGCGCCCGCGCCCTCGCCGGGAGCGAGCCGGTGCGCGCCGACGCCGAGCAGGTGACGGGCGGCGACGGCGTGGACGTCGCGCTGGCGGGCGTGCTGCGCTTCCCCGGGGACGTGCTGGCCGGCATCGACTGCGCGTTCACCTCCGTCGCGCGCGGCGAGCTCGAGGCCATCGGCGACGAGGGCTCGCTGATGCTGCCGGACCCGTGGCACGCGCACGCCCCGGTCATCGAGCACCGGCGGCCCGACGGGATCGAGCGCATCGAGGTGCCCGGCGCCAACTCGTACGCCCTCGAGCTGCAGGACTTCGAGGCGGCGGTGCGCGGCGAGCGCCCTCCCCTCCTGGACCGCGACGACGCCCTCGGGCAGGCCCGGGCGATCGCCGCGCTGTACGCATCAGCCGAATCCAAGGAGCAGTGACGACAGCATGGCCTTGAAGACAAGCCTCGGCATCTGGGCCCTCGGGCCCATGGTGACCCGCTTCGTGCCGGGCGGCTACCAGCCCTCGCACGACTACGTGACCGAGCCGACCGCGGACAAGGTCCGGCGGGCCATCGCGGGGCTCGGCGACCTGATGGACGACTACGAGTTCCACTACCCCGCGGAGATCAACCGCGACAACCTCGCCGACATCCTCGAGGCGCTCGGCTCCGAGCACGGGATCTACACGGTCTGCTCGGGGCTGCACCTCGACCCGCGCTTCGGCAAGGGCGGGCTGACGAACCCCGACGACGGCATCCGCAACGAGGCGCTTCGCCTCAACAACGAGGCCGCCGACCTCGCGGGCGAGCTGGGCGCCCAGATGATCATCTGGCCGGGCGGCGAGGGCTACAACTACCCGTTCCAGACCCCGTACGCCGAGGCGTGGAAGCGCCTCATCGACGGCATCGGCGAGACCGCCGAGGTGCTCGCCAAGCACGGTCGCAAGCTCTTCCTGGAGCACAAGAACTCCGAGCCGGCGATGAAGATCCACATGGGCAACATCGGCATGTCGCTGCACGTGATCCACACGCTGCGCCGCCAGGGGATCGACAACATCCAGGTCAACATGGACTGGCAGCACCTGATCATGAACGGCGAGCACCTGCCCGAGTACGCCGCCCTGCTGGCCGCGGAGGGGCTGCTCGGCCACCAGCACGCCAACTCGGGCTGGGGCACGTTCGACGACGACAACATGGTCGGCGCACTGGCCGTCATGGAGACGATCGAGCTCGCGCTCGAGCTGCGCCGCGCGAACTACGGCGCCAACGGGGAGCGGCTGGGCTTCGACCTCTACCCGTACACCGAGGACCAGGTCGGCGCGGTCAAGCGCTCCGTCCTGCAGTGGCGGTTCCTGGACGGCATCGCCGCGAAGATCGATGACGAGAAGCTCCGGGAGATCCAGCACCGCAAGGATGCGATCGCGGCCTACGAGCTGGTCTACGAGGCCATGGGCGCCCCGCCGGCGTGACGCGGCTCGTCGGCCTGGACGTCGGCACGTCCTCCGTCAAGGGGGTCGCGGTCGACGAGGAGGGGCGGGTGCTCGGGATCGCCGAGCGCCCGCATCCGCTGTCCACGCCGCACCCGGGCTGGTCGGAGCAGGACCCAGAGGACTGGTGGGCCGGCGCGCAGGCCGTGCTGGGCGAGCTCGGCGCGGGCACCGCCGCGGGCATCGGCCTGACCGGGCAGATGCACGGGCTCGTCGCGCTCGGCGCCGACGACCGCCCGCTGCGCCCCGCGATCCTCTGGAACGACGGCCGCACCCAGGCGGAATGCGACGCGATCGAGGCGCGGGTCGGGATCGAGCGCCTCGTCGCCCTGACGGGCAACCGCGCGCTGGCCGGGTTCACCGCGCCGAAGCTCGCGTGGCTGGCCACCCACGAGCCCGAGGTCCACGCGGCGATCGAGCACATCCTGCTGCCCAAGGACCACGTGCGCCTGCGGCTGACGGGCGAGCACGCCACCGATGTGACCGACGCCTCGGGGACGCTGTTGTTCGACGTCGCCGCGCGCGCGTGGAGCCCCGAGATGTGCGACGTGCTCGACGTGCCGGAGTCGTGGCTGCCGCCCGCGCTGGAGTCCGGGACGCTGAGCGGCCACACCCCCGACGGCGTCCCGGTCGCCGCGGGCGCCGGGGACCAGGCGGCCGGCGCGCTCGGCGTCGGCGTCGTGCGGGCGGGCGGGCCGGCGTCCGTGGTCCTCGGGACCTCGGGGGTCGTGTTCGCCGCCCAGGACGCGTTCGCCGCCGACCCGCAGGCGCGCGTGCACGCCTTCTGCCACGCGGTCCCCGGTGCGTGGCACGTGATGGGCGTGATGCTCTCCGCCGCGGGCTCGCTGCGCTGGCTGCGCGACGCCGTCGCGCCCGGCCTGGGGTACGACGCGCTGCTCGCCGAGGCCGAGGCCTGGGCGCCCGGCGTCGAGGGCCTCGTCTTCGCGCCCTACCTGGCCGGCGAGCGGACGCCCTACCCGGACGCGGACGCCCGCGGTGGCTTTCTCGGGCTCGGCCTGCGCCACGACCGCGGTGCGCTGGTCCGCGCCGTGCTCGAGGGCGTGGCCTTCGGCCTCGCCGACGGCCTGGATCTCGTCGGCGACCTCGCGGGGCGGCCGCCCGTGGCGCGGGTCTCCGGCGGCGGCGTCCGCAGCGCCCTGTGGCTCGACATCGTGGCCGCCGTCCTCGATCTCCCCCTCGAGGTCACCGCGGTCGACGAGGGCGCGGCCTACGGCGCCGCGCTGCTCGGCGGGGTGGCGGCCGGGACGTGGTCGGACCCGGCCGAGGCGGCGGCCGCGTGCGTCCGCGTGACCCGCCGCGTGGAGCCCCGGCCCGACTGGGTCGCGCGCTACGCGGAGCTGCGCCCGGCCTTCCGCGCGGCCTACCCGGCGCTGCAGGCCGTGCGCCGCGCCGGCCCCGCCTGACCGGTTCCCGGTGCACTTCTTCCGCGGCCGGGTAGCATCCTCGCGCCGCGGCCCTTCCCGAGCCTCCGCGGCGAGGAGCCAATGCCCCGCGTCCGACCCGCCGCCGGCCTCGTGGCGCTGGCGCTGCTGCACCTCGGTGCCCCGGCACCGGCGTCGGCCGCGCCCGCGAACGTGCTGGCCTGCGGGGCCAGCGGCTCGGACGTCTTCACGACCACGTCCTCGACGTTCGTGCCCGTGCGGACCTGCTCGGTCACCGCGCCGCAGGACGGCACCCTGGTGGTCGTCGCGACGGCCTCGGCGGGCCTCGACGCCCCCGGCGCGTCCGGCGCCTACGAGCTGCAGGGCCGCCTCGGCGTGGATGCCCCCGCGGGCTCCGCGGCCACCGACCGCTACGTCGACGTCACACCCGACGGCGCCGACGGGACCGACCGCGCGCTCGCGGACACCACCGCGGTCCCGGTGCCGGCGGGCCGCCACACGGTGACCCTCGGGGTCCGGCGCTCCTCGGGCAACGGCACCGTGCGGCTCTACAGCCCCCAGCTCACCGCCGTCTTCGTCCCCGGCGACTCGGCCCAGGCGGCGGTCTGCAGCGACGGCGACGACGACCAGTGGACGACGGCCTCCGCCGCGCTGCAGACGGTGCGCTCGTGCCGGCTGACGCTCCCGGTCGCCTCCGACGTCCTGCTGCTCGCCGGCGCGTCCGCCGGCGCCACCGCCGGCGGGGGCTACGAGCTGCGCACGCGCCTGGCGGCCGACGGGGCGACCGCGATCGCCGGCAGCGAGCGGCGCCTGGACCTGGCCGACCAGCCCTCCGGGGGCGCGGACGCGGCCGCGTTCTCCAGCGCGCTCGTCGGGCTCGACGCCGGGACCCACGAGTTCACGCTGCTCGCCTCGCGCTCGGCGGGCTCCGGGACCGTCGCGCTCGACGACCCCCAGCTCACCGCCGTCGCGATCCCCCGCACGGGGTCGCGGCTGACGGCCTGCGGCACGGGGGGCCTGGGGACCTTCAGCACGACCGCCGGGGCGCTGGCCCCCGTCCGCAGCTGCGATGCGACGGCCGCCGTCGCGGGCAGCGCGCTGATCGTCGGCAGCGCGTCGGCGGCGCTGGGCACGGGCGGGGCGAGCGAGCTCCGGGCCCGGCTGGGCGTCGACAACCCGACGGGGACCGCGGCCACCGACCGCTGGGTCGACGTCTACCCCGACGGCGGCGACGGGACCGACGCGACCCTCGCCCTGTCCGCGTTCCCCAGCGTGACCGCCGGGCCGCACACCTTCTCGCTGTCGGCGCATCGCTATGCGGGCGCGGGGGCGATCCGCCTCGACGGCGCGAACGTCGGCGCGATCATCGTCCCGCCGCCCGACCTGACCGCTCCCGGCGTCTCGTTCACCGAGCAGCCCGCCGCCGTGACGACGGACACGTCCGCCGGCCTGGCCTTCGCCTCCGACGACCCGCACGCCGCCCTGGCCTGCCGGCTGGACGGCGCGCCGCCGGCGCCGTGCACGAGCCCGGTCCGCCTCGGCCCGCTCGCGCTCGGCAGCCACACCTTCTCCGTGCAGGGGACCGACGCGGTCGGCAACGTCGGGACCCCGGCCACCGCGAGCTGGCGGGTCGACGCGCCGCAGCCGCCCGCCGCCCCGGCGCCGCCGCCCGCGCCGGCGCCCGTGGTGCTCACCATGGCCCCGAGCCGCTCGCCCGCCCGTGCACGCGTCGTGAGCGCCCGCTACGAGCGGACGACCGGGCGCATCGTCCTGCGGGTCGCCCTCGGCGGAGCCGGCAGGGTGACGGCCACGGCGAGCGCCCGCCTCGGCACCCGCACGCGCACGATCGGGACGCGGTCGGGCCGCGCCTCGCGCGAGCGGACGGTCACGCTCGTGCTCCACGCCTCCAAGGCGGCACGGAGCCGCACGCGCCTGAGCACCCGCATCCGCGTCGTCGTCCAGCCTGTCGTCGGCGCGCGCCAGACGCTGTCGAAGACGCTCGTGCTGCGGCGCCCGGCGCGCAAGCGCTGACGCGTCGCCGCCGCCATCGCTTGCGGCTTCATGCATGGTCATGCGGTTTTCTGCTGCTAGTCTGCACGCATGGCCGCAACCGCCCCACGTGAGCTCGGCGAGGAGCGCCGGGCGCGCATCCTCGGCTGGCTGGCCGGCGAGGGCAAGGTCCTCGCCGCCGACCTGGCCGATCGCCTCGGCGTCTCGCTGGACACCGTGCGGCGCGACCTGCAGGAGCTCGCCGCCGCCGGCGCGCTGCGCCGCGTGCACGGCGGGGCGCTGCCGCCCGCGCCCGGGCCGCCGCGGTTCGTCGACCGGCTCGACGACGACGCCGAGGCCAAGCTCGCGGTCGCCCGGCGCGCGATCGGGCTCGTCGGGGCCGGCGAGGTGATCGCCCTGACCGGCGGGACGACCATCCTGCACTTCGCTCGCCGTCTGCCCGAGCAGCTCGCGGCCACCGTGATCGCCACGAACCCCGACATCGCTGTCGCCCTCGCGGACCACCCGCGGCTGACCGTGGACGTCGTCGGCGGCCGCCTGCACCCCGAGGCCCGCACGGTCACCGGCCCCGACGCCGTCGACGCCCTGCGCCGCGTGCGCCCCGACGTCTGCGTGCTGAGCGCCTGCAGCCTGCACCCGGTCGCCGGGCTGACGCTGCGCGCGCGCGAGGAGGCGGAGGTCGTCCGCGCGATGATCGGGCAGTCCGCGCGCGTGGTCGCCCTGACCACCGCGGCCAAGCTCGGCTCGGCGGGCCCGTACCCGGTCGCCGCGCTGGACCGCATCGACACGCTGGTCACCGACGCGCCCGAGGACGAGCTCGTGGTCTTCCGCGAGCTCGGGATCGAGGTCGTCGCCGCATGAGCCGCCGCGCCCCCGACCCCGCCGCAGGCCGCGCCCGCGGGGCCGTGGCCGTGATCTTCGCGATCAACGGGATCCTGTTCGGCTCCTGGGCCGCGCGCATCCCGGCCGTCCGCGATCGCGTGGGCGCCGGCGACGGCGAGCTCGGCCTCGTCCTGGCCTGCATCGCGATCGGCGCGGTGCTCTCGATGCCCGTCGCGGGTGCGCTGGCGGCGCGGCTCGGCAGCCGCCGGGCCACGCGCGCGGCGCTCGTCCTGTACTGCTCGGCCATCGCCGGGGTGGCGCTCGCGCCGTCCCTTCCCGTGCTCTGCCTGACCGCCCTGGTCGTCGGGGCGTGCGCGGGTGCGCTCGACGTGACGATGAACGCCCACGGCGTGGCGGTCGAGGGCCGCTATGGGCGCCCGATCCTCTCGGCCTTCCACGCGGCGTTCTCCGCGGGCGGCCTGGTCGGCTCCGCCCTCGGCGCGCTGGCCGCCGTCGCGGGCCTCGACGTCCGGCTGCACCTGGCCGGGATGGCCCTGGCCGCCCTGGCGGTCGGACTGCTCTGGTCGCGCCGCTTCCTGCCTGGCGACGTCGACGCGGTGGCCCACGACGAGCCGGTGCTCGTGCGGCCGCCGCGCGCGCTGCTGCCGCTCGGGATCCTCGCCTTCTCGGGACTGCTGGTCGAGGGCGCGGCGGCCGACTGGAGCGCCGTCTACCTGCGCGACGAGCTCGGCTCCGGCGCCGGCACCGCCGCCCTCGGGTTCACCGCGTTCTCGGTGATGATGGTCGCCGGCCGGCTGGCCGGCGACCGGCTCGTGGAGCGCTTCGGCCCCGCGGCGCTCGTGCGGGCCGGCGGGACGGTGGCCGCGGCCGGCTTCGCCGTGGCGCTCGTCGTCGCCCAGCCGTGGGCCGCGTTCCTCGGCCTGGCGTGCCTCGGGGCCGGCCTCGCCTCGCTCGTGCCGATCGTCTTCCGCGCCGGCGGCGCCGTCCCCGGCATCGCGCCGGGGATCGCGCTCGCGGCGGTGTCCACCACGGGCTACCTCGGCTTCATGGTCGGGCCGCCGCTCATCGGCCTGCTCGCCGAGCTGACGGGCCTGCCCACCGCGCTGTGGCTGCTGGTCGCGCTCGGCGTCGCCGTGGCGGCGCTCTCCCCCACCGCCCGGCCGCGCGCCCAGGACCCGGTGCCCGCGTGACGCGCGCCGTGCTCTACGGGCTCGGCGGCGACCACGGCGGGTCCGCCGGATCGAGCGGCTACGGTGGCCTGCGTGGCCGAGCAGCTCACGCATGCGGAGGGCATCCCGGGCAGCGACCTGCCCGGGCCGTTCCCCGTGGGCGCCTACGCCCGCAAGCTGCAGGCCGAGCTGCGCAAGCGCGCGCGGGTCCAGCTCGTCGGGGAGGTCTGGGGCTTCAAGCGCTCCAAGGCACGCGTGTACTTCGAGCTGCGCGACGGCGACGGGGCGGTGCCGTGCGCGATGTGGGCCGACGACTTCGACCGCCTCAAGCTGCCCTCCGGCGCCCTCGCGGAGGGCGCCCAGGTCGTGATCGCCGGCGGCCCGGACTACTACCCCGGCTCGCGCACGTCCTCGCCCGGCTTCTCCTTCCACGTGACGCTCCTGCGCGTCGCGGGCGAGGGCGACCTGCTGGCCCAGGTCGACCGCCTGCGCCGCAAGCTCCACGCCGAGGGGCTGCTCGAGCTGCAGGCCGCGCTGCCGCGCCCGGCGATCCCCCGCACGATCGGGGTGGTCACCGGCGAGGGCGGCAAGGCCCGCGACGACGTCCTCGCCGGCCTGCGCCGCCGCGGTTGGCAGGGCCGGCTGGTCTGGGCCTTCGCCCCCGTCCAGGACCGCCACGCCGCGCCGCGCATCACCCGGGCGCTGCAGGACCTCGCCGCCACCGGCGAGGTCGACGTCATCGTCGTCGCGCGCGGCGGCGGCTCCTACGCGGACCTGTTCGCCTTCTGCGACGAGACGCTGTGCCGGACCGTCGCGCTGCTGGGCGTCCCCGTCGTGGCGTCCGTCGGGCACCACACCGACCGCACGCTGATCGACGACGTGGCCGCGGTCGCGTGCTCCACGCCGACCCACGCCGCGGAGGCCGCGGTGCCGCTGCACTGCGGCGAGGCGCGGGCGTCGCTCGCGCGCCGCGGGGCCCGGCTCGCCCACCACGGCCGCCGGGCCGTCCTCGACCGCGCCCGCGTGCTCGTCCGCCTGTCCCGCGCGCCGGCCGAGCACGTCGACCGCCACCGCCGCCGCCTGCACCAGACCCTGCGCGAGATCCGCGCCAGCGCCCGCCGCGGCGGCCTCGAGCGCCGCGCGCGCAACCTCCGCGACCGCGCCGGCGCCCTCGACGCCCGCGCCGCGGCGGCGCGCGGCTCCGGCGCCGCCGCGCGGCAGGCCAAGCTGGACGCCCTGGCCTTCGCGCTCGC
>JAXDGY010000186.1:0-2656 GCA_034664785.1 Solirubrobacteraceae bacterium
AAAGCCTCGATGATGAGGCGCGTCAGGAGTTCGTCGCGGCTCGCGACGTAGCGATAGACGGCCGACGATGCCATTCCGAGGTCCCGGGCGACGCCGCGGAGCGACAGGCCGGCCGCCCCGACGTCGCCCAGTTGCTGACGCGCGGCGTCGAAGATCGCCGCGGTCAACTCGGTGCGGGCGCGGGCGCGGGCCGAGGCGGGTGCGTTCATGGGCTCACGTTAGCGCATTTTGTGAGCACTGCACCCATTCGAGAGCACCGCTCTTGACATGGGTCGCCGCCGTGGTGAACACTGCTCTGTATCGAGAGCACCGCTCTCCCAATCAAGGGATACTCACATGTCGCTCCACGTCGTCGTCGGCCATGGACCGATCGGCAGCACGGTCGCACAACAGCTCGCCGACGCCGGCGCGGATGTCCGCGTCATCACCCGTAGCGGCGGCGTGTCCACAACACGCATCGAGCACCTGGCGATCGACGCGACGGACGCGGGAGCACTCACGGCCGCGAGCCGAGGCGCGGCCGCGATCTACAACTGCGCCAACCCGCCCTACCACCGCTGGGCCACCGACTGGCCGCCGCTCGCCGGGTCGCTGCTGGCCGCCGCCGAAGCGACCGGAGCCGTGTACGCCATCACCGGCAACCTCTACCCCTATGGGCCCCAGAGTGGGCCGATGACGGAAGCCACCACCGAAGGCGCCATCGACGACAAGGGGAGGATCCGCGCGACCCTCTGGCGCGACGCGAAGGCCCTGCACGACGCGGGCCGCATCCGCGCCGTCGAGGTACGCGCATCGGACTTCTACGGCCCAGGCGTCACGAGCCAAGGCCACTTTGGCGGACGCGCCCTGCCGCAACTCCTGTCAGGTAAGCCGATCACGCTGCTCGGCAACGTCGACGTGCCGCACAGCTTCACGTACGTACCGGACGTCGCCCGCGCCCTCATCGGCGCCGCCGACAACCCCTTGACGTGGGGTCACGTCTGGCACGTGCCGACCGCCGCGGCCGGTACGCAACGCGAGATGGCGACGGCGATCGCGGCCGCCGCCGGCGCTCCCGCGGCTCGGGTGCGCACGGCGCCGTGGGTCGTCCTTCGCGCGGTGAGCGTCGTCAACCCCATGCTCCGCGAGATCGTCAAGATGGCCTACCAGTTCGACCACCCGTACGTGCTGGACTCAACGCACAGCCAAGCGGTCCTCGGCCAGCGACCGACGCCGTTGGCGGACGGCATTGACGCGACCCTGGCGTGGTGGCGGGCACGCGCCGACGCACTGGCCGTCGCCTGAGCCGCTTACCGCAGCTAGGACGGTGCTCGTGCCGGAGAAGTTGCTCAGCCCTCGACGAGGTCCGCGGTGCGGGCCGAGGAGGCGCCGATCTCGTTCGCGATCGCGGCGAGCGTCTCCGCCGGGATGGCGTCATCGACGACGAGCACCATGAGCGTCTCGCCGCCGGCCGAGGCCCGCGCGACCTGCATGCCGGCGATGTTGACGTTGGCCTCACCGAGGACGCGGCCGACGGTCCCGACGATGCCCGGGCGGTCCTCGTACCGCAGGAACGCCATGTGCGTCGCGGGAACGATCTCGATGTCGAAGCCGTCAATCTCCGTCAGCTTCTCGATCTGCCGCGGGCCGGTCAGCGTGCCGGACACGGAGTGGGTCTCCCCCGTCGCCATGACGGCGCGCAAGGTGATGAGGTTGCGGTAGTCGGGGCTGTCCGGCGTGGTGGTCAGCTGGATGTCGAGGCCGCGCTGGTCGGCGAAGATCGGCGCGTTGACGAAACTGACCTGCTCTTCGATGACATCGGTGAAGATGCCCTTGAGGGCGGAAAGCTTCAAGATCTGCACGTCGTACGCAGCGATCTCTCCCGCGACGATGACCTCGACGCTGGCGGGCAGGCCGCCGGTGACGGCAAGCAGCACGCGGCCGAGCTTCTCCGTCAGACTGAGGCCCGGTCGGACCTCTTCGGCGACGACCCCGCCGGCCTGGACGTTGACGGCCTCCGGCACGAACTCACCCTGCAGTGCCTGCTTCACGGAACGGGCCACCGCAAGGCCGGCCTTGTCTTGCGCTTCGACGGTGCTGGCCCCGAGGTGCGGCGTGGCGACCACGTTGTCGAACTTGAACAGCGGCGAGTCCGTGCAGGGCTCCTTCTCGTACACATCGATGCCGACGCCGCCGACGCGACCTTCCTCGAGCGCCTTCACGAGCGCCGGCTCGTCGATGAGGCCGCCGCGGGCCGCGTTGACGATGATGACGCCCGGCTTGACCGTCTGGAGTTCTTTTTCGCCAATGAGGCCAAGGGTTTCCGGGGTCTTCGGCAGGTGGATGGAGATGAAGTCCGCCTCGCGGAGCAGCTCTTCGAGGGAGACGAGCTTGACGCCGAGCTGCGCCGCGCGCGCCGCCGACACGTACGGGTCATAGGCGATCAGCGTCGTGCCGAACGCGCTCATGCGCTGCGCGAACAGCACGCCGATGCGGCCCAGGCCGACGACGCCGACGGTCTTGTCGACGATCTCGACACCGGTGAACTTGGAGCGCTTCCACTCGCCGCGCTTGAGACTCGCGCTCGCGAGCGACGTCATGCGGGCGGTGGCGAGTAGCAGGGCGATGGCCTGCTCGGCAGCAGACACGATGTTGGACTGCGGCGCGTTGACGACCA
>JAXDGY010000187.1:0-4299 GCA_034664785.1 Solirubrobacteraceae bacterium
CTGGTCGCCCGAGGTGACCAGCGCGCGGCCGTCGGCCATCGTGGTCACGGTCGGGTACCAGCGCGCGAAGGCCATGTCGGTCCCGCGCGACCACTGGCCGGTGCGCGGGTCGAAGATGGAGGTGACCGGGATGCCGACGTGCGTGTTGACGTTCTGGCCGCCGATCACCAGGACGCGGCCGTCGGCCAGCGTGACCTGCCCGGCGCAGTGGACGTCGCCGAACGGCGCGGGCGCCGGCGTCATCGTCCCGGTGGCGGGATCCCAGACCCGCGCCTGGTCGCCCTGCGACCACACGAGCACCTTGCCGGTGTCGAGCAGGGCCATGTGCTTGGCCTGGACGTCCCAGTTCGTCAGCGGGCTCCACTGGCCCACCTGCTCGGGCGGCCCCTCGAGGGCCTGACTGGAGGCGGGGACGACGGTTAGGAGCGTGAGCGTGGCGACGACCGTGAGACGCAGCTTGCGCAGGACAGACATGACGGCGAAGCCTGGCCTTGAGGCCACGGGCGGGCAACTGGCCGAATGGTGTGTTCGCACGACAACATCCGTCCACCTGGTCGGGGGACCTCGACCATCGATCAGTGAGGGCGCCGGTGCGGCATGCTGCAGCCATGACGACCGTGCGCGAGGCGACCTACGAGCTGCTCCGCACCCATGGCATGACGACGATGTTCGGCAACCCGGGATCCACGGAGCTGCCGATGCTCGCCGGCTTCCCGGACGACTTCTCCTACGTCCTCGGCCTCCAGGAGGCGGTCGTGGTGGGCATGGCCGACGGCTACGCGCAGGCCACGGGCCGGCCCGCCCACGCGAACCTGCACACCGCCCCCGGGCTGGGCAACGCCATGGGGGCCATCTTCAACGCGCAGGCGAACAAGTCGCCCGTGCTCGTCACCGCCGGCCAGCAGGCGCGCGAGCTCATCACGCTGCAGGCCAACCTGACCAACCGGGACGCGGTCCGGGTGCCCCACCCCTTCGTCAAATGGAGCTTCGAGGCGCCCCGGGCCGAGGACGTGCCGCTCGCCCTCATGCAGGGCATCCACCGCGCGGCGCTGCCGCCTGCCGGCCCGGTGTTCGTGTCCATCCCGATGGGCGACTGGGCCGCGGAGGTCGACGACCGCGCCGTGGCGCACCACCTCGCCCGCAGGGTCTCCGGGCGAGCCCAGGCCGACCCCGAGGCGGTGCGGGTCCTGGCCGCCCGGCTGCGCGCGGCACAGCGCCCTGCGCTCGTGGCCGGGCCCGACCTTGACGCCGCGGGCGGCTGGGACGCGGCGGTGACCCTCGCCGAGCGCCAGCGCATCGCCGTGTGGGCGAGCCCCGCGCCGGGCGGCGGGCGCCTCGGCTTCCCCGAGGACCACCCGACCTTCCAGGGCATCCTGCCGCCCGCGATCGGCCCGGCCGCCCAGGTCCTGGCCGCCTACGACCTGGTGCTCGTGGCCGGCTCCTCGGTCTTCCCCTACTACCCGAACATCCCCGGCGAGCTGCTGGCGGAGGGCACGGAGCTGGTCGCCATCACGAGCGACCCGGACGAGGCGGCCCGGGCGCCGATGGGCGACGCGGTCGTCGCCGACGTCGCCCTCACGCTGCGGGCGATCGCCGACGCCGCCGGCGACGCCGACCGCCCGCCCCCCGCGCCGCGTCCCGGCCCCGAGCGACCCGAGGACGGCGAGCCCCTGAGCGCGAGCAGCGTTCACGCGGTCCTCGCCCGCGTCTTCCCGGAGGACGGCATCGTCGTCCTGGAGTCGCCCTCGAGCACGCTCGCGCTGCGCAACCAGCTGCGCCTGCGCCGGCCCGGCTCCTACTTCTTCGGGGCGGGAGGCGGCCTCGGCTTCGGCCTGGCCGCGGCCCTCGGCATCCAGCTCGCACGCCCGGACCGGCCGGTGGTCTGCGTGCTCGGCGAGGGCTCGGCGCAGTACGCGATCACCGGCTTCTGGACCGCCGCGGCCTACGGGATCCCGGTGACGTTCCTCGTGCTGCGCAACCGCGAGTACGCGATCCTCAAGTGGTTCGGCGAGCTCGAGTCCGTGACCGGCGCGCCGGGCCTCGACCTCCCCGCGCTCGACGTGGCCGCGACCGCGGCGAGCTACGGCGTGGCCGCGACGTCGGTGACCGGGGCGGACCAGCTGGAGGAGGCCCTCGCCGACGCGCTGCGGGCGGAGGCCCCGCGGGTCGTGCAGGTCGACGTGGCGCCGGGGATGGCGCTCGGGTAGCTCACCGCGTCCGCACCGACCACCGGCCCGCCGTCTCCAGCACCACCCCGCGGTGCAGGCCTGGCGCGAGCACGACCGTCCCGTGACCGGCGTGGCGGCCGGCAGCGACGACGCGCCCGTCGGCCCGCAGCCGGAACGCGCCGCCGACCGTCCACCGCACGCGCATCGGCCGCCGGACGACGACGGTCCCGAGGCGACGGGTACCCGACCCGGCCATGGCTCGCGGGAGCCCAGCGCCGGACGCGCGCGGCCCGGCGGAGGGGAAGGGGAGGCTCGTGGGAGGCGCGGCCGGGTTGAGCGGCGCCGAGGTCGACGGCCCCACCGGTCCGGCGGCCGTCGGCGCGCCCGGGGCGCTCGGGAAGGCGAACGCGTTCAGCCGGCCGCCGGTGTCGCCGATGAAGAGGCGGCCGCCGGCGATCGTCCCGCCCGCGAAGAGGCGGTGGCCCTGGGCGGTGCCGACGTCGTTGGCGTAGAGCACCGACCCTGTGGCGCCGTCGAGCACGAAGAGCCCGCCGGTGACGGTCGGGACCACCACCATCCCGTTGCCCCCCGTGAGCGCGCCGAAGATGATGCCGGGCAGTCCGCGCTCCCAGAGGACGCCCCCGCCGGTCGGCTCGATCGCCCGGACGGAGCTGGGGACGTTCGCGCCGCCGATCGTCGTCCGTCCGGCCGCCTGGTAGAGCCGCTTGCCGTCGAAGAACCCGGTGGACACGCTGCCGTCCCCGTTCTCCGGCTTGTCCCCGCCGACGGCCAGACGGCGCTGCCAAACGGGGCCTCGGCTGACGTCGTCGCGCAGGAAGGCGTAGAGGATGCCGTTCTTGTTGACCGCCGAGACCAGCGCGCGGCTGAAGGCGTCGGTCATCAGGACGGGCGACGTGCCCCAGTCGGCGTCAGGCGTCGTGTCCGTGCCCGGGAGGGCCCACGACCCCTTGACCGCCAGCGTCGTGGCGTCGAGCGCCACGACCGCCTGGGCGTAGGGGTGGCTCAGGCTCGTCCGGTTGCCCGTGGTGATGAACACGGTGTTGCGCGCCGCGTCGACGACCGGGCTCGTCCACACCGATCCGCCGACGGCGCCGTCGGGGACCACCTTGAAGACGCCGTCGATCTGGTGGGTGACGATGTTGATCTTCAGCAGCTCGCCCTGCACCAGCGGCAGGTCGCAGAGGCTCGAGACGCCGAGATAGGCATGACCGCTGTACAGCGCGGGGCTCGACCAGTTGTAGTGGCCGCCCGCCTGCGAGTTGTCCCCCGTCGGGACGGTCCAGAGGGTGGTGCCGAGCTTCGTGCCCAGCGCGTAGAAGTTGGAGTCGCCGCCGCCCACGTACAGAGAGCCGAAGACCGCCGGCGTGGAGGTGATCCCGATGGTGCCGACGCACGGCGAGGACGTGGTGCCGAGCGACACGGCCCAACGCGGAGCGCCCGTAGTCTGGTCGAAGGCGCGCTCGTAGCCGCTCCAGTCGCCCTGGTAGACCGTCCCGCCGGCGACGGCCGGACGCGAGCCGATGGCGCCGGTGGATTGCGACCAGCTGGTCTTGAGCGGCCCGTACGTGCTCTGGGGGTCGCACCCCGACACGGCGATGCAGACCGCCGCGGCGGCGAGCATTGCCGGCACCCGCGCTCTCGGCGGACCGCCGGGTGCGGTCCTGCGGTTCTGCTCGGCGATCATGCGCGGGACTCCGTTCCGCGCCTCCGTTCTTCCACGGCACCGGAGCCGCGGCCGCGAGCGGTCACAACGCCAGATCCGTCCCCCCCTGACGGATCAAACGACCCCGCGGCCCGCCCGCGGCTCCCCCTACCCGCCGTCGCCCGCGTGCCCCGCGGCGGGGCCGCGCCCCCCTGCCGGCCGGCGCTGCGCACGAGGCCGTACGCGGCCAGCATCACCGCGGCGATGCCGCCGGTCTCGAGCCAGGTCCCGAGCTCCGTCGACCCCGTGTCGGCGCCCGCGGACGCGCTCGAGCCATGCAGCGGGCCGGGCCGGTTGACGGGCGGTCGCGCGACGGCGACGGGAGCGCCGGCCAAGCTGAGCATGGTGCACAGGGCGGCGGCGGCACGGAGCTTGCGCGGACGGCGGCGAGGCGGCATCGCGGCTCTC
>JAXDGY010000188.1:0-7832 GCA_034664785.1 Solirubrobacteraceae bacterium
AGCTCGCCGACGCGCTCGTGTCGCGGATCTCGCAGATGACCAAGGAGGTCGAGGTCGGCGACGAGTACACCGGCAAGGTCGTCAAGACGACCACGTTCGGCGCCTTCGTCGAGCTGGCCAAGGGCACGGACGGCCTGCTGCACATCTCCAACGTGTCGCCCGGCCAGCGGGTCGACACCGTCGAGGACGTGCTGAACAAGGGCGACGAGATCCAGGTCCGCGTCGTCGAGGTCGACCGTGAGCGCGGCCGGATCGGCCTGCGCCTCGCGGAGGACCCGGACGTCGCCGGCAAGACCGCCGCGGAGCTCGCGACGGTCGGCGGCGGCGGGGGTGGCGGCGGCGACCGCGGCCCGCGCCGGGACCGCGGAAACGGCCCCGCCCGCCCGGGTAACGGCGGCGGCCCGCGGGGCGACCGCGGCTCGGGCCGCCCGCGCCACCGGTCCCGCCCGGACAGCGATCCCGATCGCTAGGTCCTGACCGAGCACCGCATCACCGAGCTGGACTCGGGTGTCCGGGTCGCCACGGAGGCCATGCCCTCCGTGCGATCCGCGGCACTCGGGTTCTGGATCGGCACCGGCAGCGCCGCCGAGTCCGAGGACGAGGCGGGGCTGTCGCACCTCATCGAGCACATGCTCTTCCGGGGCACCGACCGCTACGGCTCGCTCGAGATCGACCAGCTCTTCGACGGCATGGGCGCCGAGCTGAACGCGGGGACCGGCAAGGAGACCACCTCGGTCTACTCCCGCGTCCTGGACCGCCACCTCGAGCAGGCCTTCGACGTGATGGCCGACATGGTCTGGCGGCCGCGCTTCGACCAGGGCGAGCTCGACCAGGAGCGCGAGATCGTCCTGGAGGAGATCGCGATGTACGAGGACGACCCGCAGGACAAGGTCTTCGACGTCCTCGGCCAGGCCGTCTTCGGCTCCCACCCGCTCGGCCGCGCGATCCTCGGCCGCGCCGAGGTCGTCGCGGGCACCCCGGCCGCCGGCCTGGCGCGCTTCCACGGCGGACGCTACGTCCCCGACAACGTGGTCGTCGCGGCGGCGGGCTCCGTCGACCACGACGCGATCGTGGCCCTCGTGGAGGGGGCGCAGGCCCGTGCGGGCGTCCACGCCCCGGCGGCGCGACCGCTGCCCGACGCCCCGCGCTCGGTCCGCTTCGTCGCCAAGGAGACCGAGCAGTACCACGTCTGCCTCGGCGCCCCCGGCATCGCGCGCGACGACCCCCGCCGCTTCACGCTGCGGATCCTCGACAACGTCCTGGGCGGCACGTCCTCCTCGCGGCTGTTCCAGGAGGTCCGCGAGCGCCGCGGCCTGGCCTACTCGGTCTTCTCGTTCACCTCGGCCTACGCCGGCACCGGGCAGGTCGGCCTGTACGTCGGCACGCGCCCGGACAACGTGGGCAAGGCGCTGCAGGTCGTCGGCGACGAGCTCGAGCGCTTCCGCCAGGACGGCATCACCGCCGAGGAGCTCGAGCGGTCCAAGGAGAACGTCAAGGGCCGCATGCTGCTCTCGCTCGAGTCGACCACGGCGCGGATGAACCGGCTGGGCTCCTCGGTGCTCGCCGGCATGCCGCTGCTCAGCATCGACGAGCTCGAGGCGGAGGTCGATGCGGTCACCCTCGAGGCCGTCGCCGCGCTGGGCCGCGAGCTGTTCGCGTCCGAGCGGCTGAGTGCGGCGGGCATCGGCGGCGACGAGGCCGTCTTCCAGCGTGCCCTGGAGGCCGTGGCGGCTTGACCGCCGGGGCCGGGCAGCCGCTGCGCGTCGGCGTGGCCGGCGCGGCCGGGAAGATGGGCCTCGCGGTGTGCGAGGCCGTCGAGGGCGCCGAGGACCTGGTGCTGGCCGCCCGTGCCGACCCGGCCCTCGGGACCGCGCTGGAGGACGTGCTCGGCGACGTGGACGTCGTCGTCGACTTCACCCGCCCCGACACCGCGCTGGCCAACGCGCTGGCCTGCGTGGAGGCCGGCGTCCACGTCGTGGTCGGCACGACCGGCTTCGATCTCGCGCCGCTGCAGGACGCCCGCGGCGCGAACGTCTTCGTCGCGCCGAACTTCGCGATCGGCGCGGTGCTCATGATGCGCTTCGCCGCCGAGGCGTCGCGGCACATGGCCAAGGCCGAGATCATCGAGCTGCACCACGACGCGAAGCTCGACGCGCCGTCGGGCACGGCTGCCCGCACCGCGGACCTGATGCGGGGCGAGGTGCCGATCCACTCCGTGCGCCTGCCGGGCCTGGTCGCCCACCAGGAGGTCATCCTGGGTGACGTCGGCCAGACGCTCACCATCCGCCACGACTCGATCTCGCGCGAGTCGTTCATGCCCGGCGTCCTGCTGGCCGTGCGCCGGGTGCCGGACCTGCCCGAGTCCCCGCTCGTGGGGCTCGAGCACCTGCTGTTCGCATGACGCGGCGGGCGACGCTCGCCGACGCCCGCGCCATCGCCGAGCTGCAGCTGCGCTCCTGGCAGCGCGACTACGCCGACGTCGTCCCGGGCGAGATCCTCGCCGGGCAGACCGTCGAGCGGCGCCTGGAGCGCTGGACCGAGCTGCTCGGAGCCGGCGTGGCGAGCGTCCTCGTCTTCGACCAGCCCGAGGTGGGAGTGGTGGGCGTCGCCGCCTGCGGGCCGATGCGCGGGGAGCACGCCGAGGACGGCGTAGGGGAGCTGTACGCGCTCTACGTCGACCCCTTCGCGCAGGGCTCCGGCGTCGGGACCGCCCTGCTGGCCGGGGCGATCGAGGAGCTCCGCGCCGCCGGGCGCCGGGCGGCCACGCTGTGGGTCTTCCGGGACAACGGCCGCGCGCGCCGCTTCTACGAGCGCCACGGCTGGCGTTGCGAGGAGGGCTCGGAGGCCTTGGCCGGCGCGGACTGGTGGGCGCCCGCGGTGCGGTACCGCAGGGAGCTGTGACGCAGCGATGCCGCTGATTGCCGTGACGGATCATGCCGCCGAGCGCTTCCGCCAGCGCGTCGGCTCGCGGACAGGGGCGGTCGACGTCCGGGCGGAGATCGTCGAGCGGGTCGCCCGCGCCGTCGACGCCGGCCGCGTGAGCGACCAGCCGCCGCCCGGGGCGACCGGCGCCCGGGGCTCGCTCTACGTCCGCGACCTCGTCGACCGCTCGGTGGTCTACGTGTGCCGCCAGGAGCGCGCCGGCGGCGAGCTGCTCGTGGTGACGCTCTGGGAGCAGGAGGGGGGCGCGGCGCCGCCCCGCGTCCCCAAGCGGTTCACCGACGCGCTCAAGGCCGACGACCACGTGGTCGACCCGCGCCGCCGCGAGCGCGACGGCTAGGCCGCGACGAGCTCGGCGAGCTGCGTGTGGCGGGCGTGCGCGTCGCGCCGGCCCAGCGCCAGCTGCAGGGCGCCGGGCTCCCCGACGAGCACGGTGACCTGCTCGCTGCGCGTCACCGCGGTGTAGATCAGGTTGCGCGTGAGCATGAGCTGGTGCCCGCGGAACAGCGGCACCACCGCGATCGGCATCTGCGAGCCCTGCGCCTTGTGCACCGAGATCGCGTAGGCGAGCTTCAGCGTGCGCGTGTCGGCGACGGGCAGCCGCAGGCGGCGCCCGTCGTCGGCGGCGAACAGGACGGTCTCCCGCTCGGGGTCGTGGGCGACGAGCATCCCCAGCTCGCCGTTCATGAGCTCGTGCTCGTAGGAGTTCTTGGTCTGGATCACGCGGTCCCCGATCCGGAACGCCGTACCCGGCACGCTCGCGCCGTCCGGGTTCAGCCGGCCGCGCAGCTCCGCGTTGAAGGCGTCGATGCCGAGCGGCCCCCGGTGCATGGGGGCGAGGACCTGGACGTCGCCGACCGCTCCCAGGCCGAAGTGGGCCGGGAGGCGCTCGGCGGCCAGGGCGCAGACCTCGTCGAAGATGGCCTGCGGGCCGTCGCGGCCGATGAGGAAGAAGTCGTGCAGGTCACCCTCGCGCGGCTGGGTCGGCGGGGCCTGCCCGGCGTTGATTGCGTGGGCGGCACGCACGATCATGCTGCGCGCGGCCTGGCGGAAGATCTCGGTCAGGCGGACCGTCGGGACCACCCCGGACTCGATCAGGTCCTCGAGGACCCGGCCCGGGCCGACGGGCGCCAGCTGGTCGACGTCGCCGACGAGCAGGACATGCGTGCGGGGGCCGACCGCGTCGATCAGCGCCGCGGCGAGGCGGAGGCCCAGCATGCTGGCCTCGTCGACGATGAGCACGTCGGTGCCGGGGATCGGGTCGTCGGGCCCGCGGGCGAAGCCCTCGCCCGGGACGAACTCGAGCAGCCGGTGGATCGTCGTGGCCTCCGCGCCGGTCGTCTCGCCCAGCCGGCGCGCGGCCTTCCCCGTCGGCGCGCACAGGCGGACCGTGCGCCGGCGGGCGTGCAGGAGGTCCACGAGCGCCCGCATCGACTGCGTCTTGCCCGTCCCCGGCAGCCCGGTGAGGATCGACAGGCGGTGCTCCAGGACGTTGGCCACTACCGCCCACTGGGCGTCGGTCGGCGCGCGCGGCCCGTCCGGGCGCTCGGGGTCGCGGATCCGCAGGACCGGCTCGTCGTCGAGCAGCTCGCGCACGCGGCCGGCCAGGCGGCGCTCGGTGGCGTGGAGCCCCGCCTCGGCGACCCGCCCGTCCTCCAGCACGATCCGGCCGCGCGCGGCCAGGGCGTCGAGCCGGTGCTCGGGGTCGGCGTCGAGCAGCCGCCGGGCGCGCGCGAGCAGCTCGGTGCGGGGCAGCGAGCAGTGCCCGTCGTCCTCGGCCTGGTGCAGCGCGTGGACGATCCCGGCGTCCAGGCGCCCCGGGCTGTCGGGCGGGGTGCCGAGCGCGCGGGCGAGGGCGTCCGCCGTGGCGAACCCGATCCCGTCGAGCTCGGTGAGCGCGTACGGGTCGGCCTGCAGGGTGCCGATCGACCCGGCCCCGAAGTGACGGTAGATCCGCGCCGCCACGGTGGCGGGGACGCCGTGCTCCTCGAGGAACAGGCGGACGGCGCGCAGGGCGCCCTGGTCCTCCCACGAGGCCACGGCGGCGCGGATCTTCGCCGGCCCGATCCCGGGGACCTCACGGAGGCGGCCCTGCGGGTCGCGATCGACGACGCCCAGGACCTCCGGCCCGTGCCGTTCCAGCAGCCACGCCGCGCCGCGGATGCCGACGTGCTTGACCGCGCCGAGGTAGGCCAGCAGCGCCTGGTCGCCCACGGGCGGGCGGACGCGCACCCGTTCCACGTGGAACTGCCACCCATGACGGGCGTGGCGCCGCCAGGCGCCCTCGACGTCGACGGCCTCGCCGGCGTGGAGGTGCCCGAGGGCGCCCGTGAGCGTGATCTCATCGCCGTCGTCGGTGACCGCCCCGAGCACCGCGAAGTCGCCGTCCGGCACGCTGAAGCGCACGGCGGTGACCTCCGCCGTGAGCGCCCCAGCGTCGCGATCGGCCGGTTCATCCACCGGGGTGAGGGTACGTTGCGCCCCGTACGGACCGACCCACGAAGGGATCTCCCGCCGCACCTGGGATGATTGCCGCGCATGCCGGATCTGGGCGCCATCCTCACCGCCGTCGTCACGCCGTTCGACGACGACTACAACGTCGACGAGCAGGCGTTCGTCGACCTGCTCGGGCATCTGGCGCGCCACGGCTCCGACGGGGTGGTCGTCGCCGGGACGACCGGCGAGGCGTCCACCCTGAGCATCGAGGAGCACCTCGCGCTCATCGAGCTGGCCCTCCGCGAGCGCCCCGACGGGCTCACCGTCGTGGCCGGCGCGGGTTCCAACGACACGCGTCACGCGGTCCTCATGACCGAGCGCGCCACCGAGCTCGGCGCCGACGCGATCCTGTCTGTCACGCCCTACTACAACCGGCCGGACCGGCGGGGCGTCATCGCGCACTACGAGGCGGTCGCCGCGGCGACGGACAAGCCGATCGTGCTCTACAACATCCCCTCCCGCACGGCCCTGGACCTGCCCAACGACCTGCTGGCCGAGCTCGCGCAGCTCCCCGGCATCGACTACGTCAAGCAGGCCAACCCGGCCAACCTCGCGCCCATCGACGGGCTGCAGGTCTACGCGGGCAACGACGACATGCTCGCCGAGGTCCTCGACCTCGGGGGCCCTGGAGGCATCTTGGTAGCCAGTCACGTGGTGGGGGAGGCCATGCACCGCATGGTCGACGAGCCCCACCGCCGCACGGAGATCGACGCGTCGCTGCGCGAGCTCTACGCGACGCTCGGCGTGCACAACCCGATCCGCATCAAGGCGGCGCTGAACCTGATGGGCATCCCGGTGGGCGGCCTGCGGCTGCCGATGGTGGAGGCCGACGACGAGGCCAAGGCCGAGGTGCGCGCGACGCTCGAGCGCCACGGGCTCGTCGAGAGCGCCACGCGATGAGCGCCGCCACCAACGGACGCCTCCGCGTCCTGCCGCTCGGCGGCCTCGGCGAGATCGGCAAGAACATGACGGTCATCGAGTTCGACGGCCGCATCGTCGTCGTCGACGTCGGCCTGCGCTTCCCGACGACCGAGATGGTCGGCATCGACCTCGTCCTGCCGGACTTCTCCTACCTCCGCGACCGCGTCGAGGACATCGAGGCGATCGTCATCACCCACGGCCACGAGGACCACCTGGGCGCGCTCCCATGGGTCCTGCGCGAGCTGAAGACGCAGGACATCCCGATCTACGGCGGCCCGCTGACCATGGCGATGGCGCGCTCCAAGCTCGACGAGCACCGCCTGCGCGACGTCGAGCTCAACGACCTCAAGGACGGCGAGCACGTCCAGATCGGCCCGTTCGACCTCGAGCTGGTGCACATGACGCACTCGATCCCGGACGCGTCGGCCGTCTCGCTCGTGACCCCGCTGGGCCGCGTGCTGATCACGGGCGACTACAAGTTCGACCAGACCCCGGTCGACGGCAAGCCGGCGGACATCGCCCGGCTGGCCGAGCTCGGCGCCGAGGGCGTGCTGCTGCTCTGCGGGGACTCCACCAACGTGGACCGGCCCGGCTGGTCGCTGAGCGAGTCGGGGGTCGGCGCGCGCCTGGAGGAGGTCTTCTCCCGCTGCGAGGGCCGGATCGTCGTGACGTGCTTCGCGTCGAACATCCACCGCGTGCAGCAGGTCGTCGACGCGGCCTCGAGCCTCGGCCGCAAGGTGGCCCTGATCGGGCGGTCGATGCGCAAGAACACGAACATCGGGCGTTCGCTCGGGCACATCGACATCCCGTCCGGGGTGCAGATCCAGCCCCGTGAGATCCAGGACTTCCCCGACCAGAAGCTCGTCATCGTCTCCACCGGGTCCCAGGGCGAGCCGTTGAGCGCCCTGCGCCGGATGGCCCACCGCGACCACCCGCAGGTGCAGCTGAAGGCGGGCGACACGGTGGTCTTCAGCGCCACGCCGATCCCGGGCAACGAGCGTGCGGTCAACGAGACGGTCGACCGGCTCTACCAGATCGGCTGCGACGTCATCACGACCCGCGACGCGCCGATCCACGCGTCCGGCCACGGCTACGCGGAGGAGGTCAAGCTCATGCTCAACCTCACGCGGCCCACGTACGTCATGCCGTTCCACGGCGACCACAAGCGCATCCACCTGCACTCCCAGCTCGCCGAGGCGGTCGGCGTCGACGCCGGCGCGATCTTCAAGGGCGAGAACGGCATCCCGCTGGACATCGACGAGAAGGGCGCCGCCTTCGGCGAGCCCGAGCAGTCCGGGATGATCTACGTGGACGGCGTCGACATCGGCGACGTCGCCGACGTCGCGTTGCGCGACCGGCGCATGCTCAGCGCGGACGGCATCTTCGTCGTCGTGGCGACGATCTCCGAGCAGACGGGCGAGTCGGTCGCCGACCCCGAGGTCATCTTCCGCGGCGTCCCCTACCGGGACGACGCC
>JAXDGY010000189.1:0-12786 GCA_034664785.1 Solirubrobacteraceae bacterium
CCCAACCTCGTGCTGCGCTTCGTGCTCGTCTACACGATGCCGCGCGACGCCCTCCGCCACGCGGTGCGCGACGTGACGCGTGCGCTGCACGACGGGGCGCTGAGCCCGCTGCCGCTGCACCGCTTCGGCCTCGAGCAGGTCGCCGACGCCCACGAGGCCGTCGAGCGGGGCGTCACCGGCAAGGTGCTCGTCGACGTGCCCTGAGCTCAGCCGACCGCGGCGCCCGCCGGCGCGCGCGGGCCGACGAGCTGGTCGCGGACCCACTCGAGCTCCCGGCAGACGTAGTCGACGATGTCCCCGGTCTTCAGCGCGTCGGGCAGGACGTCCCACGTGTACGTCTCGATCTCCAGGTGGCGCGACAGCGGCTGTTCGCGGTGCACGCGCAGCGCGGCGGCGATGGCGTCCCGGGTCGAGCGGAACGGGCCGAGGTCGTCGAGGAAGACGGGGACGTGGACGTGCACCCGCCACTCGCGCGGGCCGGGATCGGCGTCCCAGGCGGCGAAGGCCTCCTCGAGGTTGAGGTACTGCGTCATGACGCCGTCGCGGCGCTCGAGCGTCTGGGTGAGGTAGATCGTGCCGGCGTAGGGGCGCAGGGCGTCGACCTCCGCCTGCGTCACCTCGGGGATCCGGATCGCCGCGGCCTCCTGCAGCTTGAGGATCGGGATCCCGGCGGCCACGAGCTTGGCCAGCGACGCGGGGATGTCCTCGTACTCGAGCGCCTGGTGGCACGTGTCGAAGACGATGCCGACGTGGCGACGCAGCGCGGCGATCGCCTCCGAGACGGGGAGGCCCGCCAGGTCCGCGAGGCGGCGGGCCCCCTCGGGGGTGTACAGGTGGTCGCCGAACCAGGCCACGACCTCGTCCGTGGTCTCCAGGAAGCACGCGGGCTCGGGCTCGATGGCGAGGGTCACCGTCCGTCCGGTGCGCTGCTCCAGGCCGACGAGGTGGGCGGCCACCCGCAGGACGTGATCGGTGTAGCTCGCGACGACGCCCTCGCCGGTGACGTTCGGCTTGAAGCCGAGCGGCGGGGTCTGGATCGACGGGGAGATGCCGTCCTCGCAGACCGCCGCCAGGATGTCGGCCACGGCGCAGGTGTAGGCCGTCCGCTCCTCCGAGCGCCAGTCGGGCTCGTAGACCTGCTCCTTGACGACCGTGCCCTTGAAGGGGCCGTAGGGGAAGGCGTTGACCGTGTAGAGGTAGAGGTCCTCTTCGCGGAGGAAGCGCTTCAGCGCGGCGCGCGCGAACGCGTCACCGGCGAGCGTGGTGGCCGAGGCGGCCGAGATCCGCAGCGACAGCCCGAAGGGGCGGTCCGGGCAGACGCGGGCCTTCACCCGGGGGACGTAGGTCCGCAGGCTGTCCCACATCTCATCCCAGGTGTCGCCGGGGTGGACGAGCGTGGAGTACGTCAGGTGGCCGAGACCGCCGCCGAGGTCCATGGTTCCCTCTCGTTTGCTTGTTCAGCATTACAACACACTGTGTCAAGCACTGGTTATGCTCTCCCGGTCAGCACGACCAGAGGAGAGACCATGCGCAGGCACCACGTGACCCGCTTCGATCCGGCGGACCTCGCGGTCCCGCCCGCCTACCTCGCGGGCAGCGAGGGCTACCGCCGCGCGTCGCACATCGACCGTGCGGTGGGCGCCATCCACACGGGCTTCGGCACCTGCGAGCTCGCCGCGGGCGGCGGCATCCAGCCGCACGTGCAGGCCTACGAGGAGCTCGTCCACGTCCTGGAGGGCGAGCCCGTCCTGACCGTCGACGGCGAGACGCGGCGCCTGGTGGCCGACGACTGCGCCTTCATCGGGGTCGGCGCCACCCACGCGTGGCACAACCCGGGGCCGGGCGCGGCGCGGTGGATCGACCTCGAGGCGCCGCAGGCCCGCGGCGGCGACCAGCCGCCGGACACCTTCTTCGTCGGCGGCCCCACGCCGACCGACGGGCCGCTGCTCGACATCCGCGACCCCCGCTCGCGCCACTTCGCGCACTGGGACCGGAGCCAGATGGACCTCGAGCTGCTCAAGCGACCGGCGCCCGTCGACGCGCCCGCCGTGTCCTCGAGCATGTCCTCCGCGCTGCTGGCCTACAGCGGCATCGCCGTGAAGATGCTCATCGACGAGCGCCACGGCGCGCACCTCGGCAACCTCTTCATGGTCGACTACCAACAGGACGTGGTCCTGCACCCGCACGACCACCCCATCGAGGAGGCCTTCTACATGCTGGAGGGCGAGGTGGTCTACATCGCCGACGGCGAGGAGTACGAGCTCGGCGTGGGGGACGTGGCCTACGCCGGCGTCGGCTGCATCCACGCCTTCGAGAACCGCTCGGGCAAGGGCTGTCGCTGGCTGGAGACCCGCGCCCCGCTGCCGCCGCTGCACCACGGCTACCGCTTCGAGCGCGACTGGGACCACCTGGCCGACGTGCTCGCCGCCCGCGACGGCAGCGTCGCGGCGCCGTGAGGGCCGCGGTCTACCACGGCCCGCGCGACGTCCGCCTCGAGGACGTCGCCGAGCCGTCGGGCGCCCCCGGGCCGCAGGCCGTCCGCCTGCGCGTGCTGCGCGTCGCGCTGTGCGGGACGGACGCCGGCGAGTACGCCCACGGGCCGCACATGATCCCGCTGCACCGGCGCCACCCCGGCAGCGGCCACCTCGGCCCGCTCGTGCTCGGGCACGAGATCCTCGGCGAGGTCGAGGCGGTCGGCGCGGGCGTCGAGAACCTGGCGCCGGGCGACCGCGTGGTGCCGGGTGCCGGCATGTGGTGCGGGCGCTGCGCGTGGTGCGAGGCCGGGCGCACGAACCTCTGCGCGCGGTACTACACGCTCGGGCTCAACGCCGACGGCGGGCTGACCGAGCGCCTCGACGTCCCCGCGATCATGTGCCGGCCCGTGCCCGTGGCGTGCGCGGACGACGCCGCGGCGATGGCGCAACCGCTGGCCGTCGCGCTGCACGCCGTCGACCGGGCGCGGGTCGCCCGCGACGAGGCGGTCGTGCTCATCGGCGTGGGCGGCATCGGCCTCTTCGTGCTCGCCGGCCTGGTGGCGCGGGGGGCCCGCGTCGTGGCCCTCGACGTCGACGAGGCCAAGCTGGCGACGGCCATGCGGCTGGGCGCCGCGGCCGCGCTGGACGCCCGTGCGCCGGGGGTCGGCGAGGCGATCGGCGAGGCGCTCGGCGGCGCGCCGGTCGACGTCGTCCTCGAGGCCTCCGGGGCGCCGGCTTCACCGGCGCTCGGCCAGCGCCTGGTCCGGCGCGGCGGGCGCCTGGTGCTCGTCGGCATGCAGGCCGCCCCGCGGGAGCTCGACCTCGCCGACCTGGTGCTGCGCGAGGTCGACCTGGTCACGAGCGTCGCGCACGTCTGCGACCACGACCTCCCCGTCGCGCTGGAGCTGCTCGCCGCGGGGCCGCTCGCGGGCGAGGCGCTCGACCGCGTCGTGCCGCTCGACGCCGTCGTCGAGGACGGCCTGGAGCCGCTCGCGGCGGGCCGGGTCGCCGGGAAGGTGCTGGTGGCGCCCGGACGCTGAGCGCGGCGGCTCGCCGGCCGCGGCGGTCGTCAGTCGGCGCGCGCGTCCGCGAGCGCCGGGTCCTCCTCGAACACCGGCTTGCGCGGATCGCTCTGGCGCCGCCCGACCACGAACCAGATCGCCTTGGCCGGCGCGTCCGTGGTGTTCTCGAGCACGTGGGGCTCGTCGGAGCTGAAGGAGATGGCGTCGCCCGGGCTGAGCTTGTAGGTCTCGAACCCGACGGTCACGGTGATCTCGCCCTCGAGGACGACGCCGTACTCCCGGCCCGCGTGGCGGACCAGGGCGCCGTGCGCGTTGGAGGCGCTCCCCGGGTCGTAGGTCACCTCGAGGAAGTCGATCATCGGGTCGTGCTCGGAGGTCAGCCGCTCCCAGCGCACGCCGGTCGCGAAGTCCAGGCTGGCGCGCTCGCCGGCGCGCTGGACGGGGGCGGCCGCGCTCGCGCGCGCCATCCAGACGGTCGCGCTGCCCTGCGGCGTGGCCGGGGCCGCGCCGGCCGGCGGGCGGCCCTGGGCGGGGCGCGGCGGCGTGGCGCCGTGATTGTCGAACAACTCGTCGAGCGACAGGCCGAGCTCCGAGACGACGGCGTAGAGCGTGCGCACGGACGGACGCGACTTCCCGGTCTCGATCTGGGAGAGCGCGCTGGCCGAGATCTCCAGGCGGCGGGCCAGCTGACGGAGGCTCAGGCCGGCCTGCTCACGGGCCTCACGGAGCCGGCGCGGCACCTCGTCCGACCCGGTCCCGAGCGGCACGTCGTTGCGCGGAGACCGCTCGTCGCCCATCCGGTTGATGCTACTGCGCAACTCCTACCCCCTGCCGGTCTCGGATCTCGGTGGCTCGCGTGGCGGGCCACACCGAACGTACGCACCGTCGGGCGTTGAGTCAAGCTTGACAAAGTGCGACACGTCAAGCAGAACGGCACGAAACGTACGGTGGCACTTGACGGAGTGTGAAGCGGCGACCTAAGCTCGCCCAATCCCGCGCCGAGGCGCCGGGGGGCCGGGTCACCACAGGAGGAGAAGGATGGTCGGCATCGATCTTTCAGGCCGCACGGCGGTCGTCACGGGCGCGAGCTCGGGCATGGGCGCCGAGACGGCGAAGGTCATGGCCCGCTGCGGCGCCCGCATCGTGGCCGTGGGCCGCGACCGCGAGCGCCTCGACGCGACGGTGGACGGCATCAACGCCGCGGGCGGCGAGGCGACGGGCATCCAGACGGACCTCGCGGAAGACGCCTGTCACGCCGAGATCGTCGCCCACGCGACGGAGCGCGGCGCCGGCATCGACATCCTCGCCCTTGCCGCGGGCCACTTCGTCAACACGCCGCTGGGCGAGACGCCGATCGAGCAGTTCGACGAGCTCTGGCGCGTGCACGTCCGGTCGCCGTTCCTGCTGCTGCAGGCGGCGCTCGACCACCTGAACGACGGCGCATCGGTGCTGTTCTTCTCCTCGACCGTCGCGACGTCCGGCTTCGCGCCCTACGCGCCGTACACGGCCGTGAAGGGCGCGATCGAGTCGATGGCCCGCTCGCTCGCCGTCGAGCTCGCTCCGCGCGTGCGCGTCAACGTCATGGCGCCCGGCTTCACGGCGACGCCGATGGTCGGCCGGCAGGTCGAGGCGTGGCCCGAGCTCGAGGGCGCGATCGTCCAGCGCACGCCGATGGGCTTCATGGGTGGTCCCGAGCACGTCGCCCACCTCGCCGCCTACCTGTCCTCCGATCTCGGAGCGTACGTCGACGGTGCCCGCATGGTCGTCGACGGCGGGTGGACGGCGCAGGGCTGGCAGGCCTAGGAGGACCCGCCGGCGCCGCCGGCGGGACACGACAGAGAGGGAGCACCCATGACCGACATCAGCACCCTGGGGCACGTCTCGCCCCTGTTCGAAGGCTTCGCGGCGAACGCCCGCGAACGGACCGACCAGTGGCCGTACGGCAAGTCCGACGCCAAGCTGGAGATCGCCGAGGGCGAGCAGGAGGCCGTCCACGATCTCTGGGCCGCGCCGGGCGGCCAGGCCGACCTGCACGTCTGGCTGGCGAAGCCGGGGCGCTACGACGTCGACGGCAAGGACCGCCCGAACTTCTTCGAGGTCACGTCGCTGATGCGCGGCGCGTGCACCGTCGAGGAGCCGGGCCGCGAGCCCGTCGACCTGGTCGCCGGCGACACGTACGTCATGCAGCCGGGCTGGACGGGGACGTGGGTCGTGACCGACCACGTCGAGAAGGCCTTCGTCTGGGTCTACGTCTAGGGCCGGGGCGACCGTGCGCGCCGCCGTGTTCCACGGGGCCCGGGACGTCCGCGTCGAGGACGTGGCGCGCCCGGGCGCGCCGGGCCCGCGCCAGGTCCTCGTGCGTCCGCTGTGGTGCGGGATCTGCGGGACCGACCTGCACGAGTTCCTCGCGGGGCCGATCGTCATCCCCGACTCCCCGCACGCGCTCACGGGCGCGCAGCTGCCCCAGGTGCTGGGGCACGAGCTGTCCGCGGAGGTCGCCGAGGTCGGCGCCGAGGTCAGCGGCGTCCGGCCGGGCGACCGCGTGTCGATCATGCCCCTCATCGTGTGCGGGCGCTGCGACTCGTGCACGCGCGGGGTCCCGCACCTGTGCCGCGAGATGGCGTGCACGGGGCTCAGCTCCGCCTCTGGCGGCATCGCCGAGCTCGCGCTGGTGGAGGACTACCAGGTCGCCGTGCTGCCTGACTCGGTCTCCGACGTGCAGGGCGCGCTGATCGAGCCGGCGGCCGTGGCCGCCTACGGCGTCGATCGCTCCGGCGCCCACGCGGGCGACGTGATCCTCATCGCCGGAGTCGGCCCGATCGGGGCGCTGGCCGCCCTCTACGCCCAGGCCGCGGGCATGGACGTCATCGTCTCCGAGCCCAACCCGCACCGGGCGCGGTTCGCCCGCGAGCTCGACGTCGGCGCCGTCGTCGACCCGCGCGAGGACGACCTCCAGGCCGTCGTGCACGAGCTCACCGGGGGCGCCGGCGTAGACGCCGCGGTCGAGTGCGCCGGCAACGCCGCCGCCCTGCGCGCCTGCATCGCCGTCGCGCGCCCGCGCGGGACCGTCGTGCAGACCGGCCTGCACACGGGCCCGGCGGAGATCACGCCGATGGACGTGTCGCTGAAGGACCTCACGATCGTCGGGACCTGGTGCTACCCGATCACCGACTGGCCGCGCATGGTCCGGCTGCTCGCGTCCGGGCGCTTCCGCGCCGAGCGCGTCGTCACCGCGCAGATCGACGTCGCGGAGGTCGTCGAGCTCGGCTTCGAGCCGCTGACGGATCCCGCGGGCGCCGAGCTCAAGGTGCTCGTCACGACGGCGGCGTGAGGGTGTTCAGAGCGTTCACTACAACTTGACAGCATGTTCAGAGCCGTGTTACATCTGCGCGATCGCCGGGAGCAGGACCCGGCCGGGGACGCTTCGAGGAGAGAGATGGCCGCGACGGAGTCACGCGCTGCAACGGAGGACCACGGGGGCCGGACGCGCAGCCTTGCGACGGTGCTGCGGCGCGGCGGGCCGTTCATGGCCATCTGGCCGATCACCGCCCTGCTCTTCCTCGTCAGCCCGCTCCTCGCCCACGGCAGCCTCTCGAACAGCTCGCTGCAGGCGATGCTCCCATTTGCAGGGGTGCTGGCCATCACGGCGATCGGCCAGACCCTCGTGATCCAGCAGGGCGGCCTGGACCTCTCGGTGCCCGGGATCTTCTCGCTCGGCGTCGTCCTCGTCGTCATCGTGACCAACGGCGACTCGAGCAAGCTGCCGCTCGGCCTGCTCGTCGTGGTCCTCGCCGGCCTGGCCGCCGGCCTGGCCAACGGCCTGGCGATCACCCGGCTCGGGATCACGCCGCTCGTGGCGACCCTGGGCATGAACGGCATCCTGCTGGGTGTTCAGCAGCAGGTGACGAACGGGTCCATCAACTACACCGCCCCGTCGAACTGGGCGAGCTTCGTCGGCTCGAAGATCGCGGGGATCACGATCCTCGCGTTCATCGCGGTCGTGGCCGTCGTGGTCGTGGCGATCGTCATGCGCCGGAGCGTCTGGGGCCGCGAGTTCGAGCTCGTCGGCGCCGGGCCGCCGGCCGCGCGCGCCGCCGGCCTGCCCGTGCGGCGCTACCAGACCGCGAGCTACGCGCTGGCCGGCGTCTGCTACGCGGTGGCCGGCGCGCTGCTGGCCGGGTTCCTCGGACGCCCGCAGCTGGACGCGGGCAACGAGTACCTGCTGCCGACCATCGCCGCCGTCGTGCTCGGGGGCACGGCGCTCGGCGGCGGGCGGGGCAGCGTCCTGGCCACGGGCGTGGGCGTCCTGTTCCTGTCGCAGCTCGACCAGCTGCTGCAGGTGCTCGGGGTGACCCAGGCCTACCAGGACATCATCTACGGGGCGATCGTCGCCCTGAGCATGGGTTTGCGCAGCGTGCCGTGGAGGGCGCTGCTGAGCCTGGGGTCGCGCCGTCGCGCGGGCCCGGGGACCGGAGCGACGTCGAGTGCGATGCCGGCGGGGGACTCGACGTTGCCCACGGGCGCACCGACCGGCTGAGGCCGGGGCGCCGTCAATCACAGGAGGAGGCAGGATGCATCGGTTCGACAAGGCGCTGCGCGGACGCAGGTCCGTCGCAGCGGCGCTGGGACTCATCGTCGGAGCCCTCGCGCTCAGCGCGTGCGGCAGCAGCAGCAGCAGCAACAGCAACAGCAGCAGCTCGACGAGCTCGTCGGGTGGTGCCGGCACCTCGCAGGAGGCGTCGACCGGCGGCAAGCCGTCGTGGTGCGGTGACAAGCCGATCACGCTCGGCATCTACGACGGCGGCGGCCTGAACGCCTGGTCGGCGGACTCGCTGGCCCAGGTCAAGCGCGAGGCGGCCAAGTGCCCGGCGGTCAAGAAGCAGATCGTCGTCAACGCCGGCTTCAACCCGCAGAAGGGCACCTCGGGCATGCAGAGCATGATCGCCCAGGGCGCGAACGCCATCGTCGCCATCCCGGACGCCGGCGTGTGCGCGGAGCTGCCCACGATGCGCCAGGCCACCCAGCGCGGCGTCAAGGTCGCGATCTACGCCGCCGCGGGCTGCGGCAAGGTCGGCCAGGACTACGTGTCCTACTCCGACTGGGACACCGTGCACGACGGCAAGATCCTCACGGACTTCGTCGCCAAGCAGATGAACGGCAAGGGCAACATCCTGTTCCTCGGCGGCCCCGCCGGCAACATCGTCGACCAGGGCACGATCAAGGGGATGTACGAGTCGCTCAAGGCGTACCCGAACATCAAGGTCCTGGGCAACGTCACGGAGAAGAGCTGGCCCGTCACGAACTGGGATCCGGCGCAGGCGCAGAAGGTGACCGCGGGCCTGCTGGCCAAGTACCCGAAGGTCGACGCGATCGTCGACGAGTACGGCGCCAGCGTGCTGGGCGAGCTCAAGGCGTTCAAGGACGCGGGCCGCAAGGTCCCCGCGATCGCCACCTCGCACCTCAACGCGCTCGCCTGCGACTGGGAGAAGGCGAAGGGCACGAAGAACGCGTTCGAGCTCGCAACGCTCTCCAACCGCAACTGGACGGGCGCCCTGGCCGTCCGCAAGGCCGTCGCCGCGGTCAACGGCATCAAGAACACCGACAAGGAGATCATCCCGCTGACGCTCCTGACGGACTCGTCGAGCACGACGAACCCGCCCAAGTGCTACGCGGACAAGAGCCCGGACTACGACCCGTCCAACGACTGGTCCGAGGCCGAGCTGAACAAGGTCATCGCCGGAGCCTGACGGCGAGCGGACGACGAGACGAGGAGCAGCAGCCATGGCTGATCTCGAGGATCGGATCGAGCTCCGGCTCACCGACGTGACCAAGGCCTTCGGCGGCGTGCGCGCCCTGAAGGGGGTCTCCCTGAGCGTGCGCGCCGGCGAGGTGCACGCGCTGCTGGGCGAGAACGGAGCTGGCAAGTCCACGCTCATGGCGATCGCCGCCGGAGCGCTCGGGCAGGACTCGGGCGCGGTCGAGATCGGCGGCGAGCCCCTCGGCTCGGCCAGCCCGAGCGCCGCACAGGCGCTCGGGCTGGGTGTCGTCTACCAGCACCCGGCCATCGCGGACGACCTGTCCGTGCTGGAGAACCTCCTGCTCGCCATGCCCGCCGACCGGCGCCCGTCCCACGGGAAGGCGCGGGCCTGGGCGCGGGAGCAGCTGGACGCCGTCGGCGCCCGCATCGACCCGGACCGTCGCGCGACCGAGCTGAGCGCCGCCGAGCACCAGCTCGTGGAGATCGCCAAGGCGCTCGCGCTCGAGCCGCGGGTGCTCATCCTCGACGAGCCGACCGCCGCCCTCGGCGCCGCCGATGTCGCCCACCTCTTCGAGCAGGTCCGGGCGATCCGCGCGCGCGGCACGGCCGTCGTCTACATCTCCCATCGCATCCCCGAGGTCACGGAGATCGCCGACCGCCTGACGGTGCTGCGCGACGGCTCCAACCGCGGCACCTTCCCCGTCGCCGAGCTCACCCCCGACGACATCCTCAAGCTGATCGTCGGCCGGCAGATCGACGCCGTCTTCCCCGACAAGCCGACCGGCGGGCCCGGAGCCCCGGTGCTGCGCGTCTCCGGCCTGTCCGGGGAGGCCTTCGACGACGTGTCGCTGACGATCGGCGCGGGCGAGATCGTGGGCCTCGCCGGCGTCATCGGCAACGGCCAGCAGGAGCTCATCCGCGCCCTCGCCGGCCTCGAGCCGCAGACCGGGCAGATCGAGCTCCACGGCAAGGCGATCAGCGTGTCCAACCCGGTGCAGGCCCGGCGGGCAGGCATCGCCTACGTCCCCGCCGACCGTCATCGCGAGGGGCTGTTCCCCTCCCTGAGCGTGCGCGAGAACGCCGCGGCCAACGCGCTGGGGAGCTTCGCCACCTCTGGGTTCGTGCGCCCGGCGGCCGAGCGCGGCGCCGTGGCGACGGAGAGCCGCGCCCTCGCGGTGAAGGCCGCCTCGCCGGACATCGGCGTGATGACGCTGTCCGGCGGCAACCAGCAGAAGGTCGTCTTCGCGCGCGCGCTGCTCGGGGAGCCGGAGGTCCTGCTCTGCGACGAGCCCACCCAGGGCGTCGACGTCGGCGCGCGCGTGGAGATCTACGCGCTCATCCGCAAGCTCGCCGACGACGGCAAGGCCGTCGTCGTCTGCTCGTCGGACGCGTTGGAGCTCGAGGGCCTGTGCGACCGCGTCGTGATCATGTCGCGCGGCTCCGCGGTCGCCGAGCTCACGGGCGAGGAGATCTCCGAGGAGCGGATCACCGGCTCGGCGGTCAACGCCGCCGGGGCGCGGCGCGACCGCGCCGGCGCCGAGCAGGCCACCGACCGCCGCTCGGGCCCGCTGGCCCGGCTGCTGCGCAGCGACAACGTCGCGACGCCGATCGTCGCGCTGCTCGTGGTCCTGCTCGCGATCTACACCAGCACGCAGGACTCGGCCTTCCTGGGCTCGTTCAACCTGAACAACCTGCTGCTGCTCTCCACGGCGCTCATCCTCGTGAGCATGGGCCAGCTCTTCGTGCTGCTCACGGGCGGCGTCGACCTGTCGGTCGGGCCGATGATGGGCCTGGGCGTGGTCATCCTCACCCACCACGCGACCGACGCCGGCGGGACGGGCGGCTTCCTCGTCGGGCTGCTCCTGCTCGTGCTGGCCGGCATCGGCGTCGGCCTGGTCAACGGGGCGCTCGTGCGCGTGGCCAGGATCCCGCCGGTGATCGCGACCCTGGCGACCTACGCCGCGGTCGGCGGCCTCGCGCTCGTCATCAACCCGGTGCCCAGCGGCCTGCTCGGCAACTCGATCAGCCAGTCCCTGCGCTCGTCGGTCGGCACGACGCTCCCCTGGGTGTTCGTCGGGATCGTCGCCCTGGCCGTCGCCCTCGAGTTCGGGCTGCGGCGCAGCCGCGCGGGGATGGCGCTGCGCGCGGTCGGCTCGTCCGAGGCGACCGCCCACCGCGTGGGTGTGAAGGTGGGACTCACGGTCTTCAGCGCCTACGTCGCCTGCAGCGTCCTGGCGGCGCTGGCCGCGGTGATGCTCGCCCTCCAGATCGGGACCGGCGACGCGACGTCGGGCCAGGCCTACACGCTGCAGAGCGTGGCGGCCGTGGTCGTCGGCGGCGCGAGCATCTTCGGCGGGCGCGGCACCTTCCTCGGAACGTTGCTGGGGGCGCTGCTGCTGACGGAAGTGATCAACGCCCTCCCGTTCCTGCAGCTCGGCAACGCGTGGCAGTTCTGGGTGCCGGGCGCCGTCGTGCTCGTCGCCGCCGGCATCTACGCCCGTGCGACGAAGGCCAACCGGAGCGCGGCGCTCGACGCCGCCGTATGAGGCCCCGGGTAGCCGCGACATGATGCAACGCGCCTGCAACTCGCGGTTGTCAACCTATACTGAACACATGCGAAGCGAGGAGCATCGATGATCGCCTCACGAGGCGCCACGATGGCGGTGGACTGGGAGCAGCGGATCGACTTCGGTCGCCTGCGCAGTGAGCGCCTGGCGCGGGCGCAGGCGAGCCTGCAGGCCTCCGACCTCGGGGCGGTGCTGCTGTTCGACCAGAACAACATCCGCTACGTCACGAGCACGCACATCGGCGAATGGGCGCGCGACAAGAGCGCACGCTGCGTGCTGCTGCCGCGTCAGGGCGACCCGGTGCTGTGGGACTTCGGCTCGGCGGCCAAGCACCACCAGCTGTTCGCGCCGTGGCTGCCCGAGTCGAGCTGGCGTGCAGGCGTCACGAGCATGCGCGGCGCGATGCCGCAGGCCACCGGCGTCCCGGACCTGCTCGCCGGCCACGTCTTCGAGGTCCTGCGCGAGGCGGGCGTGGAGGGCGAGCCGCTCGGCATCGACCTCACCGACATGGAGACCCTGGCCTCCCTCGCGCGCCGCGGGATCCACACCGCCGACGCCCAGCCCGTGATGCTGCATGCGCGCAGGCTCAAGACGGAGGACGAGATCGCCCTCCTCGACCACGCCGCCGGCATCGTCGACGCGGTCTACGACCAGATCTACCGCCAGCTGCGGCCGGGGGTGCGCGAGCACGAGATCGTGGCCGACGCCCAGCGCCTGCTGTTCGAGCTCGGCTCGGAGCAGGTCGAGGCGATCAACGCCGTCTCCGGGGACCGCTGCAACCCGCACCCGCACGTCTTCTCCGACCGCCTGCTGCGGCCGGGCGATCAGGCGTTCTTCGACATCATCCACTCGTTCATGGGCTACCGGACGTGCTACTACCGCACGTTCTGCGTCGGCGGCGTGACGCCCTCCCAGCTCGACGCCTACCGCCGCTGCCGCGAGTGGCTCGACCAGGCCATCGACCT
>JAXDGY010000190.1:0-3456 GCA_034664785.1 Solirubrobacteraceae bacterium
GCCGCGTAGTCCTCGTCGCCCTTGGCCTCGTCGTCGTGCCAGGCGCCGACGAGCAGCAGGACGAGCTCGGGCATGCGCTCGGCCACCTCGCGCAGCAGCCGCCAGTCGGTGCGCCAGCCCAGGTGCCCGAGCGAGATCGCGACGACGCCGGGATGGACGGCCGGGTCGACCTCCGGCGCAGGGAAGGAGTCCGCGGCCAGCGGGACGAGCGTGGCCTCGCGGCCCTCCCTGCGCTCGAGGCGGGCGAGCTCATCGCTGGCCACGAAGGTCAGCGACGAGCGCTCCGCGGCCTGCTCGTGCAGCGCGGTGAGGCGCTCGCGGAGCTTCGGCGAGGCGTCGTAGGCGTGCTCGTAGCGGTCCCAGCGCCCGTACCAGAGCTCGCACTCGATCCCGCTCTCCTGCGTGCTCACGGCGGCGATCGCGCGGGCGAGCGGGTACTGGAAGGGGTGGAAGAGGACGACGACGCGGGGCGTGCCGCCGCGCAGCGGGTGGCGCGAGCCGGTGCGGCGCAGCGATCGCACCAGGCGCCGCGCCTGCGCGGCGGCGACGCGCGCGGCGATCAGGGCGGGCAGGCGGCCGAGCGCTCCGTAGGGCACCTTCGGGGGGTCGAGGGCCACGACGCCCGTCGCCTGCAGCAGGTCCTCCGCCTGGTCGCGCAGGATGAAGCGCTCGAGCTCCCGGGGCAGCAGCAGCACGCAGAGGGGGCGGTCGGCGCCGGGGTCCACTGGGGCGGACCTTAGCCCGTGGACCCGGCGCGACCGTGAGCCCTCAGGCGGCGGGCCCCGCCTCCGCGTACCGCAGCGAGCCGGGCGTCGTCAGCGACTCGCCGGTCTCCAGCAGCGTCTTGAGCCCGGACAGGATCATCGGCCAGCCGCCGTAGAGCTCGTCGTTGGCGCCCTCGCGCAGCTGGTCGTGGGTGACGGTCAGCCGGCAGGAGTCGCCGACCGGCTCGATGTCCCACGTGACCCGCGAGGTCCCCTCGCGCTGCACGTCCTCGCTCCAGCGCGCCAGGAAGCTCTGCACGAGCCGGCGCGGAGGATCGACCTCGAGGTTCTCGCCCTCGCTGATCGGGACGCCCGCCACCGCGTGCACGGCCTCGTAGCGCGATCCGGGCGTCCAGTCCGAGCTGACGCCCACTCCGAAGGTGTAGCGCGCCCGCAGGTCGCTGTCGGTGATCGCCTCCCACAGGCGCTCCGGCGTGGTCTTGATGTAGATCTCGAACACCTTTTCCATGACGTCCTCCTCGATGCTCCTCTTGAGCCCGGTGAGCGTTGCCGCCCAGGGCTCGGCGTATTTGCTCACCCAGCGGTCGTGGACGAGCCGGATCGGGACGGGGTTCAGGAAGTGCAGCTTCTCGCGCCCGCGCTTCTTCGCGACCACGAGCCCTGCCTCCTCGAGCACCTTCAGATGCTTCATGACGCCGAAGCGCGTCATCGGCAGCCGCTGCTCGAGGGCGCTGAGCGTCTGCCCGTCCTGCCGGAACAGCTCGTCGAGCAGGCTCCGGCGGGTGGGATCGGCGAGCGCCTTGAACACCTCGTCCATGGGGACACCATAGGTGACCAAATGGTCACCTGTCAAGCCGCCGCCGCCGCCGGTCGCCGCGCCCGCCGCTAGCGTCCCTGGCCGCCGTGACGAGCTACCTCAAGCGCCTGCTGGCCGGCGGCGCCGCCTACCAGGCCGCCGCCGTGCTCGCCGCCGCGCTCGCGGTCCTGACGCTCCCGCTGTACACGCGCAGCCTGTCCCCGGCGGACTACGGCTACGCCGAGACGCTGCTGACCTCGATCATCCTGGCCTCGATCCTGCTGCGGCTGGGGATCGGCGAGGCGTTCGTGCGCTTCTGGTTCGACGACGAGGACTCGGCGCGCCGCCTGCGCCTGGCGCGCACGACCACCGCGGTGGTCGGCCTCTCGACCACGGCGGCGACCCTCGCCGGCCTCGCCGCCGCCGGGCCGCTGTCGCGCGCCCTGCTCGGGACCGACGACGCGACGCTCATGGCCTGCGGCCTGCTCGGGCTGTGGGCGTTCACGAACCTCGAGGTGGCCTACGCGCTGCTGCGGGTGGAGGAGCGGCGCGGGACCTACGCGGCGGCGAGCGCCGTCAACGTCGTGCTCACGGTCGTGCTCACCGTGCTGCTGGTCGTGGTGCTCGACTGGGGCGCGCGGGGCTACGTGCTGGGCAACTACGCCGCCTCGACCGCCGTCCTGCTCGGCCTGTGGTGGCGTGAGCGCGAGAAGCTCGCGGTGCGGCCGGTCATGCCGCTCGGGCCGCTGCTGCGCTTCGGGGCGCCGACCATCCCCGCCGAGGCCACGGTCTTCACGCTGAACGTCATCGACCGCGCCTACCTGCTGCGGGCGGAGTCGCCCGCGGCGGCCGGCCTCTACGCCGTCGCCGTCAAGCTCGCGACGGCGGTGATCGTCGTCGTCCGCGGCTTTCAGGCGGCCTGGCCGCCGCTCGCCTACTCGGTGCGCGACGACGCGCAGGCGGGCCGCCTCTACGCGCTCGTGACGACGGCCTACGTCGCGGTGACCGGCCTCAGCGTCGCGGCGATCACGCTGCTCGGGCGCTGGCTCGTGCGCCTGCTGGCCGCGCCGGACTACTACGCGGCGCACCGCGCCCTGCCGTGGCTGGCGCTGGGCTGGGCGCTGTACGGGCTGAACCTCGTGTTCGTGACGATCGCGGGCCGGGCGAAGGTCACGACCCGGAACTTCCCGGCCGCCGCCGCCGGCGTCCTCGTCAACGTCGTCGTCCTCGTCGCGCTGATCCCGCCGCTCGGCATCGCAGGGGCCGGCATCGCGCTGGCCGCGGCCTACCTCGTGATGCTCGCGCTCATCCACGTCCTGACCCGGCGCCTCTTCGTCGTCCCGTTCGAGTGGGGGCGCCTCGGCCTGCTCGTGGGGGTGCTGACCGGGGTGACGGTCGGCGGCGAGCTGCTGCTGCCCGACCACGGCGCCGCCGGCCTGCTGTCCCGCGCGGCGGCGCTCGCGCTCATCCCGGCCGTGCTCTGGGCCGCGGGGTTCGTGCGCCCGAACGAGCGCGAGCGCGTGGTCGCCGCGCTGCGCGCGCGCCGCGCGGCCACGTAGGCCTAGCTGCGGGACATCTTGCGCGTGTCGCGCGGCTCGAGCTGGATCTCGTCCTCGGCCGGCTCGCCGCGCTCGAGCTCGCGCCCGCGCTCGAGCTCGGCGTTGAACTCCTGCCCGAGCAGGACCGCGATGTTCGTGATCCACAGCCAGACGAGGAACGCGATCACGCCGCCGAGCGCCCCGTAGGTCTTGTTGTAGGACGAGAAGTTCGCGACGTAGACGGCGAACAGCGCGGAGGCGATCAGCCAGATGACCAGCGCCAGGATGCCGCCGGGGGTGATCCACTTGAAGCCGGGCTGCTTCACGTTCGGGGTGGCCCAGTAGAGGATCGAGATCATCGTGACGACCACGAGCGCGATGAGCGGCCACTTGGCGA
>JAXDGY010000191.1:0-4010 GCA_034664785.1 Solirubrobacteraceae bacterium
CCGCAAGGCGCTGCCCACCTCCGACATGCTCGGCGCCACCTTCACCTTGAGCACCCTCGGGTCGACCGGCGTGGGCTGGTTCACGCCGATCCTCAACCCGCCACAGATCGGCATCGTCGGGCTCGGCGCGACGACCCAGCGTTGCACCGTCGTCGACGGCCTGCCCGGCGTCGCACCGATGATGACCGTCACCCTCATCTTCGATCACCGCGCCGTCGACGGCCAGCCCGCCGGGTTGTTCCTGCGCGACGTCAAGGCGCTGCTTGAGGATCCCCTCAGCCTATGACGGTCGGGTGCTTACCAGGACGGGCGGCCGTCGCGGAGCAGCGGTGGAACGACATCGTGCTCGCGGGGCGTCAGCACGCGCCAAGGACTGCGTTCTGGGACTACGAGCAACCGGCGGTCGTGCTCGGCCGCGCTCAGCGATCGCTCGTGCCGGCGGTCCGCGCACGGGCGTCGAAAGGTTGCGAGGTCATCGCGCGCCAGAGCGGCGGAGCGGCAGTGCTGGCGGGGCCGTGGATGCTCTCGACCTCTCTGGTCCTCCCGCGATCGCACCCAGGAGCCCGCGGTGTCGCCCAGGCCTTCGGGCTTGTCGCCGACGCCCACCTCGACGTCCTCGCCGGGCTCGGGGTGGCCGCCCGGCGGGTCGGCGACGAGGCGCGGAGTCTCGCCGGAGTGCCGTCGGTCGACTGGGCCTGCTTCGGCTCGATCGCGTCCCACGAGATCGTGGCGGCGGATGGCCGCAAGCTGGTCGGGCTTGCTCAGGTGCGGCGCGCCACCGGCACCCTGGTCGTCGCCGGTCTCCTGCTGGCCCCGCCGCCTTGGGCGATGCTCTGCACCGCGATGGCTGCTGCTCCGGCCGACGCCGGCGTACTCGAGGCGCGCACCACTGCGATCGCGGCGATCCTCCGCGCCGTGCCCCAGCCGGCGGAGCTCGCACGGCGGCTCGACGTCGCGCTGGGCCGGACGCTGCAGATGGCCGACGACGACGCGCTCGGGAGGGCCGCGTGACCTACATCATCAGCGGACGCTGCATGGGCACGATGGACCAGTCGTGCGTGGACATCTGCCCCGTCGACTGCATCCACGTCGCCCAGCGGATGGCTGTGATCGACCCAGGCGAGTGCATCGATTGCGGCGCCTGCCTGCCCGAGTGCCCCGTCGAGGCGATCTTCCAGGCCGACACATTGCCCGCCGAGTTCGAGCCCTACCGGGCCATCAACGCTGCCTACGCACAAGGCGTGGACGCTGTCGATCGCCTCGTCGCCGATGTCGTCGGCCCCGAGGAGTCGCATGCTGCGTGAGCCGGCCGTCGGTGGCCCACCAGCCGTATGAGCGGCGACGAGCGCGCGCATCACCAGACGCGATCCCGCGCCAACCCGGGCGGGATGGACGTCCTCACCGTGTTGGGCCCGGACGTCCGTCCGTTCCGCGAGCGCAAGCCACGCTGGTTCAAGGTGCCGCCTCCCGGCGGTCCGCGCTACCGGAACCTCAAGGCGCTCATCACCGAGGAGGGCCTGCACACCGTGTGCCAGGAGGCGGCGTGCCCGAACATCGGCGAGTGCTGGGAGCGGGGCACCCGCCACGTTCATGATCCTGGGGGACACCTGCACGCGCCGCTGCGGGTTCTGCCACGTCAAGACGGGACGGCCGACGTGGAACGATCCACTCGAGCCGGCCCGAGTCGCCCGCAGCATCGCGCGCATGGGTCTGCGCCACGCGGTCGTCACGAGCGTTGACCGCGACGACCTCCCGGACAAAGGAGCGCGCGTCTGGGCCGCGACGATCCGCGAGGTGCGACGCCAGGCGCCGGCATGCAAGCTCGAGGTCCTGACCCCCGACTTCCAAGGCCAGGAGATGCCGCTCGCGCTGGTGGTCGCGGAGCGTCCCGACGTGTTCAACCACAACGTCGAGGTTGTCCCGCGCTTGTACCCGGTCGCGCGACGCGGCTCGACCTGGGAGCGCTCGCTGCGCGTTCTGCGGGTCGCCAAGGAGATCGGCGGCGGAGACGTGACGACGAAGTCAGGTCTCATGGTCGGACTGGGCGAGACCCATGGCGAGATGGTCGCGGCCTTCGCGGACCTGCGGGCGGCCGGCGTGCAGGTCCTCACGGTGGGGCAGTACCTGCGGCCGACCGAGCGACACCTGCCCGTCGTGCGCTACTGGGAGCCAGAGGAGTTCGAGGCGCTCGCCGGCGATGCCCGTGCGCTCGGCTTCGACCACATCGCGGCGGGTCCGCTCGTACGCTCGAGCTATCACGCCGACGAGCACGTCCCCCAGGCCCACCCGGGCGACGGCCCTCGCGCGGTCTCCGCGAACCGGGACATGAGCTGAGCCGAAGATCGTCTGGAAGTGGGATTGGCCTCAGGGTCCGCGCGGACTAGCTTGGTGATCCGAGCGACGACCTGGTGATTGCCTTGAACAAGACCATCCAGCGAACACATCCGGGCCGACAGATGACTGGTAAGGACCAGCCACCACCGGCGCTCGTCCCGCGCGTCCCCAGTGATCAACGCAGCCTCGTGATGCTGTCCTTGCTGCGGTGCCCCGACCGGCAGGTCGACGGTCGGCGCGTAGGAGCCCGGCAGTGACATCGGGCCCTGGCAGACAGACGTCGCCGCTCCACGTTGCGATCGTCGGGTCGGGGCCGGCGGCGTTCTACGCGGCTGGCCAGTTGCTTGCCGAGCCCGGCGTGAGCGCCACGATCGACATGTTCGAACGCCTGCCCACCCCATGGGGGCTCGTGCGCTCCGGCGTCGCCCCCGATCACCCGAGGATCAAGTCGGTTTCCCGGGTGTTCGAACAGACTGCGGCGCGGCCAGGGTTCCGCTTCCACGGGAACGTCGAGATCGGGATCGACGTGAGCGCCGAGCGGCTCGCCGCCGCGTATCACGCTGTCATCTACGCGGTCGGCGCCGCCGCAGATCGGCCGCTGGAGGTCCCGGGCGAGCATCTTCCGGGCAGCCATCCCGCCGCGGAATTCGTCGGCTGGTACAACGGCCACCCCGACCACGCCGAGCGCAGTTTCGACCTCAGCCATCGGCGGGCGGTCGTGATCGGCAACGGCAACGTCGCCCTAGACGTCGCGCGGATGCTCGCGGTCGCCCCGAAGCAGCTTGCTGTGACCGACACGGCCGACCACGCTCTCGTGGCGCTCCACGAGTCGGCGATCGAGGAGATCGTCGTCCTCGGGCGTCGTGGTCCCGCGCAGGCGGCCTTCACCGCCGCGGAGCTGAGCGAGCTCGCGGCCTGCCCCGACGTCGATGTCGTCATCCACCCGGCGGATGCCGCTGTCGACCAGCCCAGCGGCGATGGCGCCGGCGCGAGGGCCAACGTCGAGCTAGTCCAAGAACTGGCGCTCCGCCCGCCGACCGGTGCGCGCCGACGCGTCGTGCTGCGGTTCCTCGCCTCGCCTCAAGCGATCCTCGGCGAGAACCGGGTTGACGGCCTCCGGATCGCCCACAACCGCCTGGTCAGATCGCGGAGCGGCGCACTGACGGCGCACGAGACCGCCCGCACCGAGGACCTCGAGACCGGACTGGTGCTGCGATCCATCGGCTACCGCGGCACTCCGATCCCAGGCGTTCCGTTCGACGTCGCGCGCGGCACCATCGCCAACGACGGCGGTCGTGTGCGGGGGGTTGTAGGGGCGTACACCGCCGGCTGGATCAAGCGCGGAGCGTCCGGCATCATCGGCACGAACAAGCGCTGTGCGCGCGAGACGGTTGCGGCGCTTCTTGAGGATCATGCCGCCGGGTGCCTCGCGCAGCCCTCCGTCGATCCGGCCGAGCTCCTAGCCGCACTCGGCGAAACGGTGGACTACGACGGCTGGCTCGCAATCGATGAGCATGAACGCGCCCGAGGCAGACAGCAGGGGCGGCCGCGGGTCAAGCTCGTCCGCCGCAGGGACTTGCTTGACCGCGCGCGACGTTGCAACGAGGGACGGAGCGCGGCGTGACCGTCACCGCGTCGTCCGTCGTCCGCGACGTCTTCGCAGCTGTGGCTGAGCG
>JAXDGY010000192.1:0-5221 GCA_034664785.1 Solirubrobacteraceae bacterium
GCCCGCAACAAGATCAAGGCCTGGTTCAAGGCCGAGTCGCGCGAGGACACCGAGCACACGGGTCGCGCGCTGCTGCAGGAGCACCTGACCAAGGCCGGCCTGCCCGCGCAGAAGATCACGGGCTCGCCGCTGCTGGCCGACGTGATCCGCGAGATGGGCTTCCGCAAGGCCGACGACTTCTACATCGCGCTGGGCGGCGCGAAGATCTCGCCGAAGATCGTCGTCAACAAGGTCCTGCACCGCCTCAAGCAGGGCGAGGCGGCCGAGGAGGAGGCGACGGCGGTCGAGTCGCTCGTCTCCACGCGGCGCCAGCGCCGGTCGCCGACCGGGACCAGCAGCTCGTACGGGATCACCGTGGAGGGCGTCGACGACGTCCAGCTGCGCATGGCCAAGTGCTGCCGCCCCGTCCCCGGGGACCCGATCGTCGGCTACGTGTCGCTCGGGCGCGGCATCACGATCCACCGCGACGACTGCCCCAACGCCGCGGCGCTGCGCAAGGACCCCGAGCGCTTCGTGCCCGTGCACTGGGAGGGCGACCACGCGACGGCCTTCAAGGTCGAGCTGCAGGTCGACGCCTGGGACCGTCACCGGATGCTCGAGGACCTCTCGCGGACCTTCGCCGAGGAGGGCATCAACATCGTCGAGGCGCGCTGCATCGTCTCGCCGCCGATGGTCCAGAACCGCTTCGTCATCGAGGTCGGGGACACGCGCGCGCTGAAGGCCACGGTGGGCAAGCTGCGCAACATCGACGGCGTCTTCGACGCCTACCGCATCACCCCCGGCGCCGGGTAGCCGCGTGGTCGGCGACGTCCTGCTGTACGCGGACACGGAGCGCTCGGCCGCCCTGCGCCACGAGATCCCGCTGGCGATCGGCGACCCGTTCCTGTTCGCCGAGGTCGGCGGCCGCGCGGCCGTCCTGACGTCGGTGCTCGAGCGCGACCGGCTCGCCGCGACCCGCCCCGACGCCGAGATCATCGGGGTGGAGGACGTCGGCTTCCACGAGCTCCTGCGCAGCGGGCGCCCGCGCCACGAGATCATGGCCGAGATGGTCTCCCGCGCGGTGTCGCGACTCGGGGTGCGCGAGGCCACGGTGCCCGACGACTTCCCGGTTGCGATGGCCGACCGGCTGCGTTCCGACGGCGTCGTCCTCGTCGTCGATCCCATCGCCGTCGAGGCGCGGCGCCGGGTCAAGTCGCCGAGCGAGCTGGAGGGCATCCTGCTCGCCCAGCGCGCCGCCGAGGCGGGGATGGCCGCCGCCGAGCGGCTCCTGGCGAGCGCCGACGTCCGCGACGGTGAGCTCATGGCCGACGGTGCGCCGCTGACCGCCGAGCAGGTCCGGGACGCGCTGCGCGCGGCGTGCGCGCAGGCCGGCGCGCCCGCCCCACCCGATGTCATCGTCGCCTCCGTGCGGCAGGGCTTCGGCCATGAGCCCGGCTCGGGGCCGCTGCCCGCCGGGCTGCCGATCCAGGTCGACCTGTGGCCCCGCGAGGAGCGGACGGGCTGCTGGGCGGACATGACGCGGACGTTCGTCGTCGGCGACGTCGGCGAGGCGGTCCTCGGGCAGGAGCAGCTCGTGCGCGCCGCGCTGGAGGAGGTCCGCGCGCGTGTGCGCCCGGGCGTCACCGGGCGCGAGCTGCACGGGCTGGTCTGCGACCGCTTCGAGGCGGCCGGGTACCGCACGCAGCGCACCGGCCCGGGCGAGGACCCCGTCGAGGGCTTTCAGTTCTCCCTCGGCCACGGCGTCGGGCTCGAGGTGCACGAGGCCCCGGGGCTCGGGATGCTCGGGACCGAGCCGTTCGTCGCGGGCGACGTGCTGGCGGTCGAGCCCGGCCTCTGGGACAGGACGATCGGCGGCGTGCGCTACGAGGACCTGCTGCTCGTGACCGCCGACGGCTGCGAGACGCTCACGCGCTACCCGTACGACCTGCGTCCCCGCCCCGGCGCCACGCCGGACGCGGGCCCCGGCGCCTAGGCCACGACGGTCAGCGCGCCCGGGCGGATGGAGAACTCCGCCTCCGTGACGTCGCCGATGAAGTCGCCGTCCACCTGCAGCGCGATCGGGCGCCCGTCCGCGCTGACGCAGCGCAGCCCGTCCAGCCCGGAGAAGCCGCTGACGGCGCGATGGCGCACCATGCGGGCCCCGCTGAAGGCGCGCCAGATCACCCCGGGCATGACCGTCGGCGTCGACCGCTTGAGCACGACCCCGGCGAGGCGCCCGTCGTCGAGCTGCGCGCCCTCCGCCATGTGGATCGGGCGGTCGCGGAAGTAGGTGTACGGGTCGCCGTTCTGCACCAGGACGGTGACGCCCTTCGCGCCTGAGCCGTCGCCGAGCTGCACGTCGATGTGCGGCGGGTGGGCGACGTAGCGGCTCGCGAACGTCGCGATCCCCGCGAGGACGAAGAACGACGGACCGTAGCGGGCCTTCAGGCGCGGGCGGGCGTCGACGCGGGCCACGACGCTGGCGTCCAGCCCGAGGCCGGCGGAGAAGGTGAAGTCGCGGTCGTTGACCCGCGGCAGGTCGACGCGGCGCGGATGCCAGTCGTCGGCGATGCGCAGCAGGTGCTCCGTCGCGTCGACGATGTCCCCGGGGATCCCGAGCATCTTGCAGAACACGTTCGTCGAGCCGCCGGGGAGCGTCGTCAGCGGGGTGGGGGAGCCGGCCAGGCCGTTGGCCGCCTCGTTGAGGGTGCCGTCGCCGCCGAAGGCCACCACCACGTCGTAGCCCTCGTGCGCGGCCTCGCGCGCGAGGCCGATGGCGTCCGCCTTGGCGCGGGTGTCGATCGCGTCGACCTCGTAGCGGCCCTGGAGCGCGTACACCACCAGGTTCTTCAACCGATCGGAGACCGTGGTGGCATACGGGTTGACGATCACCAGCATGCGCTTGCGCTGGGTCGGCGCGTCGAGCGCGAAGGTCTCGCCGAGGCGCTCCAGGGTCTCGAGGGGTGGCATCTGTACACGGGACAACACCAGGCCCGCCGGTCGGTTACCGCGCAAGGCCTCTAGGCTCCCCGCGGTGTCAGACGCCGCGCCCGCCCGCTACGCCCAGCACGCCTTCGCGCTGCCGCCCGACGCCACCGAGGTGCTGCTCGTGCGCCACGGCGCGTCGGCGTCGATCGCGCCCGGCGAGAGCTTCCCGCTCGTCGACGGGCACGGCGACCCGCCGCTCGCGAGCGCGGGCCGCGAGCAGGCCGAGGCGGTCGCAGGGCGGCTGGCCGGCGCCGGGCTGGCGGGCCTGTTCGTCACGACGCTGCAGCGCACGGCGCAGACCGCGGCCCCGCTCGCGGCGCGCACCGGCCTGGACCCGGTCGTCGTCCCCGAGCTGCGCGAGGTGCACCTCGGCGACTGGGAGGGCGGGGAGTACCGCATCCGCATGGCGGAGGGGGACCCGCTCGCGCGCCGCGCGCTGGCCGAGGAGCGCTGGGAGCTCATCCCGGGCGCCGAGTCCGGCGCGGCGCTGGCCGCGCGCGTCCGCGCCGGCGTCGATGCGATCGTCGCGCGGCTCGGCCCGGGCGCCACGGGCGCGGCCGTCCTGCACGGTGGCGTGATCGGCGAGATCTGCCGCCAGGCCACCGACAGCCGTCCGTTCGCCTTCATCCACGCCGACAACGGCTCGATCAGCCGCCTGGTCGTCTTCGGCGACGGTCGCTGGCTGCTGCGCTCGTTCAACGACACGGCGCACCTCGGCGCCTAGCCGCCGCCGCCGCGCTACAGCCAGCCGCGCTTGCGGAACAGCGAGATCATCGCGACGAGGATGACCACCATGACGCCGATGACGACGAAGAACCCCGTGATCGACTGCTCGCCCGGGACCTTCGTGTTCATCCCGAAGATGCTCGCGATGAGCGTGAGGGGGAGCATCACGACGCTGAAGGCCGTCAGGACGCGAAGGACGTCGTTGAGCTCGTGGGACAGCACGGACTCGTTGGTGCCCTCGAGGCCCTCGACGACCTCCTTGTAGTTCTCCAGCATGTCCCAGATCCGCTCCGACGCGTCGTTGATGTCGTCGAAGTAGATGTCGAGGTCCTCGGGGATGTAGCGCTTGGTGCGCTCGAGGTCCTTCAGCGCCGCCCGCTGCGGGCGGACGATCTTGCGGAAGTTGATGATCTCCTGCTTGACGTTGGAGATGTCGCGGACGATCTCCTTCGAGCGGCCCTCGAAGATCGCCTCCTCCAGGCGCTCGAGCTTGTTGCCCATCTTCCGCAGCATGGGGAAGGAGGCGTCGACGCAGTCGTCGACGACCTTGTAGAGCAGGTAGCCCGCGCCCTTGGAGAACAGCTGCTCGCGGAAGTCCTCGCGCGAGCGGGCGCGCTCGAAGAGGTACTCCAGCGGCTGGATCGGGTCGTTGGGCAGCGTGACGATGTAGTCCGGGCCCAGGAACACGTCGAGCTCGACGGCGTTGAGGCGGCCGACGTGCTTGTCGTAGGCGGGGAAGTGCAGGACGACGAACAGGTACTCGGGGTACTCGTCGAGCTTCGGCCGCTGGTTGCGGGAGAAGACGTCCTCGTAGTCCAGCGGGTGGAAGTCGAAGTGCTCCTCCAGCCAGGCCCGCTCGGCCTGGCGCGGCCGCTCGATGTTCACCCAGCGCAGGCCGTCGTGCTCGACGACCTCGACACGGGGCTGCTCAGGCTCGTCCGGACGGCCCGCGAGCGGGCCGGGCGTCCGCACGGGCCGACGCAAGCGGGGCTTGGGCAGGCTCGGCATGGCTGGGACTTCGCGGCTCGTCGTTCAACATCGTGTGGCTCCACGGACCAGTGTACCGGCGGTTGCGGCGGCGGATGACGTGTGTAGACTCCCGATCACATAGCTGGACACATCCAGAGGGGTGGAGGGACTGGCCCGATGAAACCCCGGCAACCCCCCGAGCGACGCCGCATGCGGCCAACCGCGAGGGAAAGGTGCCAATTCCTGTGAGATGTGGCCGGAGCTTCAACCGCTGTCGCAGCAATGAGCCTCCGCCACCAACCGGAGGTTTTTTCATGTCGGCGACGGAGCTGAAGTGCAGGGAGTGCGGGACGGGCTACCCCCTCGAGGCGCGGTACGTGTGCGATCGCTGCTTCGGGCCGCTGGAGGTCGCCTACGACCACCGCCGCCTGGCGGATGACATCCCCGGGCTGCGGCGCCGCATCCAGGGCGGCCCGCAGAACATCTGGCGCTACGCGGACTTCCTCCCGCTCGAGCACGGCCAGCCGGGCCCGTCCAACCGCCACGCCTCGCGCGCCGG
>JAXDGY010000193.1:0-8967 GCA_034664785.1 Solirubrobacteraceae bacterium
CGCTCGAGAAGGCCGGCCGCGTCAGCGACTTCTTCGAGCTCGCCGAGCTGATGTGCCGCGACGCGCTGCGCCGCGAGGAGTCCTGCGGCGGCCACTTCCGCGAAGAGCACCAGACGCCCGACCACGAGGCGCTGCGCGACGACGAGCACTTCGCCCACGTCGCTGTCTGGGAGCACCGCGGCGCCGAGCCGCACGCGCTGCACAAGGAAGAGCTGACGTTCCGGTACGTGCACCCGACCCAGCGGAGCTACGCGTGAACCTGACCCTGAAGATCTGGCGCCAAGCGGGCCCCGAGACGCGCGGGGAGTTCGTCGTCTACGCGGTCGACAACGTGACGGAGGAGATGTCGTTCCCGGAGCTGCTCGACGTGCTCAACGAGCGGCTGATCGCGCAGGGGACCGACCCGATCGCCTTCGAGAGCGACTGCCGCGAGGGCATCTGCGGCGCCTGCGGGCTGATGATCAACGGCCAGGCCCACGGCCCGCAGCGCGGCACGACGACCTGCCAGCTGCACCTGCGGACCTTCGGCGACGGCGACGAGATCATCGTCGAGCCGTTCCGCTCGGCGGGCTTCCCGATCGTCAAGGACCTCGTCGTCGACCGCGGCCCCCTGGATCGCATCATCCAGTCCGGCGGCTACATCACCGCGCCGACCGGCTCGGCGCCCGACGCGAACCTGATCCCGATCCCCAAGCCCGACGCGGACCTGGCGATGGACGCCGCCGCCTGCATCGGCTGTGGCGCCTGCGTGGCCGCGTGCCCCAACGGCGCCGGCCAGCTGTTCACCGCCGCCAAGCTCGCGCACCTCAACCTCCTTCCCCAGGGCCGGCCGGAGCGCCACCGGCGCACGCTGGCGATGGTCGAGGCCGCGGAGACGCACTTCGGCTCGTGCACCAACCACCAGGAATGCGAGGCGGCCTGCCCCAAGGAGATCAGCACCGACTTCATCGCCATGCTCAACCGCGACTACCGCAGGGCGAGACGCTCGCGATGAACCCAGCCCAGATCGACCGGCTGCTCGCCGGTCTCCCCGCGACCGTCGCCGAGGGCCACCGCCGGCGCATCGACGGCTACGCCGCCGCCGCGCTCCGCTGCGACGAGCGCATCACGGCGCGGCGCGGCGAGCTCGAAGGGGCGCTGCGCAGCGTCGACGAAGCGGCGGCGGCCGGCAGCGCCGTCGAGGCCGCGGACGAAGCGATCCGCCTGGCCCTCGAGCTGGACGCGCTGGAGCGCGTGCTGCCGCGGATCGACGGATGGCTGCGCGTCGCCGTCGGCGCCGTCTCGGACGACCCAGGCCCCGAGCCCTTCGGCGAGGGGCCCTCCTAGCCGAAGCCGCCGGCGCTACCCCGCGCGCAGGTGCGCGCAGGACTCCGGGTGGGCGGCCAGGAACGCCGGCAAGGACTGCGGCGGGTGGCCAGTGAGGTCCTCGACGGTCGTGCTGACCACCTCGAGCTCGCCGCGGGCCACCGCCAGGTAGGACGTCACCCAGCCGTCGACCTCGAAGCCGGGGGCGCCGGAGGAGGCGCGCGACGCGTAGGCCTCCTCGAGCGTCTCGTCGACGTAGGTGACCGGGCGCCCGGCCGCGGCGGAGAGCTGCTCGGCCGCCCAGCCGAAGGAATGCGCGTCGGGGCCCGTCAGCTCGTAGGTCACGCCGCCGTGGCAGTCGCCGGTGAGCACGGCGACGGCGGCGTCGGCCGCGTCGTCGCGCGCGACCCAGGCCAGCCGCCCGTCGCCGGCCGGCGCCTTGATGAAGCCCTCCGCCGTCGCGGAGAGCGGCACGTACTCGGCGTACATGCTGTTGCGCAGGAACGTGTGCGCCAGGCTGGTGGCCCGGATGTGCTCCTCGGTGGCGTGGTGGTCACGCGCGAAGGTGAACGTGGCGTCCGGCGCCGCGCCGAGGAACGACGTGTAGACGATCCGCTCCACGCCGGCGTCCACGGCGGCGTCGACGGCGCTCTTGTGCTCGGCGACCCGGTCGGCGGACTCCCGACCGGAGACCAGGAAGAGCGTCGAGGTCCCACGCAGTGCCTCGGTCAGCGACGGCCGGTCGTGGTAGCCCGCGGCGACGACGACCTCGGCCCCCGGAAGCTCCGGGGCCCGCCCCGGGTCGCGCACGACCAGGCGCACCGGGACGCCGCGGTCGGCCAATCCCCGGGCGACACGCGAGCCGAGCGCGCCGGTGGCGCCCGTGACGGCGATCGGCTGGACGGTGGGATCGGCCATGGTCACCGCCACACTAGATGCCGCGCGGGCCCTGGCCCAGGGCCTCGGCCGCCAGGTCGGCGATCACCCGCGACAGCTGCCCGCCCTGCCAGGCGATGGGCGAGCGCCCTTCCTCCTCCAGGATCAGGCGGGCGCCGGGGATGAGGTCGACGTACGCCTCCCCCACGGCGAGCGGATGGCCCGGGTCGATCTCGTCGCGGTCGGCCACCACGACGGTCGGCGCGCGGATCGTGGCGAGGTCGGCGACGTCGAACGGGGCCGAGCGCGGCACCTGCTCGAGCGCGTCGGCGACCGCCTCGGGGTGCTCGTGGCGCGCCAGGCGCTGGCGCAGCACGGTCAGGACGGTGTCCTGCCAGGCGCCCGGGACGCCCGGGTCCCCGTAGGCGGCGACGAAGCCCTCCACCCCGTCCTCCCGCAGGCCGCGCGCCAGCGCGTCCCAGCGGTCGAGGCCCGGTGGGACGTCGGGGTGGTGGGCGGGCGTGACGACCACGAGCCCGGCGGCGCGCTCCGGGTGGGCGAGGGCGAACCGCAGCAGGGTGTGCGCGCCCATCGAGGCGCCGGCCAGGACGACGCGGTCCAGCCCGTGCGCGTCGAGGACGCGCTCGAGGTCCTCGGCGAGGGCGCCGTAGTCGTAGCGGTCCGCGGGCGCGCTGGCACCGTGGCCGCGGGCGTCGTAGGCGACGACGCGGTGGCCGCCGCGCTCGAGCGCGCGCGAGCCCATGACGACGTAGTGGTGGGTCGCCGTCAGCCCGTGCAGGAGCACCACGGGGATGCCCTCCCCTGACGACACAACATGCAGCTCCGGAACGCTCACGCGCTTTCGTACCCTACGGGTCATGGCCGCGATCGACGTGACGGAAGCCGACTTCGAGCAGGAGGTCGTCGAGCGGTCGAAGACCACGCCGGTGGTCGTCGACTTCTGGGCGGAGTGGTGCGGCCCGTGCCGCCAGCTCACGCCGCTGCTCGAGCGGGAGGCCGAGCGGACGGACGGCAAGGTCGTGCTGGCCAAGGTGGACACGGACGCGAACCCCAACCTCGCCGCGCGCTTCCGCATCCAGGGCATCCCGGCGGTCAAGGCCTTCAGGGACGGCAAGGTCGTCGACGAGTTCGTCGGCGCCCAGGGCCCGCCCGTCGTCGAGCGCTTCTTCTCCGACCTGGTTCCCTCGGAGGCCGACGACCTGGCGGCCGCCGGCGACGAGGAGTCGCTGCGGCGTGCGCTCGAGCTGCAGCCCGGTCGCGCCGACGCCTCCGTGGCGCTCGCCCGCGCGTTGCACGCCCGCGGCGAGGACGACGAGGCGCTGGGCCTCCTCCGGGACGTCGCCGGTTCCTTCCAGGCCGACGGGCTGGCCGCCCGCCTGCGCCTCGAGTCCGACCCGGACGCCGGGCTCGACGACGCCTGGGCCGCGCTGGACGCCGGCGACAAGGAGCGCGCGCTGGACGTGCTGCTGTCCGCGCTGCCCTCCGCCGACGGACGCAAGGACGACCTGCGCGCGGTCATCGTCGGCATCCTGGACGAGCTGGGCGTCGAGGACCCCCTCGCCCGCGAGGCGCGCCGCCGGCTGGCCGCCGCCCTGTACTAGCCCGGCCTCCTACCCGGCGAGGGCGCGCAGCCCCGCCGCCGTCGCGGCCGCGGCCAGGACGGTGATCAGGAACGGCGCGCGGCGCCACACGCACAGGGCCGCGACGATCAGCGCGGGCACCCGCGCGTCGAGGACCAGGCGCTCGCCGTCGGCGAGGGTCTGGACGACGACGAGGGCGGCCAGCAGCGGCACGGCGAGCAGGGCGAGCAGCCGCGCCAGCGGCGGCGACGGCTCGCGGTCGCCGAGCAGCAGCGGGCCCACGGCCTTCAGCGCGTAGCTGCCCGCCGCCAGCCCGAGGAGCGCCGCCCAGCTCACCGGCGGGCCTCGCGGACGCGCACGGCGGCGAGGACGCCCAGGCTCGCGGCGATCACGGGCACGCCCGCGGGCGTGAGCGGCACGAGGACCACGGCGATCAGGGCGCCCGCGAGCGCGGCGGCCGGCGCCCCGCGCTGGCGCAGCTGCGGGGCCAGGAGCGCCAGGAACGCCGCGGGGAACATCGCATCCAGGCCCAGGCGCGCCGGGTCGCCGAGCCCGTCGCCCGCCACCGCGCCGGCCAGCGTGCCGAGGTTCCAGCAGACGAACACGCTGATGCCCGTCAGCCAGAAGGCGCCACGCGCCTCGTGCGGGTCCTCCTGGCCGCGCGCCATCGCCGTCGACTCGTCGATGATCAGCTGCGCGGCGACCGCCCGGCGACCGACGCTGCCGCCCAGCAGCGAGGCCAGTGAGAGCCCGTAGGCCGAGTTGCGCACGCCGAGCAGCAGCGCGTTGACCGCCGCGGTCGCCGCCGATCCGCCCGCGCCGAGCACACTGACCGCGGCGAATTGCGAGCCGCCGGTGAAGATCAGCAGCGACATGGCGCACGCCTGCACGGCCGACAGCCCGGCGCCGACGGCGAGCACCCCGAAGGAGATGCCGTAGACGCCCGTGGCGACGCCGATGCCGAGGGCGTCGGCGGCGTAGGCGGGACGGGACCGGCCGGTGACCACGCGCGCCAGTCTGCTGGATAGGCTCGCCCGGTGGCCCGGCGCCTGCTCATCGCCGTCGTCCTCGTGGTCCTGACGGCCGCGGCGCCCGCGGTGCGGGCCGCCACGCCCGCCCCGCCCGGGCAGGTCGTCGCCCGCGGGATCCCCGCGGCGTCCAACGTCGCCTTCGACCCGGCCGGCGGGATGTGGGTCACCTCCGGCGCGCCGTTCGCCCAGGCGGGCGACGGGGTCTGGTACGTGCGCCACGCGGGCGCACCCCCGGTGCACGTGATCCGCGGCACGCACCTCGCGCTCGGCCTGGCCTGGTTGCGCGGGCGCCTGTACGTCGCCTCCCAGCCCGGGGCGCGCACGGGCACGGTGACGCGCTATTCGGGCTTCGACGGCCGCGCCTTCGCCCACCACAGGACGATCGTCCCCTCGCTGCCCGTGTGGCAGCACCCGCTGGGCAGCATCGTCCCCGGCCCCGGCGGCCGGCTCTACCTCGGCGTCGGCGCCGAGCAGAACGCGCTGGCCGGCGGGCACGAGACGTCGGGCACGGTGGTCTCGTTCGCGGCCGACGGCAGCGGCCTGCGCGTCGAGGCCAGGGGGCTGCGCGGGCCCTTCGGGCTGGCCGTCGTGCCGGGCACCGCGTCGTTGCTCGTGGGTGACAACGGCCGCGACGACCTCGGTCCCCGCCGTCCGCCCGACGAGCTGAACGTCATCCGCGACGTCACCGGCGGGCCGCCGGACTTCGGCTTCCCGGGCTGCCGGGACGCCGGCGGGCCGGTCTGCGCGCGCACCGTCGCGCCGCTCGCGGAGCTGCCCGCCCACGCGGGGGTCGGCGGCGTGGCGGTCGCGCCCGACTGGGGCGGCCGCGGCCTGACGGCGTTCGTGGCCGAGAACGGCGCGATCGCGCCGGGCGTCAGCGCCGGGCGCGAGCTGCGGCGCATCGCGCTGCGCCGCCGGCCCGGCGGCGGCTACGCGGCGACGGCGTCCGTGTTCGCCCGCGGCTTCGCCGACCAGGACCCCCTGGGCCTCGCGATCGGGCCCGGCGGAGCGCTGTACGTCACGCTCTACCGGACCGGCGCGGTCGTCCGGTTCTTCCCGGGGTTCGCCCCGGGGCCGGCCTAGGAGCCTGTTGAGCTTTTCCCGCCGCGCGAGCGAACGTTCAACAGACTCCTAGACGCCCACGAGGGCGTGCTCGCGCACCAGCGCCGCGCTGCGCTCGGGCTGCTCCCACCAGAACAGGTGCCCCACGGCCTCGAGCAGCTCGAGCCGGGCGCCCGGGATCGCCGCGGCGATCACCTCGCCGTTGGACGGGGGCAGCATCCGGTCGGCGGTGCCGTGGACCACGAGCGTCGGGCGGTCGATCCGCGCCAGCCGCGCGCTCGTGTCGTGGGCGGCGATGGCCTGCATCTGCAGCAGGATCGTCCGCAGCCGGGCCGGCACGGACAGCGCCATGTCCCGGTAGGCCCCGAAGTTCGCCTCGTGCGCCGCGAAGCCCGGCGACACGGTGATCTCGTAGCCCGTGCGCAGCGCCAGCTCGCGGTCGCCGGACATCATCGCCTCGGAGAGCTCCTGCAGCGTGGCCGGGTCGGCCAGCGCGCCCGTCGGGCCGCCCGCGTAGGTGCACCCGAGCGTCAGCGTCCGGACCCGGTCCCCGTGGGCGATGGCCAGCTCCTGGGCGACCATCCCGCCCATCGAGATCCCCAGCACATGCGCCGTCTCCCAGCCGAGCCGGTCGAGCAGCCCGACGGCGTCGGCGGCGAGGTCGGCGATCGAGAACGGCTCCTTGACCGCCGGCGAGAAGCCGATGCCGCGATGGTCGTAGGCCGCCACATCGAAGTCCGCGGCGAGCAGCCCGAGGAACGGCTCGCCCCAGGCGACGTGGGTGCCGCTCATGCCCTGGATGAGCAGCAGCGGCTCGCCCGTGCCGCGGCGCACGTGGTGCAGATCCATGGGCGCGACCCTACAACTCGAGGGCGAGCTGCCCGGCCTCCCGGCGCTCCGGCGCGGAGCCGAACGACGCGACGCGGACCCCGAGCAGCCGCACCGGGCGCGGCGGCGCGTACTCGCGCAGCAGCTCCAGGGCGACGGCGCCGATCCGCCCCGGATCGTTCGTCGGCCCGTCGATGGTCCGGGCGCGCGTCACGGTGGTCCAGTCGTCCAGGCGGACCTTGATCGCGATCGTCCGCCCCGCCCGCTCGTGGCGCCGCAGGCCGTCCGACAGCTCGGCCGCCAGGCGCAGCAGGATCGCCTCGAGGCGGTGCGGATCGGCGATGTCCTCGTCGAACGTCGTCTCCCGCGACTCGCTGACCGCCTCGCGCACCGGCTCGACCGTCGCCGAGCCCTCGAAGCAGCCGCGGCCGCGCAGCCACGGCCCCTGGTTCGCGCCGAAGTGCTCCCGCAGGACGGCCTCGTCGGCCTCGGCCAGCGCGCGCAGCGTGGTGAGCCCGAGCGCCTCGAGCCGCGCCGCCGTCTTCGGGCCGATGCCGGGCACGAGCCCGGGCGGCGCGTCGGCGAACCGCTCGCACGCCTGCTCGCGGGTGAGCACGACGAACCCGGCGGGCTTCTCGGCGTCGGAGGCGACCTTCGCCACGAGCTTGTTCGGCCCGATCCCCACGGAGGCGCTCATCCCGGTCCGCTCGCGGATCTGGTGCACCAGGCGCCGCATCGCCGCCCGCGGCGAGTGCAGGTCGGAGAGGTCGAGGTAGGCCTCGTCGAGGCCGACGACCTCCACGAGGTCCACCGCGCCGGTGACGAGCCGCATGACCTCCCGGGAGACCTCGCGGTAGGCCGTGAAGTCCGGGGGGATCACGACGGCGTCGGGGCACAGGCGGCGTGCGCGCGAGGCGGGCATCGCCGAGCCGACGCCGAAGCGCCGCGCCTCGTAGCTCGCGGTGGTCACGACCGCCCGCGGGCCGCTGCCGGCCACGATGACCGGCAGGCCCTTCAGCTCCGGGCGCCGGTGCAGCTCGACGGTGGCGTAGAACGCGTCGAGGTCGAGGTGGGCGATCGTCCGGGGCACGCACCGCGCAGGGTACGCGCCCCGCACGACGACTCGGGCGAACGTCTGTTCCTACCGGGCGCCCGTCATGGCGTCTGCGCGGGCGGCAGCACGAACGAGCTGCTGACCGCGTCGCGCAGCGTCTCGGGCGGGACCGTGATGGTCTGGCCGAGGTACCCGGCGAGCTGGGTACCCGGGTCGCCCTGGATGGTGGCCGTGCGCCTGCGGGCGAGGAACGGCAGCGTCACCGACCCGCCGACGACCTCGACGGAGTCGAACAGCGGCGCGTGGATCCACCAGTCCTCGTTGGCGTCCGTCACGCGCACCGCGATCCGGTGGCCGGCCGCGAGCTTCCAGTCGGCCGACCACAGCTCGAGCCGCTTCTCGCCGCTCGACCGGGCCAGGAACCCCTGCCGCGTGATCAGCGGCCCGATGCCGTACTCGTCGAGGTCGTAGACGTCGACGACGAGGTTCGCGTTCGGGCGCGTGGTCGCCACGTCGACGAGCGCCGTGCCGGAGCCGGACAGGTGCGCGTCGTAGGGCAGCCGCGGCGAGATCGTCCACACGCCGGCGGTGTCGCTGGTCTGCGTCGCGTTGCCCGAGCCGTCGTCGGTGTAGGTGCCGGCGCGCAGCGGGCTGGTGTAGGACTTCGCGTCCGCCGGTGGCCACGACGCCTCGGCGCGCCACGTGCCGTCGTTGGTCTGGACCGCGATCCGCGGGTCCTGCACGGCCGGCGCGACGCCCTTGAGGAACTGGTCGTAGAAGCGCATGACCTCGTCGAAGAAGCCCGCGCGGCCCATCAGCAGGCGACCGGCGGCGTCGCGCTCGTTGCCGCGGACGTGCTCCCACGGGCCCAGCCACGCCTTCTCGAACCCGCCGTGGTTCGCGAGGTACTGCGCCGTCCCGTCGGCGACCGTGTTGTTCTCGGTCAGGCCCTGCGTGAGGAACAGCGGGACGGTCGATCCCGCGGCGCCGGGGATGAGGTTGCGCCGGCGCCAGTAGTCGGAGTAGTGGTCGTCGTTGCCGCCCTGGTCGGCGAGGTTGAGCACCGGGCAGCCGGGGCGCTGCAGGTCGTTGACGCCGTTGGCGTTGTAGGCCGGGGAGTCCTGGATCGAGCCGGGCGTCAGGTCGATCAGGTCGTAGAGCGCGGGCGTGGCCAGCGAGTTCAGGCGGCGGATGCCGTCGCCGTAGAGGT
>JAXDGY010000194.1:0-20611 GCA_034664785.1 Solirubrobacteraceae bacterium
GAGGACCGCATCCAGGGCCTGGACGGCGGCGCGGACGACTACGTCGCCAAGCCGTTCTCGTTCCCCGAGCTGCGGGCCCGCCTGCGGGCGCTGGTGCGGCGCGGGCCGGTGGAGCGCCCGCCCGTCCTGCGCGCAGGGGACCTCCACTTCGACCCGGCGAACCGGCGTGTGTGGCGCGGCGACGCCGACATCTCCCTGTCGGCCAAGGAGCTCGCGCTGCTCGAGACCTTCCTGCGCCGCCCTGGCGAGGTCCTCGACCGCTTCCAGTTGCTCGAGCACGCGTGGGACAGCGGCTACGAGCACCGCTCGAACGTCATCGACGTCTACGTCCGCTACCTGCGGGAGAAGATCGACCGTCCGTTCGGCGTGGAGTCGATCGAGACCGTGCGCGGTGCCGGCTACCGCATGCGCGCGGACGGTGGCTCGCCCGCCGTCTGATCGACGGCCGGCACCCTGGCGGGCAGCTCCAGCCAGACGTCCGCGCCGCCCTCGGGCCGGTTGCGGGCGTGCGCGGCCCCGTGGTGCGCCGCGGCGATCGCAGCGACGATGGCCAGGCCGAGGCCGGCGCCGCCGCGTCCGCGCGCCACGTCGTCGCGCGTGAAGCGCTCGAAGGCGACGCCGAGGAAGCCCGGGGTGAACCCGGCACCGTCGTCGAGGACGTGCAGGGCGATCAGCCCGCTGCCGCCCTCCGCCACGAGCTCGACGAGGCCACTGCTGTGGCGCAGGGCGTTGTCGACGAGGTTGCCGAGGGCCTGCTCGAGGCGCAGGCGGTCGGCGACGAGCCGCAGGCCCTCGGGCGCTTGGGTGCTCAGCAGCGCGCCGTGCTCGCGGGCGGCGGGCTCGAAGCGCCTGCGGACGCCGTCGACCAGGTCGCCCACGTCGAGCGGCGCCGGACGCACGGGCAGCCCGCCCTGATCGGACCGGGCGACGACGAGCAGGTCGTCGGCGAGGCGCGCGAGCCGGTCGGTCTCCTCGCTGGCCGACACGAGGGCGTCGCGGAACTGCTGCGCGGTGACCGCGTCCTCGAGCGCCAGCTCGATCTCGCCCTTGAGGACCGCGAGCGGGCCGCGCAGCTCGTGGCCCGCGTCCGAGACGAAGGTGCGCTCGCGCGCCAGCGCGCCCTCGAGCCGCGCGATCATCGTGTTCAGCGTGTCGCCGAGGCGGGCGAGCTCGTCCCGCGCGGCCGGGACGGGCAGCCGCCCTCCGGGCGACTGGGCCTGGATGCCCTCCGCGCGGCGGCGCATCCGCTCCACGGGGCGCAGGGCGCCGGCCGCCGCGCCGTACCCCACCGCCGAGGCCACGAGGAGGATCGCCGGAGCCCCGAGCAGGAGCAGCCGCCGCAGGTCGGTCAGGGCGCCGTCGCGCTGCGCCAGCGAGGCCCCGACGACCACGACGAGCCGCTGCCCCTGGGCATGGACGGGCGTCGCCAGCAGGCGCGCGCGGCCCGGCCCCAGCGGCGCCCGCGGGCGGTCGAGCCGGAGCGTCGCCGCGTTCGCCGCGCGCAGCTCCGCGGGGGTCAGCAGCGGGCGGGAGCGCAGCGCCGGCGTCGCGTCGACCACGCGGCCTGACGGGGTGAGGATCTGCGCGAAGCTCTCCCCGCGCGCGCCGACCGCCCCGCCCCTGGCCTGGGCGAGGCCGGTGTCGGCCTGCTGGACGAGCGCCGTGACGTCGGCGGCGCGCGACCGCAGCCCCTGGTCGACGGCCGCGTCGAGCTGGTGGGCGAGTCGCAGCTGCAGCCCGAGCGCCGCGGCGCCCAGCAGGACGGCGATCGCCACCGCCACCGCCAGCGCGACGCGCAGGCGGACGGACAGGCGGGCGATGGGGTTGGCGCCGTGCGCCACGGTCCCCCCGACGGTAAGTCCGGAGGATGAGGCGCCGATGAGGCGCGCGGCGTCGCGGGGCGTCTAGGGGCGGTACTTGCGCGAGCGCCAGATCCCGTTGCGGTGCAGCACGAGCCGCACCCCCGCCCACAGCGTCTTGGTGCCGTAGACGACGCCCGTCTTGAACGCCACGGAGGACATGTCCTCGTAGTAGCGGCAGCGCGCCGGGATCTCCTCGATGCGGAAGCCGAAGTGCGACGCCTGCATCAGCAGCTCGGAGTCGAACGCGAAGTCGAGCGAGTTGCGCAGGAACGGGACCGTGAGCAGCAGCTCGCGGGAGTAGGCCCGGTAGCCCGTGTGGGCCTCGGACAGCTTGGTCCCCATGATCCTGTTCTCGATCGAGGTCAGGAAGCGGTTGGCGAACCACTTCCAGCGCGGCATGCCGGCGGCGATCGCCGCCCCGGGGATCAGCAGGCGCGATCCCAGCACGAGGTCCGCCTCGCCGGCGAGGATCGGCTCGATCATCTTGGGGACCAGCTCGGACTCGTACTGCCCGTCGGGGTGCAGCATGACGACGACGTCCGCGCCCCGTTCGAGGGCCTGCATGTAGCACGTCTTCTGGTTGCCGCCGTAGCCCACCTGATGGGGGTGCCAGACGACGTGGAGCGGCAGCTGGCGGGCCAGGCGCACGGTCTCGTCGCTGGAGTTGTCGTCGACCAGGATCACCTCGTCGACGGTGTCCATCGGGATCCCGGAGAACGTCCGCTCGAGCGTGGCGGCGGCCTGCCGGGCGGGCATCACGACGATGACCTTCGCCTTCGCGCCCTCGGGCAACGCGCCTTCTCCCGGTGTCCGTTCCGCTCGTGTCGGTGTGGCGCCCATTGCTCCTCCTCGCCGCAGGGGGTTCGATGGCCCTTCCCGCCCTCGGCGGCGGGGCGGCACTCTACAGCAGGAGCGTGCTCCCGACGCCATCGGGCCGACCGGCCACGGGCGCGCCGCTGGGGCTTAGTATGTCCCCGCCCGGGCCCGCAAGGGCCGTCGGCCCCACGGATGGCGTTCTCCCGCGCAGACACCAGACCGACGTCGGACGACGTCCTCGCCGCACCTGGCGGCCCTGCGGCAGCCGGGACGAACGCGGGGCTGGGACCGGCCCTCGTGGTCGTCGTGGCCCTCGCCGTCGCGGGGTTCGCGGCGCTGATGTCGCTGGCGCTGCTGCGGGTGCACCCCGATTCGATCCTGGCCATCCGCTTCGGGGCGGACCAGAACCAGAACGCCAAGACGGCGCTCTACCTCGGTGCCTTCGCCGTCCTGCTCCCCGCCGCGCTGCTGGTCGGCCACCGCGTCGCCGACGCCATCGCAGCCGGACCCAACGGCCGCGCTCTCGGTGGCCTCAGCGCGGTGCTGGCCGCGACGCTGGCGGGCATCCTGATCATCCTCAAGGTCTCCAACGACCTGCCGTGGGGTGACGGCCTCCGTGGCCTGTTCGCGGCCATGGCGCTCTGGTCGGTGACGGCGGTCGCCGTCCTCGCGCGGGCGGCCCGGCCGCGGGCATGGGCGCCGCTCCGCGCCCTGGAGGGCCGCGGCGAGGTGCTCGGGGTGGCGGCGGGCGTCATGGCGTTCGTCGCGGTGCTCGGCTTCACCCACCTGTCGGGCCTCGACATCGTCGCCCTCGTCGTCGGGGTCGGCGTGATCGGCGCGGCGGTCGCGCGGCTCGGCTCACGCGAGCTGCCGCACCTGCGTCGCCCGTGGGGCCCGGCGGTGGACGCCCTGGTGATCGTCCTCATCATCCTGGCGATCCCCGACCTCGTGGTCTTCACCACCTCCTCGGCCCTGCCCAACGTCTTCACGCGCCCGGGGATCATCCAGTTCCACCACGACTTCCTCCTAGGCCCGACCAACCAGGTCCTGCGCGGCGGCACGCTGCTCGTCGACAGCCCCGTGTCCCAGTACGGCGTGGGCAGCGTCTACTTCCTCGCGGCCTGGTTCCACCTGGCCCCGATCGGCTACGGCACCTACGGCCTGCTCGACGGCATCCTCACCGGTGTGTTCTTCGCCGCGGGCTACTCCGTGCTGCGCCTCGCGGGCGCGCCGCGGCTGCTGGCGGTCCCGGCCCTCGCGGTCGGCGTCGTGACCCTGGTCTACGCCCTGCACTACCCCATCGGGGGGCTGCCGCAGCAGGGCCCGTTGCGTTTCGGCCTCCCGATGGCGCTCATCCTCGCCACGGTCGCCGCCGTGCGGTGGCCGCACCGGGCACGTCTGGCGGACGCCGCGGCGCTCGTCGTGGTCGGCGTGTCCTCGATCTGGGCGGTCGAGGCGTTCGCCTACACCTCGCTCACGCTGCTCGCGCTGATCCTGGTGCGGGCGACGTTCCAGCCCGCGGGTGCCCGACGGGCGTGGGTGTTGCGCCAGGGCGCTCTCGTCGTTGTGGCGTGCGTCAGCGCGCATGTCATCCTCGCCGCCGCGACCCTCGCCGCGACGGGGAGCCTGCCGCACTGGGGCCAGTACTTCGCGTACCTGCGCGCCTTCCTCGGCGGGGGCAAGGCGGGCGAGCTGACCTACGACTTCCAGCCCTGGTCGCCCGCGCTGCCCGTGGGAGTCGGCTACGCCGCGTCGGCTGTCGCGGTCGCGCTCGTCGTCCGCCGCCGTCCCGCGTCGGTCGCCAGACACGCGGCCCTGATCGTCGCGCTGGCGGGAACCACCGCGTACGGGATCGCGCTGCTCAGCTATACGCAGAACCGGTCCTCGACCTACTTGCTGCCGTACGTCGCGCTCCCTGCGCTGCTCGCCGGGGTGCTCTGGCTGACGCTCGTGCTCCGCTCGCCGGAGATCGCTCCGCGGACGCTTCGTCGCGGCAGCCTCGCGTTCGTCCTCAGCGTCGGGCTCGTCATGCTGCTCTCCGCGCTGCCCGTCGGTGACCGGTTCTCACGCTCGGCGCTGGCGCACGCCTACCCCGGCAGCGGCCTGGACGCGGCCGTCTCGAGGCTCTGGCACCCGCCGCCGATCGACCCCCGCGCGCCCGCCGGCGAGCGGCTGCTGGACCGCTACATGCCGGGGCAGCGGCACGTGCTCGTCCTGTTGCCGAAGTCGCCCGAGCTCGCGGTCGAGATCCTCATGCGCAGCGAGCGCGCCAACCGGCTCCCGATCGGCAATCCCGTCGAGGAGAGCTTCGTCCCGTCGGTCTGGGTCGCGCCGCTGCGCCGGGCGATCGGACGTCTGCAGCCCGGCGACCGGGTCCTCATCGACACGACGACGCTGACGGTGCTCGCCGCGTTGCGGGCCCGCCCCGGCTTCGATCCGCTCGCCGATCCGCAGATCGGCAGCGACCCGCTCGAGGAGTGGATCCTGCTCGAGATCGCCCGCCGCTTCGAGTTCCGGCCGGTCGGCCGGGGCGGGGCCGGATTCATCGTCGAGGAACTGGTCCGGCGCTAGCTCGCGTGCCTGGATGCCTTCAAGGGCCGGCGGCCGGAGACGGCCGGAGCCCTTCGGTCGTGGCCTAGACTCGCGCCCCGATGGCGCGCACCACCACCGTCCCGCTGTCCGATCCGTCTCCCGCGACCTCGACCGGCCAGGGCCGTCGCTTCGTCACGTCCCATTGGGCGCCGCTCACAGTCGGGCTGTTCACGGTGGTGGCCCTCGTGCTGCGCCTGGTGCTCGCGACGGACAGCCTGCTCGGCGACGAGCTGTTCATGTACCAGATCGTCCACCATCGAAGCCTGGGCGACATGCTGCACGTGGTGCGGGAGACGGAGAAGACCCCGCCCCTGTTCTTCGTGCTCGTCTGGGCCGCTGGGAAGCTGGGGCCTTCGACGGAGTGGGTGCGGGCCCCGTCGATCCTCTTCGGGACCGCGCTCGTGCCGCTCGTCTACCTGCTCGGGCAGCGGACGGTGGGGCGCGTCGCCGGCGTCGTCGCCGCCGTCATCGTCGCCCTCAGCCCTTTCGCAGTCTTCTACGGCACCGAGGCGCGTGCCTACGGTGCCCTCGCCTTCCTCGCCGGCCTCTCGACGCTGTGCCTGCTCAACGCGCTGGAGAGCGATCGCCGCGGGTGGTGGGCGGCGTACGGACTGGCGGTCGTGGCGGTTCTCTACACGCATTACATGGGCGTGTTCGTGCTCGGGGCCCAGGCGGTGTGGGCCTTCGCCGCGCACCGCGAGCGCTTCCGGTCGCTGCTCGTCGTCCATGCGCTGGTGCTGCTCGCGTTCCTCCCGTGGCTCCCGTCGTTCCTGCTGCAGGAGAGTCACAGCGCGGGGGAGGCCGGGAGGATCGCGCTGCTCAGGCCGCCGACGTGGAGCTACTTCGGGCGGATCAACGCCGGGCTGCTGTTCGGCCATCCCTTCCTGCGGCTGCCGGACCTCCCCGGCCGGATCCCGGTCGCGGCAGCCCTCCTCGTCGTGGCGGTCGGCGCGGCGGCAGCCGTGGGGCGGGCGGCGCGGGCGGGCGTCACCGGCCTCCGCTGGACGTCTCCCATCCTGCTCGTGGTGCTGCTGGCCCTCGCCACGCCGGTCGGGGTCCGCCTGGTGAGCCTGCACCCCGACCGCAGCTTCATGCTGGTGCGGAACCTGAGCGCCTCGCTGCCGGCCTTCGCCCTGCTCGCGGCGTGGCTGGTGGTCGGGCTGCCGCGCCGCCTCGCGGTCGTCGGCGTCGCCGTCGTGCTCGCAGTCGTCCTGATCGGGACGGTCAAGATGTTCAACCCGGACAACCGGCGGTCGAACTACCGGGCCGCCGCCGAGTTCATCGAGACCCACGCCCGCCCCGGCGATCCCGTGATCCAGACGTTCTTCCTCCCCGCCGGCGGCGCGCTGGGGAAGGTCCTGTCCGTGAACTTCCAGCATCCCCACCCGCTCTATCGCAGCGGCCCTCCCGAGGCCGCTGCGTGGGCGCGCGGGCGCCGCGGGGCGGACGTGTTCGTGCTCTACGGCCTCGGCGGGTTCTTCAAGGGCACGAAGCACGCCGGCTCCCGCGCGGGCCCGGGCAAGGCCTTCAGGCTGGTCCGCGAAGCGCGCTACCGCGGGTTCGAGACCGTCCTCGTGGGCGAGTACCGCTACGCACCGCGCTGACCGGCGCGACCACGCGCCGCGTCCACCGGCGTGGGCCGGGCCGCCGGGCACTAAGGTGCGCCGCCGTGTCCGGCCCCGCGTGCGAGCTTCCCGACGGCCGGTCGCTGGGGCGCTTCACGGTCGCCGCGGTCGCGCTCGGCCTGATGGTGCTCGGGCTGGTGGCAGCGAGCGCCCGGGCCTCGACGTTGCGGGTGACCGTCGACCCTGCTCGCGCCGGCGCCGTCATCGCGCCGCGCGCCGTCGGGCTCTCGTTCGAGGCCCTCGACCTGCCGCAGATCGCGCGCGGCGCCGACCGCGGCACCCTCACCGCGCTGCTCTCGTCGCTGCGTCCCGGCGTGCTGCGCTTCGGCGGCGCGAGCGTCGACGGCGAGACGACGTACTCGCCGGCCGGCATCCCCGACCCCGAGGCGGCGACGACCATCGTGCCGGCGGATCTCGATCGCCTCGCGGGCCTCGCCCGGCGCACCGGTTGGCGCGTCCTGCTGGCGGTCGACCTCGGCCGCTTCGACCCCTCCTCGGCCGCCGCCGAGGCAGCCGATGCCGCGCGGCGGCTAGGGGACGACCTGGCGGGGATCGAGATCGGCAACGAGCCCAACGCATTCGCGATCGGCGGCGTGCGCGGGGCCGACTGGAGCTACCTCGCGTACCGCGACCAGGTGCGCGCCTACCGGCGGGCGATCGCCGCCGCGGCGCCGGGGGTGCCGATCGTGGGCCCCGACACGGTCACCGCCGGCGATGTCGACTGGCTGCGCGCCTACGCCCACGACGAGCGGCCCGCGCTCCTGACCCCGCACTTCTACCCGCTCCACCGCTGCAATGGGGCGATGCCGACGATCGCCGACCTGCTGGGCGCGCCGGTGGCGGAGGGCACGCGCCGCACCTTCGCGGCGATCGCCGCGGTCGGCCGCGCTGCCGGCATCACCGTGCGCCTCGGCGAGACGAACAACATCGGGTGCCGTGGGCTCGACGGGGTGAGCAACACGTTCGCCGCGTCGCTCTGGGCCGTGCGGTACCAGCTCGCGGCGGCGCGCGCCGGGCTGGCAGGCGCGACGTTTCACACGCTCCCGGAGTGCGCGGGCTACTCGCCGATCTGCGGCGCGACCCGCGCCGACTTCGAGGCCGGGCTCCTGCAGGCCATGCCGGAGTGGTACGCGCTGCTGCTGTTCGACCGGCTGGAGGGAGACCGCTTCGTGCACGCCCGCGTCGGGCCGCATCCGGCGTCGCTGACCGTCGACGCGCTCGAGCGGCCGGCCGGCCGCGGCCTCGACGTCGTGGCCGTCAACGCGGGCGCCCGCGCGGTCCGGCTGTCGATCGGTGTGCGAAGCGGCTCCGGCACCCTGGGCGTCGGACGGCTGCTGGCGCTCACCGCCCCGGCGCTCGACGCTCGGTCGGGCGTGCGCTTCGCCGGGGCCGCGGTCCGCCCGTCGGGCGCGTGGGCGCCGCACCGCGCCCAGCGGCGCCGGCCCGCGCGGGACGGCCGGCTGCGTGTCCTGGTCCCCGCCGCCTCGGCGGTGCTCGTGCGGGCCCCAGTGCCGTAGACCCGGCGCGGACGGACTCCACGGCGGGTCCGACGGCCCGTGCGAGACCGCACCCGAGGGTGGTAGGTTGCCCCCGCGAATGAGTCCCGCCCGCCGCCCTCTGCTCTGGCTCATCGCCGCGGTCGGTCTCGGGGTCCGGCTGTTCCTCGCCTTCCACTGGTACGGGAACGGCGACATCTTCACCTTCCAGCTCATCGGCCTGCAGGCCGAGCAGCACGGCGTGCACACGTACGCCACCAACATCGACGGCGTCTTCTGGCCCTATCCCCCCGGGTACCTGCCGTGGCTCGTCGCTGCCGTGAAGCTCTCACGTGAGACCGGCGTGGCCTTCCAGAGCCTCGTGCAGGCGCTGCCGATCCTCGCCGACCTGGGGATCGCAATCGCCGTCTACGTCCACCTCGGCTGGCGGGGGGCGACCGAGCGCAGCCGCGTGGCGGGGTTCGCGCTCGTCATGCTGGGGCCGGTCTTCATCGCGATCTCGGGCTACCACGGGCAGATCGATCCCGTGGCGACGCTGGCGGGCGTCCTGGCGTTCCTGGTGTGGGAGCGCAGCACGGGTCCCGGGCGCCCGATCGCCGCAGGGCTGCTCATCGGGGTGGGCGCCGTGCTCAAGACGGTGCCCGTCCTGCTCCTCGTGCCGCTGCTCGTCTCGGCGCGCTCGGTCAAGGAGGCGGCCAAGCTCGTCGCCGCCGCGGTCGTCGTGGCGGCGATCGCCTGCCTGCCGTTCCTCGTCGCCGAGCCGGCGGGGTTCCGCAAGGGCTTGGCCTACACCGGCGTCCCGGGTCGCGGCGGTCTGAGCCTCATCGCCGACCCCGCGTTCGCGGCCGACCGCCGCCTCAACTCGGGCCTGGCGACCGTGGGCGTCCCGAACGACGTCGCGAACTGGATCAGCCGGGCCGGAGGCCCCATCACCCTCGTGATCCTGGTCGTGCTGCTCGCGTTCCTGCTCCGCTATCGCCCGGCCCCGATCGACGGCGTCGTGCTGCTCTGGCTGGCCGTCTTCGCCCTGAGCCCCAACTTCCTGCTGCAGTACCTCATCTGGGCGCTGCCCTTCTTCATCATGGCCGGCTACCTCTGGGAGACGGCGCTCCTCCAGGTCGCGGTGATCCCGGTGCTGCTCATCACGTACCTCAGCCCGTCCGTCTACGGCAGGACCGGCGCCGACGCCTACGTCGTGATCATGGCCTGCCTCTGGGCGTTCTGGGTGATCGCCCTGGCCGTCGTGGCTCGCAGGATCATGCGCGGGCGACCAGCCGCCGAGCGCGCCACCCAGCCCCCGCTCGTCGAGGTGGGCGGGGCACTCAGCCCGGGTCGGGCGGCCTGACGACGACGGGACGCCTCGTCGCCGGCGCCGTGCTCAGACCATCACGCCAGGCTCAGCGCGGGCTCCGGGACCCCGGAGCCCGCGCCGTCACAGCTCCTCGGCGATCCTGGGAGCCTCGCGCTCGAGGACCCGGATGGCGAGGACGCAGATGCCGACGAAGAGCACAGCGGGCACGATGAGCGGCGCCCAGCCGCCCGCGAGCTGCACCGGCCCCGGCGCCGTGGGATCGATGAACCACTTCCGCGAGATCTCGAAGAGCGGCGCGAGCGGGTTCAGCATGATGACGTCCCGCAACCCGCTGGGGACCTTGTCGGCCGGGTAGAGGATCGGCGTCGCGTAGAACAGCACCGTCGAGGCGACGGTCCAGATGATCGCGATGTCGCGGAAGCGCGGGTAGAGCGAGGAGACGATCGTCGACACGGCGGTCGTGATCAGGATGAGGGCGCCGAGGACCAGCGGGAACAACAGCCACGTCCACATCGGGGTCACCCCGAAGGCGAGCATGAAGACCAGCACCACGATGAGGTTCAGCCCCAGGTTGAACAGGCTCGTCAGCACCACCGCGAGCGGGATCACGATCCGCGGGAACTGGGTCTTGCGGACCAGGCTCTCCTGGCCGGGGACGGAGAACACCGCCGCCCCCGTCGCCTCCTGGAAGAACCCGAAGAGCACGATGTTGAAGAGCAGCAGGACGGGGTAGTGCGGGACCTCGGAGCCCAGCCGGAACACCTGCGTGAAGACGGCCAGCAGGACGCCGAAGAGCATGAGCGGGCGCGCGAGCGTCCACAGGTAGCCCAGCACCGTGCCGAAGTACGTCCGCTTGAAGTCGTTGACCGCGAGGATCCACAGCAGCTCGAACATGCGCCGCCGGTCGCCGCCCAGCGCGGCGGGCCCCGGGACGTCCTTCAGCTCGGGCACGGGCGCGTCGTCGCGCCGCTGGGGGAGGTTGGCGGGCTCGGAGAGATCCGCCGCCCGCTGGGCCGTGGCCTCGAGGGCGTCGCTCATTGCGCCGGCTCCAGGACGGCGGTGGCCTCGACGTCGGAGCGCACGGTGACGATCCCGTGCCGCGGCGCGGTGCCGTAGACGACGAAGTACAGAAGGCGGATGGGCTGCAAGGCCATGTCGCTGCCCTCGCTGTCGCGGCGGATCCAGACGTCGACGGAGTAGCGCCCGGGCACCAGCGGGTTCTCGATCGCGCCGGCGAGCTTCACCCGCCCGCCGGGAGCCAGCGTGCCGTCGTAGGACCGCGTGAACCCTGCGACGACCAGCCCGTCCTCGTTGATGATGTGGAAGACGAAGATGGGCTCGACGAGCTCCCGGGCCGCCTCGAGGACGACGTCGAGCCCGATCGGCACGTCCTGCTCGACGTTGTCGACGAGCTTGCCGGCCGGGTCCCGCAGATGCGCGTGGACCACGCGGCCGTTGAGGTCGTAGAACGCGTTGGTCTCGTCCGACGGCGCGGAGGCGTCCTCGCCGCCCTCCTCGACGGCTCCGCCGAAGTTCAGGCGGTAGTAGCGCATCGCGGTGTCCTCAGGGTCCCCGATGAACTGCAGCTCGCCGTCATGCATCAGCATCGCCCGGTGACAGAGCGACTGCACCGTGGCCATGTCGTGCGTCACGAGCACGATCGTCTTCCCGGCCCGGCGCTTCTCGTAGAAGACGTCCATGCACTTCTGGCCGAACGCGGCGTCCCCGACGGCGAGGACCTCGTCGATGAGCATCACGTCAGCGTCGGCCTGGACCATGATCGCGAAGGCGAGGCGCACGGTCATGCCCGACGAGTAGTTCTTGAGCTTGAGGTCGGCGAAGTCCCGGAGCTCGGCGAAGTCGAGGACCGCGTCGAGGCGGTACTGCGCCTCGCTGCGCGTGAGGCCCATGAGCACGCCGTTGAGCAGGCAGTTCTCGCGCGAGGTGAGGTCGGGGTTGAAGCCGACGCCCAGCTCGATGAACGGCGCCACCCGCCCAGCCATCCGGACCCGCCCCGAGTCCGGGCGGTAGATGCTGGCCAGGATCTTCAGCAGCGTGCTCTTGCCCGAGCCGTTGCGGCCGACGATCCCGAAGAACTCGCCCTGATGGACGTCGAAGGAGACGTCCTGCACGGCCCGGAGGGTGCGGTACTCGGACTGGCGGAAAGGGTGCGCGACGCGCTCCTTCAGCGAGTCCACACGCTGATCCGGGATCCGGAAGGTCTTCTCGAGACCACGGGCCTCGACGACCACGGGGCCTGAGGCGGCGCCCGTGCGGACGGCGCCGGCGGTCACGAGTGCGGTGCTGTCGTTCACGGTGAAAAGGTCCTCATGCTTGAGGTGGTCGCGCGTAGGACCGCGACCGAAGCGTACTTGCTCGTCGACGGGGGTCAGTCGCTCCCTCAGACACGGGAGCGGGCCGTTGACGCCTGATCCATCCCTAGCGCGCGCAGGATACAGTTCTTGCGCGGATGAACGTCCCGGCTACTCAGACGACGACCCCGGCGCGGACGGGGCGCCTGCCGGGCACGACGGGGAGTGCAGGGGCCGCGGACCGGCGCTGGCCTGCGTGGACCGTGCCGGCGGTGGTCGGCCTCCTCACCGTCGTGGGCGCCATCCTCCGACTCGAGGTGGCGCATCAGTCCCTGTTCGCCGATGAGCTGTCGACCTACTGGATCATCCGCGACCACGGGCTCCGCGGGGTGGTGTCCACCGTCCACTCGGATGCCGAGATCACGCCGCCCCTCTACTTCGTGCTCGCATGGGCGACGACGGTGTTCGGCCACGCGCCCGAGCTGGTCCGCGGCCCGTCGCTGATCGCCGGCATCGCGAGCATCCCCCTGATGTACCGGCTGGCGCTCCGGACCATCGGGCCGCGCGCGGCGCTCATCGCCGCGGCCCTGACAGCGGTCGCGCCCTTCCCGCTGTACTACTCGACCGAGGCCCGCGCCTACGGCCTGATGATGGCGTTGGTGATCGGGTCCACGCTGGCCCTGCTCACCGCGGTGGACACGCGGCGGGCGCGGTGGTGGGTCGTGTACGCGATCTGCTCGTGCGCCGCCGTGTACGCGCACTACACGTGCGTCTTCGTGCTCGCAACGCAGGCCGTCTGGGTGCTCTGGGCCCATCCGGAGGCGAGACGGCCCGCGCTCCTGGCCAACCTCGCGGCGGCACTGGCCTTCGCCCCGTGGGTCTCGGGTCTGCTGGCCGACTTCAACTCCCCGACGACGAAGATCCTGTCGGCGCTCGCCCCGTTCACCTTCCACGACGTCCGCTTCTCCTTCGAGCACTGGAGCGTGGGCTATCCCATCCCGACGCCACTCGCGCTGACCGAGTTCCCCGGAGGCATCGCCCTGGTGCTCCTCGCGGTCGCCCTCCTGCTCGGCGGCGTCGGCGTCGTGACCCGGGTCCGCGCGGGATCCATCCGCTTCGCGCCGGCATCCGTCGACCGCCGCCTGCTGCTGATCGTCGCGCTGGCGCTCGCCGTGCCGGTGGGCACGGTGGTCGTGACCATCGTCGGCACGAATCTCGTCACCGTCCGCAACCTCGCGGCTTCGTGGCCGGCGATGACGCTGGTGCTCGCCGCGCTGCTCGCCGCCCCCCCGCCTCGGCTGCGCCTCGTGGCGGGCGGGCTCGCGTTCGTCGCCTTCGCGATCGGCGCCGGCAAGCTGCTGACCGATCGCTACCAGCGGCCGGACGCGCAGGGCGCCGCCGACCTCGTCAAGCGTGAGGCCGGCCCGCGGGGCGTGGTGATCGACGAGACGGCCCTGCTGAGCCCGGGCCCGCTCAGCTCGCTCGACGCCTCGCTGTCGGGGCCCCGCTTCACCGTGATCCGGTCACAGGCCCCCGCCGAGCGCGATCATCCCTTCACGATCTTCGACGCCGTGATGAGCCGGGCGGACGCGTTCGCCCAGGCGTCGAGGGCCGCGGGCGACGGGCGCATCTGGGTCGTGGGCACGCGGTTCCCGAGAAGCGCGCTGCTCCGTCTGGGCACGGCCAAGCTCGAGGCGGCCCGCAAGGCCGGCGCCCCTGCCGGCTACCGCCTGGTGCGGCGCAACGTCTTCCCCGGCATCCTCGAGACCGAGGTCACCGAGTACGTGCGGCGCTGACCGCGGGGTCTACTTCGTCGCCAGCACGACGTTGTGCGCGCCCACCCGGCTGACCAGTGGGGTGCGCTCCACGGCGCGCTCGGCGGCCGCGGCGGCGCGGAGCGCCCACGGGGGCGTGAAGTCGGGGACCATCCCGAGCTGATCGGAGGACAGCACCTTCGCTCCCGCCGCGCGCAGGCCGCCGAGCACCTCGTCCTCGGGGATGAGCCGCTCCTCGCCCGTGTCCTGCGGGACGCGCGCCATGAGGTGGCTCCAGTACGGGTTGCGCGGGTTGTGGTCCCAGACCACCACGCGCCCGCCGGGCCGGACGACCCGCACCATCTCGCCCAGGGTCTTCCGGACGTCGGCGGGCTCGGCGATGTGGTGCAGCGCCGCCACGGTGAGGACCACGTCGAAGGCGTCGTCCTCGAACGGGAGCTCGGTCCCCGAGGCCTCGAAGGCCGCCACCTTCGGGGCGTCGCGCCGCAGGATGTCGAGCATCCCGGCCGACGGGTCGACGCCGGTCATGTCGTAGCCCGCGGCGGCGAGCCGGGCGGCCAGCACGCCGGTCCCGCAGCCCACGTCGAGGCCCTTGCCGCGCGGGCAGTGCTCGCTCACGTACCTGGTGCGCTTGCGCAGGTAGTGCTCGACGACGTGCGCGGGCAGCGACTCGTCGTACTCCTCCGCGATCAGGTCAAAGTGGGAGCTTGTCATGGGCCTCGTCTCGGATGGGGGAGCGGGGCGGCACGAAGGCCGGCGCGCGCCCGAAGCGCCGCGGCGCCGCGCGCGTGAACCGGAGGACCAGCTGGATCATGCGCAGCCCGACCCGCACGGCCAGGATCCGCTTGCCGGTCACGGAGGACTCGCCGACGCGCGGCAGGTAGTTGACCGGGACCTCGACGAACCGGGCCCCGGAGGTGATGGTCAGCAGCATGATCTCCACGCCGGCGTGGCTCCCGCCGACCTGCATCTTCGCCGCGACGTGCTCGGCCATGGGGCGGCGCAGCACCCGGTAGGTGCAGCCGACGTCGCTGAGGTGGCTCGTGTTGAGCAGGACCTCGATCATCTTGGCGACGGCCCAGTTGCCCCAGCGCAGGAACCAGTCCATGTTCGCGTCGGCCCAGATCATCTCGCGGGTCGTCCGCGTCCCGAACACGACGTCGCACTCGTCGCTGTAGACCAGCAGCTTCTGGATGTCCGCCGGGAGGAACGTCCCGTCGGGCTCGGCCAGGACGATCAGGTCGCCGTCGGCCTCGACGAGGCCGCGGCGGGTGGCGTGACCGTACCCCTGCCGTGGCTCCTTGACGATCCGCGCCTGGGTCCTGCGGACCTCGGCCTCGGTGCCCTCCTGGGCGTTGTTGTCGACGACGAGGACCTCGTCGACCAGTCCGGTCTCGAAGAACCCGTCGATCACGCCCCGGATGGAGTCGCGCTCGGCATAGGTCATGAGCACCACGGACACTCGTCTTCCGTTCCACACGGCTGCTTCCCTCGCTTTCGTCCGCGGGTCGGCGAGTCTAACCAGTTCGGGCCGTTTCGCCACGACCCCCGGCGGGCATGCGGAGGCGCCCGTCGGGACCTATGCTTCCCGGCCATGGATGCTGCACCGAAGTTCGCGGGGCGCCACGGATGATCGCCTTCGGCTCCGCGATCACGAAGCCAGACGTGTATCGGGTGTGCGCCGAGCCCGGGATCCAGCGTGCGGCGGAGCCCGATTCCGTCGTGCTCCCCTCCGAGTCGATCGGCTCGTTGCAGGCGAGCTACAACGCCCTCATCGACCGGGCCGCGGAGCTGGACGGCCTCGAGGCGCTGGTCCTCGTGCACCAGGACGCGGAGATCGTCGACGACGACTTCTGCGAGAAGGTCCGCAAGGTCCTCGCCGACCCGGACGTCGGGGTCGTCGGCTGCGTGGGCGCCGTGGGCGTCCGCAGCATCGCCTGGTGGGAGGGCTCGGTGACGCTCGCGTCGTTCATCCACCGCTACGGCGAGCACGGCGGCGGCGACCTCCCGGCCTTCTCATGGAAGTGGGACCAGGCCCCGCCCTACGCGCGCCTGGGGCAGGTCGACACGCTCGACGGCTTCCTGCTCGTCCTGTCGCCCTGGGCGGTCCAGAACGTGCGCTTCGACGAGTCGCTCGGCCAGCTGCACGGCTACGACCTGGACTTCTGCCTCCAGGTCCGCGCGGCAGGGAAGAAGGTCGTGACGGCTGACTTCCGCGCGATCCACAACCACTCGCTCACGCTCGTCAACGATCCCGACGGCTGGATCGAGGCGCACATCAAGGTCGCCACGAAGTGGGAGGGCAAGGTCGCGGGCGTCGGCGCAGGGGCGGGGACGTGGAAGCAGCGCGCCCTGCGGGCCGACGCGGAGCGCGAGGCGGCCAAGGTCGTCGGCTACTCCAACGCGCTGGAGTCCGACGCGCGCGTGGCCGAGCTCGAGCGGGCACTCGAGGAGGCCAGGGGGAGCATCTCGTGGCGCGCCACGTCGCCGTTGCGCGGCTTCAACAAGACCCGCCGCGCGGCCGGCCGCCGCGTGCGCGGCAGCAGCACTGGCGCGCCGCTGAACGGCGCCGGACCGCGGTAGCAACCTCGAGGAGCACGGATCGCATGGTCAGCAAGCACGCTTCACCGCGGCTGCAGGGACGCGCAGGATGATCGCCTTCGGCTGCGCCATCTCCGAGCCCGAGGCCTACCGGCTCTACGCCGAGCCCGGCATCCGGCGGGCCAAGGAGCCGGACTCGGAGGTCTACGCCTTCTCGGCCGTCGGCACGATCTTCCGCAGCTACAACCTGCTGCTCGACACGGCGGCGCAGCTCGAGGACCTCGAGGCGCTCGTGCTCGTCCATCCCCACGCCCAGATCACCGACCCGGCGTTCTGCGCGAAGGTCCGCGAGGCGCTCACCGACCCGGACGTCGCCGTCGTCGGCGCTGCCGGCGCGCGCGGTGTCCGCAGCATCGCCTGGTGGGAGGGCGAGGTCGTCGCGTCCGACATCCTCCACCGCTACAACGACCACGGCGGGGGGCAGCTGCGGGCCCTGTCGTGGGCCGGCGACGCGCTGCCCCCGCCGGCCGAGGTCGAGGTCGTCGACGGGTTCCTCATGATCCTGTCGCCGTGGGCCGTGCGGAACGTCCGCTTCGACGAGGCGCTCGGGCTCGGGCACGGCTACGACGTCGACTACTGCCTGCAGGTCCGCGCAGCGGGGCGCAAGGTCATGGTCGCCGACCTCGGGCTGACCCACCACCGCTCGCTGGAGCTCATCGCCGACCTCGACCTGTGGGTCGAGGCCCACATCAGGGTGGCCGAGAAGTGGGAGGAGCAGCTCTACGGGCCGGTCGGCGACAACGGGACCACCTGGGAGCAGCGCGGCCGCCAGGCGGAGGCCGAGCGCGAGGCGGAGCGGGCGATCGCCTACGGCCACGCCCTGCACCGCGACGCGCGCGTCCTGTTGCTGCAACGGGCCCTGAACGCCGTCACCAGCACGCGGTCGTGGTGGCTGACCGAGCCCCTGCGACGCCTGAACAAGGCCCGCGCCGACCGGCGCGAGGCCTCACCCCGATGAGCATCTGCTCCGTCGCCAATCCACGAACACACGTTTAGACTGCGCGCGCACATGACCGAAACCAGCCAGCTCGACCCCTACCAGAGTGATCCCGACCGCTGGGGCACGTCCCTCGCCCAGGTCCAGGAGATCATGCGGCCCGTCCTCGACGCCGCCGGGGCGAAGTCCATCGTCGAGGTCGGCGCGTTCGCCGGCGACCTGACCCGCGTCCTGGTCCAGTGGGCCGCCGGCGCCGGCGCGAAGGTCGGCGCGGTCGATCCGTCGCCGCAGCCCGGACTGGTCAAGCTCGCCGAGGAGAACCCCGAGGTCGAGCTCATCCGCGAGACGAGCCTCGAGGCGCTGCCCCACATCGATCTGCCCGATGCGTTCGTCATCGACGGGGACCACAACTACTGGACGGTCAGCGAGGAGCTGCGGCTCATCGCCGAGCGCGCGGGGGACAGCCTGCCGCTGCTGCTCTTCCACGACGTGTGCTGGCCGCACGCCCGCCGCGACGACTACTTCGCCGCGGACCTGATCCCGGAGGACTACCGCCAGCCGATCGCCAACGGCGGCGGCGGCATCTTCCCCGGCGAGCCGGGCCTCCGGCCGGACGGCGGCCTGCCCTACCCGCGCTCCGCGGTCAACGAGGGCGGCCCGCGCAACGGCGTGCTGACCGCCGTCGAGGACTTCGTGGCCGCGCGCGACGACCTCCGGCTCGTCGTCGTGCCCGCGTTCTTCGGCTTCGGCGTCGTCTGGCCCCTGGCCGCGTCCTACTCCGACGACCTCGCGCGGATCCTCGATCCGTACGACCGCAACCCGGTGCTCGAGCGGCTGGAGGCCAACCGCGTCCACCACCTCGCGCTCGGCCAGACGCGCGCGGCGGAGATCTGGAAGTACCAGGAGCGCCTGGCCCGCCAGGAGGCGGTCCTGCGCCGCCTGCTGGACTCGAGCGCCTTCGTGGTGGCCGAGCGTCTCTCGCAGGTGCGCGACCGGGCGGGGATCGGCACGGAGCACAGCACGGTCTCCAAGGAGGAGATCCGGCGCGCTCTGGAGGGCTAGGGCGGCCCCGGGGAACCGCTAGGATGCCGCGCGTGCTGCCGGAGCGGCGTCGCAGGCGTCATGGACGGATCGCGTTGGATGAGCGTCTGCGCGGCGGGCACGGCCACGCACCGTGAGCGTGCGGACCCAGAGCCCTGCGTCGTCCCGGCCCAGGACGGCGCGCTCGCTCAGCGCCGCTCGGCCGACAGTTGTGCTGGTCGCCGTCGGGGTGCTGACGGTCATCGCGTTCCTGCTCCGGCTGAAGGGCGTCGACCAGACGCTCGTGGCCGACGAGAACTTCACCTACTCGATCATCAGCCGAAACGGCTTCACCGGCGTCTGGCACGACGTCTACCACACGTCGATCACGCCTCCGCTGCACTACTACCTCGCGTGGTTGTCGGTGCAGTTCGGCGGCGACAGCACCGTGCTCGTGCGCCTGCCGTCGCTGGTGTTCGGGACGGCGCTGGTTCCCGTCGTCTTCCTGCTGGGACGCCGGGTGGGCGGCGTGACCGCCGGGCTCATCGCAGCCGCGATCATCGCGCTCGGGCCGTTCTCCATCTGGTACGGGGACGAGGCGCGCGCCTACGCGACGATGATGTTCCTGGTCGCCCTGTCCTCCTATGCGCTGCTGCGGGCGCTGGACGGTGACGGGACGCGGTGGTGGGTGCTCTGCGGTGTCTGCGCGTGCGCGGCGCTGTGGGCCCACTACACGGCCGTCTTCGTCCTCGCGGCCCAGGGGGCGTGGGCGCTGTGGACACACCGGGAGCGCGCGCGTCAGCTCTTGACGACCTACGCGCTGATCGTGGTCGGGTACCTCCCGTGGCTGCCTGGGTTCTTCGCCCAGCGCCAGAACAAGGGCGGCATCAAGATCATCGACGAGTCAGGGCCGTTGAGCGTCGGGGCGCTCTATCGGCTCCCGCTGCAGACGCTCGTCGGGCACCCGGCCGTCGGCCTGGGGACGTTCCCGGGGACGGGCAAGGGGCTGGCCATGCTCGCCGTCGCGGCGGTGCTGGGCGCCATCGCCGTCGTGCTGCATCGGAGCACTTGGCGGCCGCCTTCCCTGCGCTCGGACACCGGACTGCTGATCATCCTCACGGTGGCCACGGTCGCGGGGCTGCTGCTGTACGCCGCCGCCGGCTCCTCGCTGTTCATCCCGCGCAACCTCAGCGCCTCGCTGCCGGCGTTCGCCGTGCTGGTCGGAGTGGCCTTCGCCGCGGTCGTCGCGTCCATGCCCCGGGCCGTCGCGGCCGGCGGCGCAGCCGTCCTGGTCGCCCTGCTGGGGGCGAACGCCGTCGTCAGCGCCGGCGACGACTACCGCAGGGCGCCGTACCGCCAGGCGGCACGGTACATCGACCGGGTTGCCTCCGCCCAGGCCGCCGTGGTCGAGCTCCCGCTCGCGCTGGCACTCGACAAGCGCCTGCCCCCGACGACGCTGGGCGAGTACTTCCAGCGCCCGCACACGCTGTACCGGGCGGGGGCCGCCGCACGGCCCGCCTGGAACCAGTTGGCCGCCGGGCGCGACGTGTGGTTCGTGACCGCCACGACCTTCCTCCCTGCCGAGCTCGTCAAGAACCAGCCTGGGCTGATGGTGCAGCCGCCGCCTGACGTCCTCGCGCGGGCAGCCCGGCTCGGCGGCCCGCAGGGACGGGCGATCACCCGTGCGACGAAGGTGTTCGCCGGGCTGAATCCGGTCGCCGCCGTGCGCTACCGAGGGCTCGTCACCGGCCGGCTCACGCGGCGGGGCGGCCAGACCAGCATCTCGTGGTCGCTGGGACCGGACGCGCGGGTCACGCCGGGAGCGGCGCGGGGCGGCATCGACGCCATCTCCGCCTCCGGCAAGCCGCTGCTCGCCTCGGGATGGGCGGTGGATCCCGCGCGCCTGCGGCCCGCCGACTGGGTGCTCTTCTTCGCGGACGGCCGCCTCCTCGCCGTGACGGCCGGTGGCGGCGTCCGCCCCGACGTCGCCCAGCGCTACGGGAGCGGAGCGCTCTTCACCGGCTTCGGGCTCGCTCCGGACCCCGCGCCGGCCGACCACGCGAAGATCCGGGCCTTCGCGGTCGTCGGCGACCGTGCGTCCGAGCTGCCGCTCAGCCCGGCAGCGAGACGGGAGCTGCGCGGCGGGTGAGGCGGGGCGCCGTCAGGCGCCCGCGGGCCCGCCCGGCAGCCGGGCCTCGACGTACACGGTCCCCGAGCGCCGCAGGAGGACCTCGACCGCCCCGCACGCCATCGCCACGGGCAG
>JAXDGY010000195.1:0-4565 GCA_034664785.1 Solirubrobacteraceae bacterium
TCGCGCGCCTGGTGGCGCAGGGGCTCACCAATCGCGAGGTGGCCGAGCAGCTGTTCGTCTCACCCCACACCGTCAGCAGCCACCTGCGCCATGTCTTCGCCAAGCTCGACGTCAACTCGCGGGTCGAGCTGACCCGGCTGGCGACCGAACGGGAGCCGCACCCGGTCGGGCGCGCCTGACGCGGTACATCTCACACGTTCGTGCGATGCCCGCATCGCCGACCCGCCGCATGCTGCATGACATGGTCCTCTGCAGACACCGGGAGCACATCAGGATCTCCCAGCTGCCCGATGCCGTCGCCGGCTGCGAGGAGTGCCTGGCCGCCGGCCAGAGCTGGCTGCACCTCCGGATCTGCCTCGAGTGCGGCCACGTCGGCTGCTGCGACGACTCGCCGCACCAGCACGCCAACGCGCACGCCAACGCCACCGGCCATCCGATCATCCGGTCGCTCGAGCCCGGCGAGGAATGGGGCTGGTGCTACGCCGACCGGATCGGGATGTTGACCCCGGAAGTGACCGGATCGACGCGCATCCCGGCACCGCCGGCGGCTGACCATCGTCCAAGCAATCGCATCGAAAGGCAGGCTTGACATGAAGCTGACCCGAACGCACCTCGTGGCGGTCGCCGCCGCCCTCAGCACGATCGCCGTCGCCGCTCCGGTCGCGACCGCGAACGCCGACACGGCCGGTCCGGCCGTCGCTCCCGCCGGCATCGCGGCCACCGGGTGGGACGGCACCCCGGCCGCCGCCTTCCCGGTCACCCTCCCAGGCGCCGGACAGGCGGCCGCCGTCGTCGGCCCGACGATCATCACCACGGCCCCGACGACCTTCGTCAACACGAACAACCAGGTCACCGCGGGCAGCTCCGTCTCCGGGGGCCAGCTGGCCGGGTGACGCGTCCCGTCCAGCGTCGTCGCGAGCCGGAGACGCCGATGCTCCGCCGGAGCTTCTCCGCTACCGGTGGAGCTCGGCGTCGACGGCCGCGACGTGCCTGGCGAGGCGGACGAGCCGCTGGACGTACTCCCCGATGGTCGTCCCAGGCGGCGACCCGGCAGCAGCCGGTCCGGCTGCGCCGACGTTCACGGCGCCGTCACCGCCGGCGTCGATCACGGCGTGGTGAGCCGGAGGTGCTGCTGCAGTTCGCGCAGCCATGCACGCGCGACTGCGCGAGCTCGCGCAAGCGGCGCGCAGCTCGCACCTCGTCGGCCAGGACGGATCCGGCGGTCCAATGATCCGGATGTGAGAGGTCGGTGAGAGACGCTCCACCTCCGTGCCTGCGGTGGCGAGCATCGCCGCATGAGCCGAGCCGCCGTCTCGTCGTCCCTCGCAGGTCGCAGGCGGTCGCGTCGCACGGGCGCTGCGATGCTGGGCGGGATCGCCGTCGTCGCGGTCCTCTCCGGCTGCACCGTCCCGCCCCCGCCCGGCGCCGCGCCGCTGCGCTACCGGGACCAGGTGTTCTCGGGTGTCACCGTCGACTCGGACCTGCAGTACGGCAGCGCGCCTGGCCTCCAGGGCACCCCCCAGGCGCTCAAGCTCGACCTGTACCGGCCGGCCGGCGACACGGCGACGCGGCGCCCCGCGATCATCTGGGTCCACGGCGGTGGTTTCCACGCCGGCGACAAGACCGCGCAGCCGTTCCCGAACCTCGCCAACGCGTTCGCGCAGCGCGGCTACGTCAGCGCCTCGATCAACTACCGGTTGCTCGGCACGGACAAGTGCGCGGGGGTCGACCCGCCGCCGCCGACCTGCCAGGCCGCCGCGGTCGAGGCCCAGCACGACGCCCAGGCCGCCGTCCGCTGGCTGCGCGCCCACGCCGCCGGCTACGGGGTCGACCCGGACCGGATCGCCGTCGGTGGTGGCTCCGCTGGAGCCGACGCCGCCCTGCTGGTCGGCCTTCACAGCGAGGACACGGGCTCGAGCGGCACCCCCGGCGTGAGCTCCAAGGTGCGCGGCGTCGTCTCCATCTCGGGCGTGCTCCCCGTCGAGGGTGAGGCACTGATGAGCTCCGACGACGCCCCGACGCTCTGGTTCATCGGGACCGCCGACCCCAACATCGACGAGAACCGCGTCGTCGGCAACGCTGCAACGCTCCTGCGGGCCGGCGTGCTGAGCATCCCGGAGGTCCTCGACGGCGCCGGGCACGTGCCGGTCAACCCCAAGTACGGCCCGACGATCTACAGCCAGACCGCGAACTTCCTCTACATGACGCTGGACCTCGCACACGCCCAGGGCCAGCCCGTCGCGGCCGCGCGTGCGTTCGACGCCCAGATGAGCCGCTACGCCAAGCGCCACCCGGCCCTGGCCAAGCGCTACGTCGCCAGGACACGAGCCGCCGGCTCGCGCTGAAGCGACGGGCCGCCCGCCCGCCCGGCCCGAGGTCACCGAGCGGAGATGAGCCGGATGGCCGTCGTGACGGTCGGGTGGGTCCCGCGCCGCGCGCCTGTCCGCAGGTCCAGGACGCTGGGCTGGGCGTAGACCCGCCCGGCTGCGACCGCGGCGGCATGCCCCGGCGCGCGCCAGCGGACCCGTCCGGTGCGGGCGTCGAGCGCGCGCACGTCGCTGCCCGTGGCGACCACGGTGGCACCGCTGGCGAGGACCGACCGCGCGGTGGCGTCGCGCCAGCGGACCTTCCACATCGCCGTGTCGATGAGGCGCAGGCCACGCTCGCTCGCCACGGCAAGGCCTCCGGGAACCGCCGCCGCCGAGCGCTCTCGACCCAGGTCGCCGAAGCGATGGACCCGCGTGCGGCGCGCCCGCGGGTCGAGCGCGACGACGCGGTCGCGGCCGACGAGGTAGGCGCGGTCGCCGCCGGCCACCAGCGAGACCCGCCGGCATCCCACTGCGGACGTGTCGATCGGGATGCGCAGGGTGCGCACCTGCCCTGCGGGCTCGACGACGGCCACCTCGGCGCCGCCGGGCCCCAGCTGGTTGACGATGATCCCGCGTCGAGCCGCGTGGATTGCCGGCGGAGCGCAACCGGAGTAGCCGACATGACGGCGGCTTCGGATGCGCCCGGTGTCGGGGTCGACGACGAGAAGTCCGCCGTCCTGCAGCAGCGCCGCGACCACGCCGGGATAGACGACGGCCTCGGCGGCGATGCCCGTCCGGACCTCGTGCGTGATCGTCATCGACGCCGGATCGACGATCCACAGGCCGACGCGCCCGACGCCGGGCAGGCCCGGGGAGCCGGGTGAGGAGACACCCAGCGCAAAGCGTCCCCCGCGCGGTGAGAGGGCGGGACCCGTGTGCGGCTCACGCACGGAGATCGTCGGCCCCACGGGGCGCAGCGTGTCCCGGTCAAAGCGGCCGAGCGTGGTCTCCACCACGCCGAGCGGCTGCTGCGCGAGCGCGTTGGCGGGCGCGAGCGCAAGGACCGACAGCGCAACGACGAAGCGCAGCATGGCGCACGTCACAACACCGGAACCCCGACGAAGGTGCGTCTCGGCGCGGACCAGCCGCCACGGCCGCGGAGGCCTGCCGGGTCAGACAGCGGCGAAGTCGCCCGCGGGCCGGATGGCGGAGTGGTGCAGGAGGAAGCGGGCGATGTCCTGATCGGCCTCGGGCTCGTCGATCGTGTACATGTGCCCGGCCTCCGGCCACAGGCGTAGCTTCGCGCCGGGAATGCGCTCGGCCAGCACCAGCGCATTGGCGGGCGGCACGAAGACGTCCTCCTCGCCGTGGACCACGAGCGTCGGGGCGGTCACGTTGTTGAGCCGCACGTACGCGTCGTGGGTCGCCACGACGGCCGCCTGGTGCAGGAAGGCGAGGGGCTCACCCGGCGAGCTCAGCCGGTGGGCGATGTCGGTGGCGATGCGGTCCGCGTGGAGCCGGCGGGTCTTCTCGGCATAGGTGTAGGGCACGGCGGCCCACTCCGCCTCCTCCGGCCCCATGGACCCGGCGCGCAGGAGGAACGTCTGCGCCAGCGACGAGGGCGAGGGCTTGTACGCGGCGAAGCCGCCGGCGGAGCTGGCACCGAGGACGAGGGCCTGGACCCGATCCGGATGCCGCAGGGCGACCTCCTGCGCCACCATGCTGCCGAGCGAGATGCCGTACACGTGGGCGCGCTGCTCGCCGGCGGCGTCGAGGACCGCCACGGCGTCGTGGGCCATCTGCACCAGCGAGTAGGGCCATGGCAGGCGACTGCTGCGCCCGGTGTCGCGGTTGTCGAAGGCGATCACCCGGAACGAGCGGGCCAGGACCGGAGTCGTCGCCCACCACGTGTCGACCGTCATCCCCTGTCCGGCGATGAGCAGGACGGCCGGTCCCTCACCGAAGCTCTCCCAGTGGAGCTTGACTGTTCCGTTCCTGGCGATGGGCATCGTTCCAGGTAACGGCGCAGAGGCCCTAGGTCCGGCTGGCCTCTCGTACGGTGACCCCGTGTCTTCGGATCGGTCCTGCTGCGCTTCCGGCCTCCGTAGCGTGCTCGGGGCGGAAGGTCGCACTCGATCAGCCGCACATTTCCATGAGCGTCATCGTCACAGGAGCGGCGGGCCACCTCGGCCGCCTCGTCGCCGAACAGCTGCTGGAGCGCCTCGCGCCGGAGCACCTCGTCCTCGTGACGCGCCG
>JAXDGY010000196.1:0-15504 GCA_034664785.1 Solirubrobacteraceae bacterium
CCGCGGAGCGCGACCGCCTGCCCGAGGAGATCTCCGGCGGCCAGGCCCAGCGGGCCGGCGTCGCGCGCGCGCTGGCCGGGCGCCCCGCCCTGATCCTGGCCGACGAGCCCACGGGCCAGCTGGACCACGCCAGCGCCGAGGGCGTCATCGACGTGCTGCTGGCCGGCGCCGACCGGACCGGCGCGGCGCTCGTCATCGCCACCCACGACCTGACGATCGCCGACCGCCTGGCCGAGCGCTGGACCATGCGCAACGGCCGCCTCGACGGGGCGTCGACGGAGGTGCCGGCATGACCGCCCTGACCTGGCTGCGGGGGCTGCTCGCCCACCGCCGCTCACGCGTCGTCGCGACCGCGCTCGGCGTCGCCGTCGGCGTCGCGCTGCTGGCCTCGATCGGCAGCTTCCTCTCCTCGACCACCTCCAAGATGACCCAGCGGGCGATCGCCCGGGTGCCCGTGGACTGGCAGGTCGAGGCGCAGCCCGGGGCCGACCCCGCCGCCGTCCTGAAGCAGGTCCGGCAGGACTCCGCGGTGCGAAAGGCACTGCCCGTCGGCTTCGCGAAGACCACGGGCCTGCGGGCCTCCGCCGGCGGCACCGTGCAGACCACCGGGCCCGGCGAGATCCTCGGGCTTCCCGACGGCTACGCCCAGAGCTTCCCCGGCGAGCTGCGGACCCTGGCCGGCAGCGGGACCGGCGTGCTGCTGGCCCAGCAGACCGCGGCCAACCTCCACGCCCAGCCGGGGGACACGATCACGATCGGCCGCGCGGGCCTGCCGCCGGCCAAGGTGCGCGTCGACGGCGTGGTCGACCTGCCGGCCGCCGACTCGCTGTTCCAGAAGGTCGGCGCCCCCGTCGGCGCCCAGGCCCAGGCGCCACCCGACAACGTCATCCTGCTGCCGCAGTCCGTCTACACGCAGGTCGTCGGCCCGCTGGCGGCGAAGCGCCCCGACCTCGTCAAGACCCAGGTCCACGCGGCCCTGTCGCACCAGCTGCCCGGGAGCCCGAACGCGGCGTTCACCCAGGTGTCCGGGCACGCCCGCAACCTAGAGACGCGCCTGGCCGGCGCCGGCCTGGTCGGCGACGCGCTGGGCTCCGCGCTGGACCAGGCGCGCGGCGACGCGCTCTACGCGCAGGTCCTGTTCCTCGTCCTGGGCATCCCGGGCGCCGTGCTGGCCGCCCTGATCACCGCGTCGATCGCCGCCGCGGGCGCCTCCCGCCGCCGCCGCGACGGCGCGCTGCTGCGCACCCGCGGCGCCACCACCCGCCAGCTCGTGCGGCTTGCGGTGGCGGAGGCTGCGCTCGCGGGCGCCGCCGGGGTCGCGGTCGGCCTCGGGGCCGCCCTCGTGGTCGGCCGCATCGCCTTCGGCGCCGCGAGCTTCGGCGCGAGCACGAGCGCCGCGCTGGCGTGGGCGGTCGGCTCGGCGGTCGTAGGACTGCTCATCGCCGCGGGCGCCATCGCGCTGCCCGCCTGGCGCGACGCCCGCTCGCTCACCGTCGCCGGCCAGCGCCGGCAGGTCGGCCGCACGGATCGCGCCCCGGCGTGGGAGCGCTACGGGCTGGACGTCCTGTGCCTCGTCGGCGCCGGGCTGATCTTCTGGCAGGCGTCCCGCAACGGCTACCAGCTCGTCCTCGCCCCCGAGGGCGTGCCGCAGGTCTCGGTGAACTGGTACGCCCTGCTGGCCCCGATCCTCGCCTGGATCGGCGCCGGGCTGCTCGCCTTCCGCCTCGCGGACCTGGTGCTCGTCCGCGGCCGCACGCCGCTGGCGCGCCTCGTGCGCCCCGTCGCGGGTGAGCTCTCGCCCACGGTCGCGGCCACGATGGGCCGCCAGCGGATGCTGCTGGCGCGAGCCGTCGCGCTCGTCGCCCTGACCGCGGGCTTCGCGGGCTCGACAGGGGTCTTCAACTCGACCTACCAGCAGCAGGCCGAGGTCGACGCGCGCCTCTCCAACGGCGCCGACGTGACGGTCACCGAGTCGCCCGGCGCGCACGTCGGCCCCGCCGAGGGCGCCCGCCTGGCGAAGGTCCCCGGCGTCCGGAGCGTCGAGCCGCTCCAGCACCGCTTCGCCTACATCGGCGCCGACCTGCAGGACCTCTACGGGGTGCGCCCGCAGTCGATCACCTCCGCCGGCAAGCTCCAGGACCCGTGGTTCGCGGGCGGGACCGCCTCGGGGCTGATGGCCAAGCTCGCCCAGCGCCCGGACAGCATCCTCGTCTCGGCGGAGACCGTGAAGGACTTCCAGCTGCAGCCCGGCGACACGGTGCGCCTGCGCCTGGTCGACGGCCGCACCGGCAAGCCGGCCCTGGTGTCGTTCCACTACGCCGGCGTGGCCAAGGAGTTCCCGACGGCCCCGAAGGACTCGTTCTTCGTGGCCGACCAGGGCTACGTCGCACAGCAGACCCACTCCGACGCGGTCGGCACGTTCCTCGTCCAGACCGACGGCACGAGCCCCTCCACGGTGGCGCAGCGGGTCCGCGGGGCCGTGGGGACGGGCGCGACGGTCACCGACCTCGTCGACCAGCGCAAGGTCGTGGGGTCGAACCTGACGGCGGTGGAGCTCTCGGGCCTGACCCGCGTCGAGCTCGGCTTCGCCCTGGTCCTCGCGATCGCCGCGACCGGCCTGGCGCTGGCCCTCGGCTTCAAGGAGCGGCGGCGCACGTTCGCGATCGCCGCCGCCCTCGGCGCGAAGCCCCGTCAGCTCGGCGGCTTCATCTGGGCCGAGTCCGCGTTCGTCACGGGCGGCGGGCTGGTGCTGGGGACGGCGATCGCGGCGGGCCTGTCCGCGCTGCTCGTGAAGGTCCTGACCGGCGTCTTCGATCCGCCGCCGGCCGCGCTGTCGGTCCCCTGGGCCTACCTCCTGGCCGTCGCGGCGCTGGCGGTGGGCGCGGCCGGGGCGGCCGGAGCCGTGACCCTGCGCCTGCTGCGGCGGCCGGCGATCGAGGAGCTCCGCGACCTGTAGAGCCTGTCGAAGAAGGCCCGTGGCCTGAGGCAACCGTCTCGCGGCGCCGGACGCCACGCGGATCCAACCAGGATCGATCACGGATCCGCGCGACGCCCGCCATCCACGATCCGGCCCCCCTCAGACGACGGGCCTGCTCTTCGACAGACTCTCCGGCCCCTACCCTGGTGCGCATGGGCACCCGCATCCTGGTGGTCGACGACGACCCGTCGGTGCTGCGGATGCTCGTGCGCACCCTCGCCGCGGAGGGCCACGAGGTCGAGGCGGCGCCCGACGGCGGCGCCGCCCTCGCGGCGGTCGAGCGCCGGGCCCCGGAGGCCGTCGTCCTCGACGTCGCGATGCCCGACCTGGACGGCCTCGCGGTCTGCCGCCGCCTGCGCGAGCGGGGCCTGACGGCGCCCGTCCTGCTGCTGACCGCGCGCGACGCCGTCGCCGACCGCGTGGCCGGGCTGGAGGCCGGGGCCGACGACTACCTCGTCAAGCCCTTCGCCGTCGAGGAGCTGCTCGCCCGCCTGGCGGCGATCGAGCGCCGCGGGCGGCCGCGGGCGGCGGTCCTGGCGGCCGGCCCGCTGCGGCTCGATCCCGTGGCGCGCCAGGTCGAGCGCGACGGGCGCACGATCGAGCTGACCGACCGCGAGAGCGCGCTGCTGGCCCTGCTGCTCCGGCGTCCCGGGACGGTGCTCACCCGGGAGCAGGCGCTCGACGAGCTGTGGGACGCCGCCGCCGTGGAGAACGTCGTCGACCGCCACGTGATGAGCCTGCGGCGCAAGCTCGGCGAGCCCGGCCTGATCCGCACCGTGCGCGGCGTCGGGTTCGTGCTGGAGCCATGACCGGCCCGTCGCTGCGACTGCGGGTCGCGGTCGCCGCGGCGCTCGGCGTCCTCGTCGCCGTGGCCGCGCTCGCGGCCGCGGCCCAGGGGCTCGTCCGCCACGAGCTGCGCGCCTCCCAGGACCGCGGCCTGCGCGGCCAGGCGAGGAACGTGGCGCGGCTGTCCGCGTCGGCCCCCGCGCTGCTCACCAGCCCCGGCGCGCTCGACGCGCCCTACGGGGGCCAGGACCTGCTCGTGCAGGTCGTCGACCGGCGCGGGCGGATCGTCGCGCGGTCGGCCGCGCTCGGCGGGCGCCTGCTGCCCGCGGGCGGACTGCTCACCGCGGCGATCGACCGCGGGCGCACGGGCTTCGCGCACGCCGAGCTGTCGGGCGAGCCGCTACGCGTGTTCGTCGCACCGCTCACCGCGACGGGGGGCGTGGCCGGTGGCGGGGCCGTGCTCGTCGCCTCCTCCGAGCGCGAGATCGAGCGCACCGCCGACCGCGTCCGGACCCTCATCCTGCTCAGTGCGCTGGGCGCCGCGGCGATCGGCGCCGCGCTCGCCGCGGCGCTCACCGGGCGCGGGCTCGCGCCCCTGCGGCGCCTCGCCGTCGCGGCGCATGACATCGAGCGCAGACGGGACCCGGGGCTCCGGCTGCCTGCCGCGGCCGGCGGCGAGGTCGGCGAGCTCACCCGCACGCTGAACGCGATGCTCGCCGCGCTGGAGCAGGCCAGGCGCAGCGAGCGCCGCTTCCTCGCCGACGCCTCGCACGAGCTCCGCACCCCGATCACCGCGCTGCGGGGCAACGTCGAGCACCTCGCCCGCCACGGCGCGGACCACGAGACGCTCGCGGACCTGCGCGCCGACGCCGAGCGCCTGAGCCGCCTCGTCGACGACCTGCTCGCGCTCGAGCGCCAGGCCTCGGGCGGCACGGCGCCGCAGACCGTGGCGCTCGACGCGCTCGCCCGCGAGGTGGCGCAGGCCGCAGGCGAGGACGTCGAGGTCGAGGCCCTCGGCCCGCAGCCGGTCGTCGTCGCCGGCGACCCCGACGCGCTGCGCCGCGCGGTGGGCAACCTCGTGGCCAACGCGCAGCTGCACGGGCGCCCGCCGGTGCGCATCGCCGTCGCCCGCACCGGCGCCCGTGCGCGCGTCACGGTCTCCGACGGCGGCCCCGGCCTGTCGGCGGGGGAGGCCGAGGCCGCCTTCGAGCGCTTCTGGCGCGCCCCGGGGGCCCGGGGCCGCCCGGGCTCGGGGCTCGGCCTGGCGATCGTGCGCGCGACGGCCCGGGCGCACGGCGGCGACGTGGCGGTCGACGGCGCCACGTTCGCCCTCGATCTGCCGGCCGCGGCCGGGGACGGGCACACCGTCAGAGACCCGTCAGAGCCGCGGCCTACCGTGGACGGCTCCACCGTCTGACCGTGAGCGAGACCCATGCTGCGCCGCCTTCCCACCTCCCGCCTGATCGCCTTCGTCGCCGCGACCGCCGCCGCGCTCGTCGCGTGCACCGCGATCGCCTTCGCCGCCCTCGGCGGCGCGGGCGCCAAGCCCGCGCCGAAGCCTTTGGCCACAGCGATCCACGACGCGCTCACCGCGCCGGCGGCGCAGGGCGTGACGGCACGCATCACCTTCACCAACCGGCTCATCGACGCCTCGAGCATCACCACCGGCACGAGCCCGCTGCTGTCCGGCGCGACCGGCCGCCTGTGGGCCGCGGCCGACGGCCGCTTCCGCCTCGAGCTGCAGTCCCCCAACGGCGACGCGCAGGTGACCGGCGACGGCAACGCGGTCTCGATCTACGACCCCACCACCAACCAGGCCTACCGGATCACCCTGCCCCAGGACACGGGCGGCACCGACCACCAGGCTCCCTCGCTGACGAAGATCCAGGACCTCCTGACGAAGATCACGGGCGAGGCACAGCTCTCCGGGGCCACGCCCTCGAACGTCGCCGGCCGTCCCGCCTACACCGTCGAGGTCTCGCCGAAGCACGACGGCGGCCTGATCGGCTCGGCCCAGCTGGCCTGGGACGCCGCCACCGGCGTCCCGCTGCGCGTCGCGGTCTACGCGTCCGGCAACGCGAAGCCCGTGCTCGAGCTGAAGGCGACGGACATCTCCTTCGGGCCCGTCTCGAGCACCGACCTGACCGCCAAGCCGCCGGCCGGCACGAAGGTCACCGCGCTCGACCTGAGCTCCGGCGCGCAGGGCAAGGACCCCTCGGGCACCAACGCCGACGTCACCGGGCCCAAGGCCGTCGCCGCCAAGCTCGGCTTCCCGCTCAGCGCCCCTGACACGCTCGTCGGGCTCCCGCGCCGCGAGGTGCGCCTGGTGAACGCCGGCGAGGACCCCGGCGCGCTGGTGACCTACGGCGCCGGCCTCGGCGGCATCGCGGTGCTCGAGCAGCCGGTCAAGCCCGGCGACCAGGCCGGCACCGGGCCCGACGCCACGGGCGGCCTGGCGCTGCCCAAGGTGTCGATCGACGGCACGGATGGTCAGGAGCTCGCCACCGCGCTCGGCACCGTCGTCCGCTTCCAGCGCGGCGGCGTGCAGTACACGATCATCGGCTCCGTCCCGCCGTCGGCCGCCGAGGCCGCGGCACGGGGTCTCTGACACGTGGACGGCGCGCCCCCCGTCGAGGCGCGCGGCCTCGTCAAGCAGTACGGCGACGTGACGGCGGTGGCGGGCGTCGACCTGACGGTCGAGCCCGGAGACGTCTACGGCTACCTCGGCCCGAACGGCGCGGGCAAGACGACCGTGCTGCGGATGCTGCTCGGACTCATCCGGCCGACCGCCGGGGAGGTCCGCCTGTTCGGCCGCGACCCGCTCTACGACGGCGCGCGAGCGCTGGACGGGGTGGCCGGGTTCGTCGAGGCGCCGCGCTTCTACCCGTACCTGACGGGCCGCAAGAACCTCGAGCTGCTCGCGGCCCTCGACGGCGGCGGCGCTGCCGGGCGGATCGCTGAGGTGCTGGACATCGTGGAGCTCACCGACCGCCAGAAGCACCGCGTCGGCGGCTACTCGCACGGCATGCGCCAGCGGCTCGGGGTGGCGGCCGCGCTGCTGCGCGAGCCGCGCCTGCTGCTGCTCGACGAGCCCGCCACGGGCCTGGACCCCGCAGGCATGCGCGACATGCGCGCGCTCGTCGCGCGCCTGTCGCTGGCCGGGACGACCGTCCTGCTCTCGAGCCACCTGCTCGCCGAGGTCGAGGAGCTGTGCAACCGCGTGGCGATCGTCCGGACGGGCCGCATCGTCTTCGAGGGCGCGCTGGCCGACCTCAAGCGCACGGCGGGCGCGGGCTGGCGCCTGCGGACCACCGACGACGCGCGCGCGCTGGAGGTCTGCCGCGCGCAGCCCGGCATCTCCGAGATCCACGCCGACCCGCTCGAGCTGCGCTTCGAGGGGACCGAGGACGCGGCGGCGCAGCTCTCGGTCGCCCTCGTCGAGGCCGGGCTCGCGATCCGGGCGCTCGCCCCCCACACCGCGACGCTGGAGGACCTGTTCTTCCGGCTGACCGAGGACGCCCCGCCCGAGGCGGCCGCCCCGGCGCGCGTCGCGAAGGAGGCCTGATGGTCCCGCTGCGGACCGTCTACCGCTGGGAGCTGCGCAAGCTCGTCTCCCAGAAGCGCACCTACCTCGGGCTCGCCGCGGCGATCGTCGTCCCGATCATCTTCGTCGTCGCGCTCGCCCTGCAGTCCGGGCAGCCGGAGGACGTCGCCTTCGGCCGCTACGTGCGCCAGTCCGGCCTCGCGATCCCGCCGGTGATCCTCATCTTCGGCTCCTTCTGGCTCTTCCCGCTCATCACCGCGCTGGTGTCGGGCGACATCGTCGCCGCGGAGGACCACAACGGCACGCTGAAGACGATCCTGACGCGCTCGGTCGGCCGCGGGCGGATCTTCGTCGCCAAGGTGCTGGCCGCGCTCACCTACGCGATGGTGGCCCTTGTCGCGATGGGCGTCACCGCGATCATCGGCGGCGTCGCGAAATCCGGCTTCCATCCCCTCGTGACGCTGTCGGGGACGACCGTGAGCGCGTGGAAGGCGCTCGGGCTGATCGGCGCCAGCCTGCTGGTCTACGCGCTGCCGCTGATCGCGGTCGCCTCGATCGCGCTGCTGCTGTCGACCGTGACCCACAACTCGGCGGCCGCCGTCGTCGGCGCGCTGATGATCAGCCTGCTGCTGCAGCTCGTGACGATCATCCCGGGGCTCGGCGCGCTGCAGCCCTACCTGCTGCCGACGCAGTTCAACGCGTGGCAGGGCTTCCTGCGCACGCCCGCGGACTGGGCGCCGGTGGTGCGGGCGGCGTGGGTCTGCGCGCTGTACGCGCTCCCGTGCCTCGCCGTCGCGTACCTGTCGTTCCTGCGCCGCGATGTCGCCGGTGGCTGAGCGCGGGGGCATGTTCAGGAGGACTTCAGGGTCCTGAGTCATCGTGGCTGACGTGCTCCACGCCCTCGTCGTCGCCTCCATCACCGGGACGCTCACCGACTGGGTGGGCCAGCACGGCGCCTACGCCGTGTTCCTGATCATGGCGCTCGACGCCGTCTTCCCGGCGGCCGGCGAGCTCACGATGCTCTACGCCGGCGCCCTGGCCGCGGGCGCGATCGCCGGCCAGCACCCCGTCGTGTTCGGTCACACGCTCCAGCACGGCCTGGAGAGCTACCTGGTCCTCGCGCTCGCCGGCACCCTCGGGTACCTCGTGGGCTCCCTGGTCGGCTGGTGGATCGGGCGGATCGGCGGCCGGCCACTCATCGAGCACCACGGCCGCCGCTTCCACCTGAGCATGGAGAAGCTCGACCGCGCCGAGGCCTGGTTCGAGCGCTACGGCCGCTGGGCCGTGCTCCTCGGGCGCCTGACGCCGCTCGTACGCTCGTTCATCTCCATTCCCGCGGGCGTGCTCGAGAGCCCGCTGGGCTCCTACACCGTCCTCACGCTGCTGGCCTCGGCGATCTGGTGCTTCGGCTTCGCGGGCGCCGGGTGGGCGGTCGGCGCGAGCTACGACCAGATCGACCAGGCCTTCAAGTACCTCGAGATCGCCTCCGTGGTGGCCGTGCTGGCCGCGATCGCCTGGTGGCTGGTCCGGCGCCGCCGCGAGCGGTCGGCGGTTCAGGACGCCGTCTGAGGGCGGGCGCGCCGCGCGAGCGCGAGCAGCGCCAGCCCGGCGACGAGACCCCAGAACGGCGCGCTGATGCCGGCGAGGGTCAGCCCTGAGGCGCTGACCACGAAGGTGACGATGGCCGCGTCGCGCTGGGCCGGGTCCGCAGTGGCCGCCCCGAGCGCGGCGGCCAGCGCGCCGAGGAGCGCCAGCCCCGCGACCGCCTCGATGACCACGGGCGGCGAGGCCGCGATGACGGCCGTGACCAGGCCGGCCGAGATCCCGAGCACCAGGTACGCCACCCCGCCGGCGACCGTGGCGATCCAGCGCCGCCCGGGGTCCGGATGCGCGTCGGGGCCGGCGGTCAGCCCCGCGGTGATCGCCGCCAGGTTGATCGCGTGGGCGCCGAACGGCGCGCCGAGGACGGAGACCGCGCCCGTGCTGAGCAGGATCGGCCGCAGCTCGGGGTCATAGCCGTGCAGGCGCAGCACGCTCATGCCCGCGAGGTTCTGCGACGCCATCGTCACCAGGAACAGCGGCAGCCCGACGCCGACCAGGGTGCGCACGTCCAGGACCGGCAGCGTCGCCGTGAGCGTGGGCAGCGGGTGGTCGGCCGCACCCGGGGCCAGCGCGCCGTCGACGGCGATCGCCACCGCGGCGGCGACCAGCGCCCCGGGGACCGCCCAGCGCCGGGCGACGCGCCCGAGGACCGCCCACGTGACGACGACGGGCAGCGTGAGCCACGGCAGCTCGGTGACCCCGCGCACGGGGGCGACGCAGACCGAGAGCAGCACGCCGGCCAGCAGGGCGTTGGCCAGCGGGGCCGGGATCGCGGCGATCCAGCGCCCGAGCGGCCGCCACAGGCCGGCCAGCACCGTCAGCAGCCCGGCAGCGAGGAACGCGCCCAGCGCCGCGGGGTAGCCGCCGTGGACGGGCCCGGCCGCGATCAACAGGGCCGCGCCGGGCGTGGACCAGGCGATGTTGAGCGGCAGGCGCCGGCGCCGGCTGAGCACGATCGCCGTCGCGCCCATCCCGACGCAGAGCACGAGCAGCCCGGAGGCTGCCTGCCCGGCGTCGGCCCCGACGGCGCGCAGACCGGCGAGCACGACGGCGAACGAGCTCGCGAACCCCACGAGCGACGACATCACGCCCGCCAGCACCGGCTGCAGGACGCCGCGGTCCTCGGCCGGCCCCGGCTCGAGGACGGCGCGGTCCTCGCCCGGCGCGCTCACCCGGCCGCCACGGCCGACCGCGCGGCAGCCACCCGCCACGCGACCTCCAGGCGCTCGGCCGCCTCCTCGAGCTGCGCGGGCGGCGCGGCGAAGCACAGGCGCACGTGGTCGAGGAACAGGTCCTGCGGCGCGCTCGAGCTCCCGCTCGACACCGCGACGCCCTGCTCCAGCGCCGCCGCGGCGAGGTCGTCGCCCGTGCCGTGCGGCAGGCGCACCCACACCGAGTAGCCGCCGCGGCACGGCGCGATGCGCCAGTCGGGCAGCCGCGCGGCGAGCGCGGCGGTCAGCGTGTCGTGGCGCCGGCGCGCCTGCCCGCGGCGCGCCTCGGCGATCGCGTCCAGCTCCGGCCAGACCCGCAGCACGGCCACCTGGTCGAGGAGGCCGGAGCCGAGGTCCTGGGCCGCCTTGAGGCGCCCGATCCGCAGGATCGTCGGGCGCGCGGCCCGGATCCAGCCCACGCGCAGCCCGCCCCAGAGGACCTTGGAGAACGAGCCGACGGAGATCACGCCGTCCGGGTTCCGCGAGGCCATCGACGGTGGGGCGGTCCCGTCCCACAGCAGCTCGGCGGTCGTCTCGTCCTCGATGACGGGCACGCCGTGCTCCGTGCAGACCGCGAGCAGCTCGCGCCGGCGCTGCTCGTGCATGACCGCGCCGGTGGGGTTGTGGCAGGTCGGGACGAGGAAGACGAGCGCGGCGCCGACGCCGCTCAGGGCCCGCCGCAGGTCCTCGGGGCGCGGGCCGGTGTGGTCGCGCTCGAGCGCGACGAGCGTCGCGCCGGCCCGCGAGAACAGCTCGATGGCCCCCGGGTAGGTCGGTGCCTCGACGACGACGCGATCGCCGGGGCGCACGAGCGCGGCGGTCAGCAGGGCGAGCGCCCCCTGCGCGCCGGTGGTGACGAGCACCTCCTCGGGCCGGCAGGGGACGCCGCGGGCGCTGATCCGCCCGGCCAGCGCGTCGCGCAGCCCGGGCAGCCCGAGGGGCGCGTAGCCGTGGGCCGGCACGCCGGCGCGGGCGGCCTCGGCCACCCCGCCCTGCAGGCCGGCGACGAGGTCGTCGAGGTGCGGCGCGCCGAAGGAGAGGTCGATCGGGACCTCGGGCCCGGTGATGAAGCGGCCGAACTGCGGGTTGCGCAGCACCGCCGCGGCGCCGGGGCTGCTCCGGTCGCCCGCGACCCGGGTGCCGCTGCCCTGGCGCCGCGTCACCGCCCCGCGCTCCGCCAGCGCGGCGTAGGCGGAGACGACCGTCCCGCGGCTGACGCCGAGCCGGAGCGCGAGCTCGCGCTCGGACGGCAGCCGCGCGCCCTCCGGCAGGCCGTCCTGCCCCAGGAGATCGCCCAGCGCGTCGGCGAGCTGCACGTAGCGCGGCCCGGCGCGGTGCGTCCAGGCCCCGAGCTGGGCGACCAGTGTCTCGGCTGCCACGAAGTGGCTACCAATTGGCCCTTGATGGGCTGCCGTCATGGGCCAATCATGCCAGGTGCCGGTCCACTACGCCAGATCTGGTCCCCTCCACTCCCGTCACCGCATGAATGGACCCCTCCATGCCCCAGCGCCTCCGCGACCTGCTCACCTCGCGCCGCCGAACGACGGTCCGCCCGCACGGGGCCGCCGCCGGGCCGGCGATCGTGACCGTCCGCCACGCCTTCCCGGACGACGCCGAGGCACTGGCCCGGCTGGCCGCGCTGGACTCCCAGCCCGTCCCGGCCGGCCCGCTGCTCGTGGCCGAGGTCGCGGGAGAGCTGTGGGCGGCCGTCGCGCTGGACGGGCCCGGTGAGCTCGGCGACCCGTTCCGGCCCACCGCGGAGCTCGTGCTGCTGCTCCGCGAGCGCGCCCGCCAGCTCATGCGCGCGAGCGGCGGCCGCTCGGGCCGGCGCCGGCCGGCGCCGCTGGCCCGGGCCGCGCGCCGCCCGGCCTGACGCCTCGGACCGCGAGCCTGCCCCGCCGCGGTCAGTCCAGGACGAGCAGCGCGGCGACGACGACGTCGGTCGCGCGCTCCACCTCGTCGGGCCGCCACGGGTACCGCGTCGGGTCCCCGCAGCACGACAGCGCAGCGGCGCGGACGGCGTCCTCGCAGGCGCAGCCGTCCGCCCGGTGGCAGACCGACGGGCCCGCGCAGCCGCGGGCCGCGGCCATCCGTGCCACGGCCGCGAGGGGCACGAGCGCACCGGGCACCATCTCGATGCCCTGGTCGTCCGGGCGCTGCTCTGAAGCCATGGTCCTGCTCCTCCTCACGAGATCGACGCCTGGGAGGTTCTCGCTGCGCGCGCGGTCCCCTGCGCGCGCCGCGGCATGGCACGCGCGTTGCAGTGGCCCACGCGACGGCGCGCGTTCCCAGGATCTTGACCACCACGCGGCGCGGCCGTGATGCCATGTGGCTGCGGCGGGACCGACCCCCCATCGCCGCACCCGGCAGGAGACCCCCCAACCTCCTGACGCAGAGGAGGGGAAGCGCGACGGGCTCGGACGCCCGAGCGCTTTCCCTTCTCTCCTCTTGCAACCGCTCAGCGCAAGCCGGCGACCCGCGCGCCGTGGCGCACCTCAGCCGCCCAGCGGCGCGGGCACCCACCCGGCCGGGAACGCGCCGGCGGGCACGCGACCGGGGTAGTCGGGGAACCAGCGGCGCGCGATCCGCTCGGTCACCCGCCCCACGAGGAGGCCGTCGAGGTCGCCGAGGCACAGCAGCACGCGCAGCGTGGCGCCGATCTGGAGGTCGGCCGCGGTCGGCTCGTCGGCGCCGATGACGCCGTCGGCCGCGAGCGCCTCGATGCGGGCGAGCTTCGCCGGCAGGCCGGCGAGGTCCTCGGCCAGGCGCTGCGCGGTGATCTGGCGGTGGCGCCACTGGGACCGCACGAAGGCGATCGCGAAGTCCGTGCCCGCCGCGTCGAGCGCCCGGCCGCCGGCGAACGTGCCCATCGCCTCGGGGCGGAAGTGCAGCGCGCCCCACGGCAGGCGGCGGCCGAGGTCCTGCAGCTCCTCGTCGCCCCACCGCTCGGCCTCGCGGACCGCGTCGGCGCGCCCGGACGGGTAGAGGGACGGCTCGGGGCGCAGCTCCTCCAGGCGGGCCAGGATCGCGCGTGAGCCGTGCACGGGCTCGTCGCCGACGAGCAGGCCCGGCACCGTCCGGCGGCCCTCGCCGTAGACGCGCTCCATCTCCTCGCCGTACGAGGCGCCGCTCAGGTCGACGCGCTCGAACGCGAGTCCCTTGAGGCGCAGCGCGGCGGCCACGGTCAGGCACGGGTGCGACGGCGGCAGGGCGTGGAGGGTCAGCGGCGGCATGCGAGCAGCCTATGCCGCCCGATCACTCCGGCGTGGCCGCGGCGACCGGCGCCGGTCGCGGCTCCTCGACGGCCCCTGGCCCCCCGGGGGCCGGCGGGCCCTGCGGCCCGCCGGGCGGGGGAGCACCGCGCTCCGGGCCGATCCGCGGCAGCCACTCCAGCCAGCGGGGCAGATACCAGTTCCAGTCGCCGAGCACCTTCATCGAGGCGGGCAGCAGCACGCCGCGCACGATGGTCGCGTCGATCAGGACGGCCACGGCCAGCCCCAGCCCCAGCTCCTTGAAGTCGAGGAAGCTCAGGGTGATGAAGACGGCGAACACGCCCACCATGACGACGGCCGCGCTGGTCACCGTCCCCGCCGTCGTCGAGATGCCCCGCCTGACGGCCTCGTCGGTGCTGAGGCCGGCGTCGTAGAGCTCCCGGACCCGGGACAGGATGAAGACGTGGTAGTCCATCGACAGCCCGAACAGGACCACGAAGAGGAACAGCGGCAGCCAGTTCGCCACCCCGCCGTTGGAGGTGAAGCCGAGCAGCGACTCCCCGTGCCCCTGCTGGAACACCAGCACGAGGACGCCGTAGGCGGCCCCCACCGAGAGCAGGTTGAGCAGGATCGCCTTGATCGGGATCACGATCGAGCGGAACGTGACGAGCATCAGCAGGAACGCCAACCCGAACACGAACGCGAAGATCAGCGGCAGCCTGCTGTTGAGCTGACTGGCGGAGTCCACCGACAGGGCGGCATCTCCGCTCACGTTGACGTCGGCACCCTCCACCCGGCCGATCGTCGCCGGGACGATCTCCTCCCGCAGCGCACTCAGGGCGTTCGTCGCCGCGGCGTCGGTCCCGGTGCCGCGGGTCGGCACGTTGATCTTGGCGACCGTGCCGTCGGCGCTGGAGATGACCTCCGTCCCGGGGAGGAAGAGCGGCGAGCGGTCGACCCGGGTGCGGAGGGCCGAGATGCCGGCGGCGGCAGCGCCGGAGCGCACGTCGTCGGCCTGCGCGACCACCGTCGCCGTGACGCCTTCCTTCGGGAAGACGGCCTTGACCTTGTCGTAGGTCTTGATGACGGCGAGGTCCTGCGGGAGCTGGTCGATGTCGCTGGTGACGGTCTTCAGCTGGAGCGCCGGGATCGCCAGCGCCACCAGCAGCCCACCCGCGAGCAGGATCGACAAGCCCGGGCGCAGCATGACCCGGCCGGTCAGCGCCGTCCAGAAGCGCGACTGTCCCGCCGGGCGGCGCCGGCGGCCGAGCAGCGGGATGCGACCCTTCTCGACGCGGTCCCCGAGCCAGGACAGCATCGCCGGCAGCACGGTCAGCGAGGCGAACATCGCGATGGCGACGACGGTGATCGCGCCCTCGGCGAAGGAGATGAAGGCCTTGTCGCCGCTGATGAACATGCCGGCCATCGCGACGATCACGGTCGCGCCGGAGATCAGGACGGCGCGCCCGGAGGTGGCCGCGGCGGCTTCGAGCGCGGCGCGCTCGCCGCGCCCGGCGGCGCGCTCCTCACGCTCGCGTCGCAGGTAGAAGAGCGAGTAGTCGACGCCGACCGCGAGCCCGATCAGCAGGATGACCGCCGAGAGGTTCCCGTCGACCGGCAGGAGTGCGCTGGGGATCGCGACCAGGCCGAGGGCGGCCATCACCGCGGTGATCCCGATCAGCAGGGGCACGCCTGCCGCGACGAGCGTGCCGAACGTGATGGTGAGGATGATCAGCGTGAGCGGCAGGGAGAGCTCCCCGGCCTTCTTGAGGTCGTCGGTGATCGTCTCGTTGACGGCCTTGTTGCCGCTGGCGCCGCCGAACTGCTCGACGTCCATGCCCGGGTGGCCGGCCTGCACGGCGGCGACCGCGGCGAGGCTGGGATCGACGCGCTCCTCGGCCTGGGTTGAGTCGCCCGCGATCTCGAAGCCCACCAGCGCGGCGTGTCCGTCGGCCGAGACGGCGCTGTCACCCGTCAGCGGCGAGCGGACGTTCTCGACGTACTGCAGCTTGGAGAGGCGGCCCGTGACGTCCTGCACCGCGCTCCGGAACTCCGGATCGGTGACGGTGAGCTTGTCGCTCTGGACGAAGACGACCTCCTCGACCGGCCGCAGGCCGGCGCGGTCCAGCGCCACCTCCGCCTTGTGGGCCTCGCCGGAGTACTGATCGACGT